>NZ_BLXW01000007.1:0-168118 GCF_054784495.1 Geomonas sp. Red276
TGTCAATTCAAGTTGCAAATGCACCAGCGAGGGCAGTAGCAAAGACCTCAGCGGGCGTCCGGTAGTCTAAACACTTGCGGGGGCGGTTATTTAGCCGATCGACTGCCTTCTGTACCGCCTCTTCTTTGACACTGCGGAAGGTTGTACCCCGGGGAAAGTACTGCCGCAGTAGCCCATTGAAGTTCTCGTTAGTTCCGCGCTGCCAGGGAGAATGCGCGTCGCAGAAATATGTCGTCAGTCCTGTTTGAGCTTCCAGTTCTTTGAAACACGCCATCTCGGAACCGTTGTCCACCGTCAATGTCTTTCGCAAGTCCTCGGGGATTAACCGCATTTCCGCAGTGATGGCAGCGTTGAAGGAGGCAGCCGTTTTATCCTCGGTTCTTGCCGCCACAAGAAATCGACTCTTTCGCTCGACGCACGTGGCAAGAGCAGGCTTGCCCGAGGAACCCGACACCATATCCCCTTCCCAGTCGCCAAAGCGTTCACGAGAGGTGACCTCCTCGGGGCGATCGGCAATGCCGACACGTTCAGGAAAGAAGCGCTTTCCTTTCCCGTAGAGCTTCTGCTGCCGGCGACGGCTGCGACCTCTCCTAAGGTGCTTGTGAATGGTGCTTCCCTGGCGAGTTGCGGTATAGACCCAAGCATATATGGCTTCGACGCTGATCCGCATTCGGTCGTCGTCGGGGTAGTCAATCTGAATTCGGTTAGCAATCTGCTCCGGGGACCAATCGTTACGCAGTTTCTTGTCGACGTATTTCACGAGAGGATCATGCTCTTGACGACGAAAATGCCTCGGCTGTTTGCGCCGCGTATCGGCCTTCTTCTGGGCCGTCTGGCCTCGGTAGCCACTAAGGGACCTGTTCCGCCTGATCTCCCGGGTTATCGATGAATGGGCCCGATTGAGAGCAGCGGCGATATCTCTGCTGCTCATGTCCTGGCCGAGAAAAATTTCAATGCACGAGCGTTCTTCTGCGCTAAGATGCTTGTGGGGCACGGTGGGTTCTCCTTCTGAGGTTTGGTCGTTGGCGCTTCCAAACTACCAGAAAAACTCACTGTGTCCCTTCTTTTTTACCCCTCCTTCAGGGTGGTGCATTTTGAATTAGAATTCATCCATGGTCTTGCGATTCAATCAGGGCCTTGTCTTTTAGTGATCGCTATCCCGATAGCAGCGTCAAGATAATCGGCCTTTATAACGCTACCTCCCCTAGCAACGCACATTTCGTCGTGCCAGTCGTTATTAAATTGAATTACCGCAAAGGTACCTTGGAAGTGGATAAGAGTTTGACGAAGAAGTTCGAGGATAAAGTGGTCGAGACTATAAAAGCAGCCCGCGCCATTTTGAAAAAATGATAGGCTGTTTGGCACAAGGCTTCTGTGCGAATAAAAAAAGCCCGCTCACCTGTAGGAGTTGAGCGGGCTTTGCCGTCTTGCATTCTTACGTGCTTTAGGACAGGTTCCACAGGAACATTTCCCACATGTCTTTCCAGCTCTTGCCGATCTCGGAGACGACGGTGGGCTCGAAGCCGCAGTGCATCATGCACTGGGCGCAACGCGGGTCTTTGCCGACGCCGTACTTGTCCCACTCGGTCTTCTCCATCATCTCCTTGAAGCTTCCATAGTGGGCGTCGGTGATCAGGTAGCAGGGGGCCTTCCAACCCTGCGGGTTCCTGGTCGGGTTCCCCCACGGGGTACACTGGAGCTCCTTCTCGCCCTTCAAAAAGCGGAGATACATCGGGGTGGAGAAGAACGGGAAGCGCTTGCTCATCTCGAAGACCTGCTCGAACTTCTTCTGGATCTCGCGGCGCTCCAAAAAGAGCTTCTCGCCTACCGCCTCGTAGCCGAAGCCCGGCGCCACCAGGAAGCCGTCGACGCCCATCTCTTTGAGGTGCGAGAAGAGCATCTCGATCTCGACAAGGTCGGTCTCCTTGAAGATGGTGGTGTTGGTGCAGAGCCTGAAGCCCAACTGCTTGGCCTTCTTGATGGCGCTCATGGCGATCTTGAAGGTGCCGGGACGCTCGAGGATCCGGTCGTGGGTCTCTTCCATGCCGTCCATGTGGACGTTCAGGACGAAGTTCGGGTGCGGCTTCATCTTGTCGAGCGCCTTCTCGAGCAACAGCGCGTTGGTGCAGAGATAGATGTGCTTGCCACGCTCGAGGACCGCCTCGATCAGCTCGAAGATGTGGGGATAGAGGAACGGCTCGCCGCCGGTAATGGTCACTACCGGTGCCGGGCACTCGTCCACGGAGGCCAGGCACTCCTCAAGGCTCATCATCGCCTGGATGGTGTCGGCGTACTCACGGATCCTGCCGCAGCCGGAGCAGGCAAGGTTGCAAAGATGGGTCGGCTCAAGCATCAGCACCAGCGGATACTTGTCGTTCTTCTTCATCTTGTTGGAGACGATGTATTTGGTCAGGTCATAGTTGAGTCGCATCGGGAAACGCATGGTTTTCTTTCCTTACCTTACTTCGAGTCGTTGAGTGCCATTACAGGCCAGGCTCCCTTGCGGGAAAAGCGCGGCGCATTTATTACACGATAAAACGGGACGAGTCAAAGGGTTAATGGGGCGCCCTATGACCGGTCCCGTTTGTTCTTTGTCGCCGTACTGGATTACTTCACGCGGGCCAGTTGCTGACGGCCGCCTTCTTCGGCCTTCCTGACGAAGGCTTCGGTGGATTCGGCGATCCCGGCGCCGTCGATCCCGAGATCTCTCCTGAGTTCCGCCTGGCTGCCGTGCTCGACGAAGTGATCCGGTATCCCGAGCCGCTTCACGCGGATGGAGGAGAGCCCGGAGTCGTAGATCGCCTCGAGTACGGCGCTGCCGAAGCCGCCCTGCAGCGAGTTCTCCTCGACGGTGACGATGCAGCCGCTCTTCTTCGCCTCGCCAAGGATCAGCGCGGTGTCGAGCGGCTTCACGAAGCGGGCGTTGACCACCCCGGCGGAGATCCCTTTCTCCTTGAGAAGCTCGGCGGCTTCCAGGGCAGGATAGACGGTGGAGCCGATGGCCACCAGGGTGACGTCGCTTCCTTCCAGGAGCAGTTCCCCCTTGCCGATCTCGAGTTCCTTGATCTCCTTGTCCATCGCGACCCCGAAACCTGCGCCGCGCGGGTAGCGAAGGGAAACCGGACGGCCGAGGTAGATGGCGGTCTTCAGCATGTGCTGCAGCTCGTTCTCGTCCTTGGGCGCCATCACGGTCAATTCCGGCAGGTGCCTTAGGTACGAGATGTCGAAGGCGCCGTGGTGAGTCGGGCCGTCGTCGCCGACCAGCCCCGCGCGGTCGAGCGCCAGGGTGACGCCGAGTTTTTGCAGGCAGATGTCGTGGAACACCTGGTCGTAGGCGCGCTGCAGGAAGGTCGAGTAGATGGCCGCCACCGGACGGAACCCTTCCGCGGCAAGCCCCGCCGCGAAGGTGAGGCCGTGCTGCTCGGCGATGCCGACGTCGAAGAAACGGTCGGGGTAGGCCTTGGCGAAGGGGGAGAGCCCGGTGCCGTCCGGCATGGCGGCGGTGATGGCGACGATCTTCTTGTCGGTAGCCCCCAGCTTCACCAGCGTCTCGCCGAACACCTGGGTGTAGGAGGGGGGAGCCGGCTTGGCGGGCGCCGCGCTGGCAGGCTTCACCGGGGCGATGCCGTGGAACTTGTCGGGAGTCTGCTCGGCCGGCGGATACCCTTTCCCCTTCTTGGTCATCACGTGGAGAAGGATCGGCCCTTCCAGGTGCCTCACGTTCTCCAGCACGCCGATCATGGTGGGGATGTCGTGGCCGGGAAGGGGGCCGACGTACTCGAAGCCGAGCGCTTCGAACAGTGTCCCCGGGGTCAGGAACCCCTTCAGGGTGTTCTCGGCCTTCTTGGCGAAGTGCAGGATGTTCCCGCCGATGGCCGGGATGGAGGAGATGAGCCCTTCCATCTCCTTCTTGAGGCCGCGGTAGTAGCCGCCGGTCATCTTCCTGGAGATGAAGGAGGATAGCGCCCCCACGTTCTTGGAGATCGACATCTCGTTGTCGTTTAGGACCACGATCAGGTTCGTTCTGAGATGCCCCGCCTGGTTCAGGGCCTCGAAGGCCATGCCGCCGGTGAGCGAGCCGTCGCCGATCACCGCGATGGCGCGGCTGTCGTCGCCGGAAAGTGCGTGGGCGACCGCCATCCCGAGTCCCGCCGAGATCGAGGTGGAGGAGTGCCCGACGCCGAAGGCGTCATGGGGAGACTCGCTTCGCTTCGGGAAACCGCTCAGCCCCTTGTAGCAGCGCTGGGTGTGGAAGCGGTCGCGGCGGCCGGTGAGGATCTTGTGGGTGTAGGCCTGGTGGCCGACGTCCCAGACGATGTTGTCCACCGGGGAGTTGAAGCAGTAGTGAAGGGCGATGGAGAGCTCGACGCAGCCGAGGTTGGAGGCGAGGTGCCCGCCGGTCTTGGGGACGGTCTCCAGAAGGAACTCGCGCACTTCGTCGGCGAGCTTCACCAGTTCGTCGGTCTTGAGCTTCTTCAGGTCACCGGGACCATTGATCTTGGAAAGGAGCTTGTACATGTATCGACCCGTACTTAGAGAAAAGGAAAAAATAGGTGAACGCACTATATGCAGGAGGGCGCTGCCTCAACGGAGGCGCCAACCTGGGCAGCTGGTGGCGACGAAAACCTCCCTCACCCGGCCTTCGGCCACCCTCTCCCGGGGGGAGAGGGTATAGGGGGGGACGTAGGGAGGCTACTTCGCGTAGCCGTGGCTGCGGAACCAATCGACCGCGCGCTCCAAGGATCCCTTGATCGGGGTGAGCGGGAGCCCCAGTTCGGCTACCGCCTTGGACGGGTCAAAGTACATGAATTTTTTTGCCATCTGCACCCCGGCGAGCGGGATGAGCGGCTCCTTCCCGGTCACGGCCGAGATCGCCTCGTTCACATAGGCTGCGGCCAGGATGGGGTAGTAGGGGAGCCTGACCTTGGGGGCCTTAAGACCGGTGATCTCGGAAAGCAGGGTGAAGATGCGGGCCAGGGTCAGGTTCTCGTTGCCGAGGATGTACTTCTCCCCGATCCTTCCCTTTTCAGCCGCGAGCAGGTGCCCCCGCGCGCAGGTCTCGACGTCGATCAGGTTCAATCCGGTGTCGAGATAGGCCGGCATCTTTCCGTTCAAAAAATCGACGATGATCTTCCCGGTCGGGGTCGGCTTGATGTCCATCGGCCCCACCGGGGTGGAGGGATTGACGATCACCAGGGGAAGCCCATTCTCGATCAACCCCTCGGCGGCACGCTCGGCCAGGAACTTGCTCTTCTTGTAGTCCCCGACCATCTGCCCGAAATCCACCGGGGTGGACTCGGTCCCGGGAGTGCCGTCCCCCGGGTTCCCCAGCGTTCCGACGCTGGAGGTATAGACGACCTTTTCGACACCTGCTTCGAGGGCGGCGGTGAGGATCCTGGTGGTCCCCCCGACGTTGGCATCGTACATGGAAGCAGGGTTCTTCGTCCAGAGCCGGTAATCGGCGGCGGCGTGGAAGAGCCGACCGCAGCCGGCCAGGCCCCGGGTAAGCGACGCCTGGTCGGAGAGGTCACCCTCGAAGATCTCCACCTCGAGACCGTCGAGGTTTCTCCGGTCGGAGCCGGGGCGGGCGAGCACCCGCACCTCCACTCCGTCCTTCAGAAGCTCCCGGACGATGCTGGCACCTATGAAACCGGTGGCCCCGGTGACGAACGCTTTCACGGCCTAAGCCTACTCCTTGCCCGCGGTCTGCTCGCGGTAGGTGCCGAGCGCCATCAGCGGGAAGCAGTTGCGGTAGATGTGGTACTTGATCATGAAGTATTTGGGGAACCCGGTGCCGGTGTACTGGGTCTCGTCCCAGGTGCCGTCGGCCTTCTGGGTGGAGATCAGGTACTGGATGCCGCGGGTCACCGCCGACGAGTTCGCCTCGCCCGCCGCCATCAGGGCCAACAGCGCCCAGCCGGTCTGGGAGGCGGTGCTCTCGCCGATACCCATCAGGGTGCGGTCGTGGTACGACTCGCAGGTCTCGCCCCAGCCGCCGTCGATGTTCTGGTGCGACTTGATCCAGTTCACCGCCTTGCGGATGTAGGGCTGGGTCATGTCCTCGCCGATCGCCTGCAGGCCGCAAAGAACCGACCAGGTGCCGTAGAGGTAGTTGACACCCCAGCGTCCCCACCAGCACCCCTCCGGCTCCTGGGTGGTCTTCAGGAAGTCCAGGGCGCGGACGGCGGCGTCGTAGTTCTTCGAGTAGCCGAAGTTCCCCATCAGCTCCAGCATGCGGCCGGTCAGGTCCGCGGTCGGGGGATCGATCAGCGCCTCCAGGTCGGCGAAGGGGATCTTGTTCAGGAGGTACTTGGTGTTGTCCTTGTCGAAGGCGCCCCAGCCGCCGTTCTTGCTCTGCATCCCCAGGCACCAGTTGATGCCGCGCTTGATGGCACCTTCCATGTGCTTTCGGTCTTTGACCTTGATCCCCTTGAGGGCCATCATCACGAAGCCGGAGTCGTCGACGTCCGGATACCAGTCGTTGAGGAATTCGAAGGCCCAGCCCCCCGCCTCGAGTTCCGGTGCCTTGATCTTCCAGTCGCCCGGCTTCCTCACTTCCTTGTCGAGGAGCCACTGGGCGGCCTTGACGAGCGACGGGTGGTCGTTGGGGACCCCGGCGTCGGTGAGCGCCTTCAGGGCGAGCGCGGTGTCCCAGACCGGCGAGATGCAGGACTGCAAAACGAGCTGGTCGTCGCTCTCGATGCAGAAGTTGGCCAGTGCCTCCATCCCGCGCACGATGACCGGGTGGTCGTTCGGGTACCCGAGCGCGTTCAGGCAGAGGATGGCGTTCAGCATGGCCGGCTGGATACCGCCCCAGTCGCCGGTATTCTCCTGGTGATCGAGCACCCACTTCTCGGCTACCGCCATCGCCCGCTTCTTGAAGGGACGGATCGGGCTTCTCTCGTAGACCTTCAGCATGTGGTCCACGCCGATGAAGAAGTTCTTCCAGGTGAGGATCCCGTCTTCCTTGGTAAAGGTATAATCGATGGGGCGCGGGGGCCTCACGAAGAGCTCCTGCACGCGCATGGAGGGGGGAAGCTTCTTCACCGGACGGTTGGTCATCACCACCGAAAGCGGGATGATGGTGGCCCGGGCCCAGCTGGAGAGCTCGTACATGTTGAAGTAGGCCCAGTTGGGGAGGAGCATGAGCTCCACCGGCATGCTCGGGACCCCGAACCAGGCGAACTCACCGAAAAGGGCCAGGAAGATCTTGGTGAAGACGCGGGTCTTGATGATCCCGCCGTGCTCCAGCACGAAGGCGCGCGCCTTCTGCATGGCCGGGTGTTCGGCCGGGTAGCCGGCGAGTTTCAGCGCGAAGTAGGCCTCCACCGTGGTGGAGAGATCGCCGGGGCCGCCGAAGTAGATGGTCCAGGAGCCGTCCTCGGTCTGCTTGGAGAGGAGGTAGTTGGCCATCTTGCGCTGTTTCTCGTGGTCGACCAGACCCAGGAAGTGAAACAGCATGATATATTCGGCGGTGATGGTAGTGTTCGATTCGAGCTCGGCCCACCAGTACCCCTGCGGGAGCTGCTCTCTGAAAAAGAAATCCCTGCTTGCTTCGATCGCTACGTCGAGTTGGGTCTGCGCGCTCCCCGGCTTCCGCTTCCAGATGGAAGGGGGAAGCCGGTGTACCTTGGCTCCCTGGTTCTGGCCGACGACCTTCTCCGGTTCGACGGCGGGCCCGTTGAATGAAGTTAGTGCGGGTGATATGGGGTGCTTGAAGGGGGATGTCACCACAAACTCCTTTTGGTGGATTGGCGTAAGTTCATGCAGTGTATCGGTTTTAATGCTAGTTACAAGCTGGCAGAAATACCATAACTTTGCTCAAAGGTACACCCTTTTTTGATCGCGGATTGCCTATGTATCTATTAAATCGTCGGTTTCGCTGCCGAATCTTGATTTAGCCCCCAATGGTGTGCTAGGTTGCATCTCTTTGACCCGGGGCAAAGGAAGGCAGGATAACTATGAACGAAAACGCGAAATCGCGGAGCGCACTCTTTTCCCTCTCGTCGAGACATCCCTGGCTGGTCGTGTTGGTGGCCTTGGTACTGTCGGCGCTCTCTCTTGTGTATACCTCACAGCGGATGGAGTTTCTCACCGGCCGGGATGACCTGATGCCGAAGAACACATCCTTCAACCGTGACTATCAGGCCTATCGTGCTGAGTTCGGCGACCCCGAAGACATAGTGGCGGTCATCGAAAGCCAGGACGCCGAGAAGGCCGGCGCCTTCGGCCAGAAGCTCTTCGACGCCCTTTCCGCCGACAAAGAGCACTTCGCCCAGGTCTTCTATCCCTACGCGCTCCCCTTCTTCCGGGACAACGGCCTGCTCTTCATGCCGCTTTCCGACCTAAAGGAGCTCCACCGGAACATCACCCTGGCCACCCCGGCCCTGAAGGAGCTCTCCAGGTCGCCGTCGGTGCAGACCCTCTTCACCTACATGACGAGGACCATGGACGCCTACGTCGCCGGGGACAACTCGAAGCTTCCCGAGATCGTCTTCATGCTCGACAAGCTTGGGACCGGCTTCTCCACCTTCGGTGCGGCGGGGGGGGCTCCCCCCTCCATCGAGGGGATGTTCATGAGCCAGGATTCCTCCTTCGCCAAGGCGGGCAAGCAGCAGATCCTGACCGCGCTCCCGGTGAGAAAGATGACCGGCTTCGTCCCGGCCCAGGCCGCCATCGCCAAGGTGCGCGCCGAGGTGGCCAAGCTCCGGAAGCTTCCCGAGTTCAAGGGGGTAACGGTCGGCCTCACCGGCTCGCCGGTCCTCGAGAACGAGGAGATGACCACCAGCCAGCGGGACATCTCCATCGCCACCGTGGTGTCGCTCGCGCTCACCGTGGTGCTCCTGCTTCTGGCCTTCCGCGGGGTGCTCAACGTCTTCGCCGCCATGATCTCCCTTCTGGTCGCCATCTCGCTCTCCTTCGGGTTCGCCACCGCCGCGGTCGGCCACCTGAACATCCTCTCCATGGTGTTCGCCATCATGCTGATCGGGATCGGGATCGAGTACGGGATCCAGCTTGTGCTCCGCTACCAGGAGGAGCTCCGGCTTGGGCAGCAGGAGCTGGACGCCATCGGCATCGGCCTTCAGCGTAACGTCTGGGCGATCGTGATGGCCGCCGCCACCGTGGCCGCCGCCTTTTTGACCTTCGTCTTCACCGATTTCCGCGGCATCGCCGAACTGGGGATCATCGCCGCCGGCGGGGTCGCCATCTGCGTCGCGGTGACCTTCACCGTGCTCCCCGCCATGCTGGTCCTGCTGGCCCGCTGGAGAAAGCCGCGCCGGGTTGCCCACGCCGAATCCGCCCCGCGCTTTCCCCGGCTCTCCATGCTCCTCTTCGGGCATCCCCGTTTCGTGATCGCGGCCACCGCCGTTCTCTGCGCCGCGTCGCTCTATCCGCTGTCGAAGATCTCCTTCGACTACAACCTCATGAACCTGCAGGCCAAGGGGCTCCAGTCGGTGACCTACGCCTACAAGCTCATGAGCAGCAAGGAGAACGCGGGCTACTTCGCCGTGGCCACCGCCAACAACCCTGCCGAGGCCGCCGAGAAGACCAAGAAGCTGGAGGCGCTTCCCACCGTGGACCACGTGGTGAGCATCAACACCTTCGTCCCCGACCAGCAGCCCGAGAAGCTCGCCGAGCTGGCCGCCATTCGGCAGGAGCTCGACCAGGTCAAGCCGCAGAAGTACGAGCCGGAGCTCTCCCTCATGGAGCTCCCCCGCGTCTTCGAGGATTTCAGGAACGCGGTGGTGAAGGTCAAGGCCAGGCTCGAGCAGCAACGGCGCCCGGAGGCCAAGCCGGTCGGCAAGTTCCTCACCGTGCTCGACGCTTTCTTCGCCAAGCTCGACAAGGAGCGCGACAAGAACGCGGTCGGGATGCTGCAGGATTTCCAGGGGGGGATGTTCGCCGAGCTCCCGGAAAAGATCGCCCTCTTGAAACAGAGCCTGAACGCCCACCCGGTCGGCGACCAGGACATCCCGGCGGACCTGCGGGCGCGCTTCGTCGGCAAGACCGGCAAGCTCATGCTCCAGGTGGCGCCCAAGAACGAGATCTTCGACCTGAAACCGCTCAAGGCCTTCCTTGACGACGTGAGAAGGATCGAGCCCCATGCCACCGGCGAACCGGTCATGGTGTACGAGTCGATGACCATCATGCGCGACGCCTACCGGATGGCCTTCATCTATGCCTTCGTGGCCATCGTCGGGATCCTGCTGGTCGCCTTCCGGAGCATCAAGTTCGCCCTCATCGGCCTCGTGCCGCTGGTGGTGGGGATACTCTTCATGGTGGCCGGGATGTGGATCTTCGGGATCAGCTTCAACTCCGCCAACATCATCGTCATGCCGCTCGTCCTGGGGATTGCGGTCGACTCCGGCATCTACATCATCAACCGCTTCCGGCGCGAGGACGAGAGCGCCGCCACCGTGGTGACCTCCAGTACCGGCGTGGGGGTCCTTCTCAACACCCTCACCATCATGGCAAGCTTCGGAGCTTTGATGGTGGCGCACCACCAGGGAGTTTTCTCCATCGGCGCCGTCATGTCGCTCGGCATGGTCGCCTGCCAGATCGCCTTCATGATCACCCTCCCCGCCGTGCTCGAACTGGCGGGGAAGAAGTAGGGGCGGCCGTGGCGGCGGAAGCCAGGGAAGCGAGGGGGGAATTGCGGGGGGCGGTGCCGCTTTCCCATTTCCTGCTCGCCGGGCACGTTAGCGCGGGGGAGCTGGCGGTCGATGCCACTTGCGGCAACGGCGGCGACACCGCACTCCTGGCCGAGCTGGTAGGGGAGGGGGGGCGCGTCTGGGCCTTTGACCTGCAGCGGGTGGCCATCGAGGCGACTCGTGCGCTCTTGGAGGAGAAGGGGCTGGCCGGGCGGGTGGAACTCGTTCAGGCCGGGCACGAGGAACTTTCAGGGTTCGTGCCGGAGGGGCTCTCGGCGGTGGTCTTCAACCTCGGGTACCTTCCCGGCGGAGATTGCTCGCTGGTGACCTCCCCGGAATCGACTGTTGCGGCGCTCGGGCAGGCGGCTTCCCTTTTGAAGCCGGCGGGGATAATCACCGTTGCCCTCTACACCGGGCATCCCGGCGGGCCGGAGGAAGCGCAGGCGGTAGAGGAGTGGGCGGCCGCGCTCGACCCGCGCCGCTTTAACGTCTGGACGAGCCGCCAGATGAACCGTTCCAAGGTGGCACCGTATTTGGTGTGGGTGGAAAAAGTCTAAACCTTCCCTCACCCCTGCCCCTCTCCCCCAATGGGGGCGAGGGAATATTGAATAACCCCTCCCCTTTACGGGAAGGCCTCCAGATTAAACCCTCGCCCCCATTGGGGGAGAGGGTGGCCGAAGGTCTCCAGAATATACCCTCGCCCCCGTTGGGGGAGAGGGTGGCCGAAGGCCGGGTGAGGGCAGTTTTTAAGCTCGTCTTTTAGAGGTACTCGATGCTCCGCAATGTTTTACCATTCATCGCCACCGCGCCGGCCATGGTGTATGCCGGGTTGACCTATTACTGCGGCCGGAGCTTCTTCGGCAGCCGGAAGCCCCTTCCCGGCTACACGCCGCCGGTCTCCATCCTCAAGCCGGTCAAGGGAATGGATGGCGAGAGCTTCGAAAACTTCTCCTCTTTCTGCCGCCAGGAGTACCCCGAGTACCAGATCGTCTTCGCCGTCGCCTCCACCACCGACCCCGTCATCTCGGTGATCAGGGAGGTGGTGGCCGCCTTCCCCGAGGTCGACATCGAGCTCGTCATCGACGGCGGCATCCACGGGGCCAACTACAAGGTCTGCAACCTCATGCACGCCCGTGCCAAGGCCAGGCACCCCTTCCTCATCGTCTGCGACAGCGACATCCGCGTCCGTCCCACCTACCTGGCCGAGGTCATGGCCCCCTTCGCCGACCCCGAGGTGGGGCTCGTCACCTCCCTCTACCGCACCTCCGGCGTCCAAGGGGTAGGCTGCGCTGTCGAGGCGCTCGGCTTCTCCTGCGAGATGGTCCCCAACGTCATGGCGGCGGTCAAGCTGGAAGGGCTGAGCTTCGCCCTGGGGGCATCGATGGCGGTACGCCAGAGCGCGCTCGACAAGATCGGCGGCTTCGAGGCGCTGGTCGACTACCTGGCCGACGACTACCAGCTCGGCAACATGATCCACCGCGCCGGCTTCAAGCTTGAGCTCTCCCCCTACTTCGTCGAGAGCATCATGAAGGGGAGCGAATCGGTCTCCGAGGTGCTCGTGCGGCAGCTGCGCTGGGGGCGGACCATGCGGGTCTCCCGTCCCGGCGGGTATCTCGCTTCCGGCATCACGCTGCCCTTCCCGGGAGCACTCGCGGCTCTCCTTCTCTCCGGCTTCTCGGCGGCCGGCTTCGCGGCGGCGGCGCTTCTCTACCTGGTCCGCAGCCTGGCGTGCCTGGGTTACAGCCGCGCCTACGTCAAGGATCGGCTCCTTCCCGGCTGGCTTTGGCTGTTGCCGATCCGGGACGCGTTATCGTTCGGGGTCTGGGCGCTCTCCTTGGTGGGAAACCGTGTCCTCTGGCGGGGGCACCTGTTCCAGTTGAACCGGGGCGGGAAGATCGTCGAGATAGGGTAGGTGAGATAGCGTAGGTCGCGTTGAGGTACGAAACGCGACGGCCTCCACGGGGATCGTTGCGTTTCACGAAGAAGCCGTTCAACGCAACCTACACGATGGCCGATTGTTATTTCCGGAAAAGCCAGAGGATGAAGGATAGGACGATGGAGACGATGATGCTTGTGGCGAGCGGGAAGTAGAAGGTGAAGTTCTCCCGCTTGACATAGATGTCGCCGGGAAGCCGGCCGAGCCAGGGGATGCGGCCGGCCAGGGTCAGGATCACGCCGATAAGGGCGATGACAAGACCGATAACGATGAGCGATTTACCGAATTGAGGCATGGACGATACCTTCTTGTTCTAACTTCAAAAACCACCCTCACCCGGCCTTCGGCCACCCTCTCCCCCAAGGGGGCGAGGGTAATGTGGGCGCGGCCTTCGGCCACCCTCTCCCTTTTTTTTCAACTCCCCTCGCCCCCACTGGGGGAGAGGGGCAGGGGTGAGGGAAGGTTTTCGGAACCTATTTTCTCACATAGCGGTCTTTTTCGCTGTAGATGCAGCCGCAATACTTCTGCCGATAGAGCCCCATCTCCTTCGAAAGATCGATCCCGTCCTGCCACCCACGCCTGAAATCGTCGTAGTGGAACTTCACCCCGTAGCGCTCTCCCAGTTTCTCCCCGAACTCCCTGATCAGATCGTGATTTTGGTACCTGCTGTAGAGAAGCGTCGAGGAAAAGGCGGGAAATCCCTGCTCGGCCGCCGTCTTGGCGGTCTCCTCCAGCCGGGAGTGGTAGCAGTAGCCGCAACGCGATTGCGGATTGCCGGCGACGTTGGCAAGGAACTCTTCGAGGAGGTACTCGTTTCGGTAGATGACCTCGAGCTCGATCATCCCGGCGTATTCGCGGACGGCGTTTCTTCGGGCGCGGAACTCGGTGTAGGGATGGATGTTGTGGTTGAAGAAGAAGCCGGTGACCTCTGCGCCGCCTGACCTCAGTTCCTTGACTGGGTAGACGGCGCAGGGGCCGCAGCAGATGTGCAGAAGTAGTTTCATGTTCCCCTTACGGACGGGTGCCGCTCGGCATGAGGTAGTTGATGGCGTTGGTCTTGGTGGCCGCGGTTATGGTGCCGGCGACCGGCACGCTGTTGATGGCCGCCGCCACGTCGTTGCCGAACGAGCCGTAGTAGATCCAGTCGATGCTGTCGTAGATGATCCGCTTCACGTACAGCGGGTTGTGGGCGAAGGCGCCGGTGTCGTTGGAGAGCCAGCCGTAGTTGAAGGCGACCCCCATGGTGTTGGCGCCGCCGCCGGGCCAGGCCGCGTTGTAGTTGGAGTTACGGTTGGGGAGCGAGACGACCTTGCCGGTGCGGAGCTTGTTGAGGATCGCCATGGCCGCCTGGAACCCGGCCTTGCGGGTGTTGTAGGTGGTGAGGTCGAGGCTGTTCGCCCCGGTGTGGCAGGAGGCGCAGTTAGCCGGCAGGGCGGTGACCGCCCCGGTGGTGTCGAAGGTCACCGGCAGGAACAGGTGCGAATGGCTGTTCTTCATGTGGCAGGTGACGCAGGGGCCGCTGGTGCCGGTCCCCTTGAAGTTGGCCTGGCCGACCTGCCAGTGCTGGAAGCCGAGGTTGGTGTAGTCGAGACCCGGGAACTCGTAACCGCCGACCTGGAACAGCGTGATGCCGGAGGCGCGGTCGTGGGCGCTCGGGGCATTGGTGTTGCTGAAATCCATCCCGGCGGCGGCCGCGTCCTTGACCATGCGGCCGATGCCGCGGCCGGTGTGGCACGGCATGCAGACGTTGGAGTCGCCCAGGTCGGGGAAGGTGACCGGGTTGTTGTTCAGTTTCACGGTCGGCGATGCATTGGAGGAGGAGAAGTTGTAGTAGATCACCGCGGCCGGGACGTTTCTCACCTGGTACCCGTAGGCGCGTCCGTGGCCGTCGTCATGGCAGGCATCGCAGCCGGTGACTTCCTTGGTCTTGTCCGGTGACGGGGTGTCGGCCGGCTGGGCCTGTCCGGCCGGTACCTGGACCGGGGCGTTCTGCACCACCTGGGCGCCGGGGCCGGCGAAGGGGGCCTGGTCGGTGAAGCCGCTGGTGACGAACTTGATAAAGCCGGTGGTGGTGTGGCAGCGCTCGCAGAAGTACTGGAAGGTGGTGGCCACCGGCTGGTAGGTGCCGCGGGTCTTGAAGTCGTAGTTGGTGCGGGCCTTGGTCACGTTGCCGTGCCCGGAGTCGGCCCAGTCCGCGTTCACCTGGCGGGCGGAGGTCGGGTCGTGCGGGTTGTGGCACTTATTGCAGTTGTTGATGTAGAGGGAGCTCACGTAGCTCGCCCGGTAATTGTTCTGGGCAAGGCTCGCGGTCATGTTCCCGAAGTGGTTGGGGGAGAGGGTGACCATGATGTCGCCCGGGTGGTTGAGCCCGTGGCATTTGCCGCATTTGCCGGAGGCGTCCGGGTTGATGACCACCGAGAATCCCCCGCCGGCGTGGCACTTGTTGCAGAGGTTCGGGTGTCCCGCGTCGGGCTCGTGGCAATCGGCGCACCCCGCACCGTTGTTGGTGTTGTGGGTGGAGGCCAGCCACTCGTTGACGATCAGTGCCCCGGTTCCCGGCGAGGTCATCGCGCCGTGACAGGCGACCTGCATGCAGGTCTGGGAGACACTCAGCTTTGACTGTGTCGGCTGAACAGTGCTCGGGCCGCTTCCACAGCCGGAAAGGAGAAAAGTCATCGACATCAGCAGTACAATGCATTTCAAAAACATGGAAAAAGCCTCCCCCAGCGATTTGGTCGCTATATATACCACCAACAAGCACAAAATAGTAAGCAAAAATATGAGTAAGCCTTCACCGGCATGAAAAATGATTTCTGGGACCGTGTTTTGTTAAGTTGACTTCACACTACCAATATAGTAATAATCGCCCCTGATTATTTAACGGCTGTCTATTGCCCCGCGGGCTAAGCCCATTCCGCGGCTTTCGAATGAGATAGTTTTAATTTTTTGAGACATCGTTAATTGCATCAGGAGACCGCCATGTTGCTCCGGAAAAGCCGCGTTGCCATTGTAATTCTTGCTGGGGTGCTTGCAGCTCCCTTCGTGAAGCCGGACCGGGCGGACGCCATTCCCGCTTTCAGCCGTCAGCACAAGACCGAGTGTTCCACCTGCCACACCATCTATCCCGAATTGAACGAGTTCGGCGAGGCCTTCCTGAGGAACAACTACGTCTACCCCGGCAAGAAGGGCGCTGCCAAGGCGGCGACCGAGGGGAAGGATTCCAAGAGCGAATGGGCGTTGCTTTCCGGCCTGCCGGAGATGATCCCGGTTTCCTTCACCGCCACCGTCGACGCGGCCTATGACCGGGACGCCTTCGACGGCAACGAGCTCGACCTCTCCGCCCGTTCCCTGAGGCTGCAGGCCGGCGGCACCTTCCGCGACGCGGCGGCCTTCTTCGTCACCTACAACCTGTACACCCAGGGCGCCCAGACCGGCCCCGTCGCCAACAACCCGACCGTCAACGCCAACACCCCTCCCAACAACAACCCCAACATCAGCGAGCTGTTCCTGGTCTGGAGGGAGGCCTTGGGGACCCCGATCAACGTGAAAGTGGGGCGGATGGAACCCAACGTGTCGCTCTGGAAGCGGAGCAACAAGGTCATCGTCGTTCCCCCCTACGCCTCAACCTCCTACCTGGTCGGGAGCTCCCCCTTCTCTGTCGATGCGCCGGAAGACGCCCTGGAGATCAACGGGGTGCTCGGGAACCGGCTCTTCTTCGCCGGCGGCGTGGTGGACCGAAACGGCCAGAACCAAAACGACGGCTACGGCCGCCTGGCCCTGAAGATCGGCGGAACCGACTACAAGGGTGAGGAGCCCGAGATCGATCTCGACAACGAGAGCGTGTGGGACTACCTGGCCATCACCCTGGGCGCCTACGGTTACAAGGGGCGTAACGGCGACTTCGACCAGATCGGCATCGCCCGCAACATGAACAGCTTCTACCGTGCCGGCGGCGAGATCGACATCCTCTACAAGAGGCTCCACCTGAAGGGGAGCGGCAGCTTCGGCCGGGACGCCAACCCGCTCTTCTCCGCCACTCCGACCGCGCTGGAGACCCACGCCTACAGCGTCGAAGGGGAATACTACCTCGGCGCCCCCATCAACCTGGTCCCCCTTTTCCGTTACGACTTCCAGGAAGGGGTGGACGGCGCCACCAGGCGCTACATCCCGGCCATCGCCTACACCCCGTTGCAAAACACCAAGCTGTCGCTTGAGTACATCTTCACCGATGCCCCGACCGGCATCAACCGGACCGCCCTCGCCTCGCTGGCTTTCAGCCTCTAGCGTCCGGGCGGGTATCGCACCTAAAAAGGAGAGACCACATGAAGAAGGTACTGGTCACCATGCTTCTCATCGCCCTTTCGGCCACCGCCGCCCAGGCCGGACTGAGAGTCGTCGGCAGGGGGGCCGAGAGGCAGTTCGATCCCTCCAGCTTTCCACCGGCCATGAAGGCCGACTACGAGGTGGTGCGCGTCAAGTGCGTCAAGTGCCACACCCTCGAGCGGCTGGTGGTCGCGGTCCAGACCGGGGTGGCCCCGATCTCCGGTCAGCCCTTCGACCGCAGCGCCACCAAGGCCTACGGCATCAAGATGCTGAGAAAGCCCGACTCCAACATGACCAAGGCCCAGGTCAAACAGGCCGTCGATCTCATGAACTACCTTCTGAGCGAAGCGGAGCGCTGATTTCATGAAGAAACTAAAGCTGCGCAGCCGCCTGCTCATGGCCTTCATGGTCATGGCCCTCTTGGTGGTGATCACCGGAAGCTTCGGGGTCGTCACCGTGAAAAGGGTGGGGGGGCAGATCCAGAACATCCTCGAGCAGCTCTCCAAGGAGCAGAAGCAGGTTCTCCTGATGGCGGTGACCCAGAAGTACTGCCACGTGAGCCTGATGCAGGCCGCCCTGGTGCGTTCCGAGAAGGACAAGTTCGAGGATTACGTCGAGGATTACCACACCAAGCGTGACCTGCTGCAGAGCCAGGCCCAGGTGCTTCTGAACGGTAACGTCAAGCTCGGCATCAAGCCCGCCGTCAAGGGTGGTTCCATCGAGCAGCGGACCAAGAAATTCCTCGCCAGCTGGGACGAGTTCGAAAAGGTGGCCGACAAGCTCGTCGAGCACAAGCGCGCCATCTTGGGGAGCGGCTCCTCGCTTACCGACGACACCCTCCACCGGCTGGCCAACGAGGACATCTCCGACGCCAACGACAAGGCCAAGGCCGACCTGGACGACATCCTTTTGGAAGTCGGCAACCAGATGAACCAGGCCAACTCCCAGGTCACCCAGATCCAGCGGACCTCGGTGGGGGTCTTCGTGCTGGTCATCCTGCTCGCCATCGCGGTGGCGGTAGGGCTCGGGCTCAGCATCACCCGCAACATCGTTACCCGGGTCAAGATCCTGCTGGACGCGGTGAACAGGGGATCGGAAGGGGATCTCACCTGCAAGGTCGAGATGGATGCCTACGACGAGATCGGCACCCTCGGGGCGGACTTCAACGAGATGACCGGGAAGCTCTCCGGGATGATGGGGAAGGTCTCCCGCTCGTCGGCCGAACTGGCCGCCGTCTCGGAGACCATGTCCAAGGCCTCCCACTCGGTGGTGGCCTCGGCCAAGACCCAGGCGGAGAGCGTGGCCAAGACTTCGGCTGCCATCGTGCAGATCAACACCTCCATCAAGGGGGTCGCGGAAGGGGTCGATTCCCTCTCGGCCTCCGCCTCGGAGAGCTCCTCCTCCATCCTGGAGATGGCCTCCAGCGTCGAGGAGGTCGTGCAGAGCATGGAGAACCTCTCCCAGTCGGTCAACGAGGTCTCCTCCTCGATCGTCGAGATGGGGGTATCCATCAAGGAAGTCGGCAACGGCGTGGTGAGCCTGATGGAAGTCGCCACCGCCACCGCCTCCTCCGTCATGCAGATGGACAGCTCCATCAAGCAGGTGGAAAGAAACGCCAACGAGACCGCCTCCATCTCGGCCGCGGTCCGCATGGACGCCGAGACCGGCCGCGAGTCGGTGGAGGCGATGATCAACGGTATGCAGGAGATCAAGCGCTCCTCCCAGATCACCAGCGAGGTCATCACCACCCTCTCCGAGCGGGCCACCGATATCGGCGAGATCCTCTCGGTCATTGACGAGGTGGCCGAGCAGACCAACCTTTTGGCCTTGAACGCCGCCATCATCGCGGCGCAGGCGGGCGAGCACGGCAAGGGCTTTGCCGTGGTGGCCGACGAGATCAAGGAACTCTCCGAAAGGACCTCGGCCTCCACCCGCGAAATCGCCCAGGTGATCCGCGGCGTCCAGGACGAGACCGCTCGGGCCGTCGAGGCGATCGAGCAGGCCGAGCAGAGCATCAGCGACGGCGAGATCCTCTCCGAGAAGTCGGGCGAGGCGCTCCACAAGATCGTGCTGGGGGTCAACGAGGCGACCGCCCAGGTGGCGGAGATCGCCCGCACCACCGTCGAGCAGGCCAAGGGTAGCCAGATGATCCGCGAGGCCATGGAGCAGGTCTCCGAGATGGTATCCCAGATCGCCAAGGCCACCCGCGAGCAGGGCCAGGGGAGCGAGATGATCATGGGGGCGGTGGAGAACATGAAGACCCTCACCTCCCAGGTGCTCTCCTCCACCCGCGAGCAGAACAAGGTCGGTGGCCTGATCGCCAAGAGCACCGAGAGCATCACCGAGATGATCTCCCACATAAAAAGGGCCTGCGACGAGCAGACCCGCGGTTCCGAGCAGATCGTGAGCTCTGTGGACGAGATCCAGGCAGCCACCGACGCCAACCTGGGTGCCACCCGCGTCATGGACGAGGGGGTCAACAAGCTCTTCCGCCAGACCGAGCTCCTGAGAAAAGAGATCGACGGCTTCAAGATCTGAGCCTGACGGTCGGGCCACCATCGGTTAGCACCACACCGCAACTCCCCCCACAACGTCCCCCCCTTTGCCAAGGGGGACCGGGGGGATTTGCCTTTTCGACGCAAAAATGCTAATCCGGCTATGCACCATCGCTCCCCTCCGCCAGTTCCTCCCTCCCCTTCGCGGGGAGCGCCGGGTGAGGATGGGGGGGCCGGGCCGGGAAGAGCATGGCCTAACCAATTCACCGATGCCCCCTCCCGTTAGCGGGGCGGGCGCCTTAGGAGCAACCATGGGCAGGATTGCCGAGACGTTCACGACCTTGAAACAGAAGGGGGAAAAGGCCCTGGTGACCTTCATCACCGCGGGCGACCCCGACCTTGCCACCACCGAAGAGGCGGTGCTGGAGTTGGAGAAGGCG
The DNA here is from genome assembly GCF_054784495.1 of Geomonas sp. Red276. Classification (NCBI taxonomy): domain Bacteria; kingdom Pseudomonadati; phylum Thermodesulfobacteriota; class Desulfuromonadia; order Geobacterales; family Geobacteraceae; genus Geomonas; species Geomonas sp. Red276. The sequence continues at coordinate 19,847 of NZ_BLXW01000007.1, forward strand.
GGGGCCGACATCATCGAGCTCGGCGTGCCGTTCTCCGATCCGATGGCCGACGGCCCGACCATCCAGCTCTCCTCCGAGCGCGCCCTGGCCGGGGGGACCACCCTGCCGGCCATCCTGGAGCTCGTCAAGAGGCTCAGGACCCGGACCCAGGTCCCCATCCTCCTCATGGGGTACTACAACCCGATCTTCGCCTACGGGGCCGACCGTTTCGCGGCCGACGCCCAGGCTGCGGGGGTCGACGCCCTGCTGGTGGTGGATCTTCCCCCCGAAGAGGCGGCCGAGCTGAAGGAAGCGACCGACCGCCACCACCTCGACGTCATTTTCCTCCTCACCCCGACCTCCGACCAGTCGAGGATCGACACCGTCTCCAGGCTCGGCAGCGGCTTCATCTACTACGTCTCGGTGACCGGAGTCACCGGAGCCCGCAGCTCCGTGGCCGACACCCTGGCCTCCCGGGTGAGCGAGGTCCGCGCCGCCGTCACGCTGCCGCTGGTGGTCGGCTTCGGCATATCCGATCCCTCCCAGGCCGGTGCGGTGGCCAGGAACGCCGACGGCGTCGTGGTCGGCAGCGCCTTGGTGAAGCTCTTCGAGAAGTACCAGGGCGCCGAGCTCGTCAAGGCACTCGGCACCTTCGTTTCCGCGCTGAAAGAAGGGGTCCGCTCGGCCTCCGCCTAGTGAGATATAGAAATTTCCGTAACTTAGCGCAATGCGCGTACCCTTTTGTTTGACATGCCTTGTTCTATCTGGTAAAAAACACGGCCAGTTTTTCAACACGAAAAGGATGGGGAACTCCCCTTAAGAGGACAGAGATATGGCTTGGTTTAAAAGAGACAATCCGCCGAAGGCGAAGTCGGCCGATCCCCGGGTGAAGGTACCCGAGGGGCTGTGGACCAAATGTGTCAGCTGCAACGCCACCGTTTACACCAAGGACATAGAGAGCAACCTCAACGTCTGCCCCAAGTGCAACCACCACTACCGGGTCTCCGCCAGGAAGAGGATCGAACTCCTGACGGACCTCGGGAGCTTCGTAGAGTCCGATGCCGGGATGGTGTCGGTGGACTGCCTCAACTTCAAGGACTCCAAGAGCTACCAGGATCGTATCGATGCCGCGGTGGCCAAGGGGGGGAGCAAGGACGCCATCATCTGCGGCTCCGGCCTGATCGACGGTACCCCGGTCGAGATCTGCGTGTTCGACTTCTCCTTCATGGGGGGGAGCATGGGGAGCGTGGTGGGTGAGAAGATCACCCGCGGCATCGAGCGCGCGCTCGAGAAGCGCACCCCGGTCATCATCGTCTCCGCTTCCGGCGGCGCCAGGATGCAGGAGAGCATCCTCTCGCTGATGCAGATGGCGAAGACCTCCGCGGCGCTCGCCAAGCTCAAGGAGCAGGGTCTTCCTTTCGTCTCCATCCTGACCGACCCGACCACCGGCGGGGTCACCGCCAGCTTCGCCATGCTCGGCGACATCAACATGTCCGAGCCCAAGGCGCTGATCGGTTTCGCCGGTCCCCGCGTCATCGAGCAGACCATCCGCCAGAAGCTCCCCGAAGGGTTCCAGCGCGCCGAGTACCTGCTCGACCACGGCATGGTGGACGTCATCGTCGACCGGAGCAAGATGAAGCAGCAGCTTTCCAGCATCCTGAAGATGCTGTACCGTCAGTAGCCGCAGGGGGCCGGAACGCCGCAAGGCTGAAGCACCAGCGAGGGCGCCCCGTTTACACCGGCGGCGCCCTTTTGCTTTTGCAGGTTTTCCCCTGTATCCAATATCCCCTCGCCCCTTTAGGGGAGAGGGGATATCGGAGGGCCTTCGGCCACCCTCCCCCAATGGGGGCGAGGGTCTAGTGGAGTGGCCTTCGGCCTCCTGAAAACACGAAGTGCCTGCCTCGCGTTCCCTCCCCTTCAAGGGGAGGGACAGGGTGAGGATGGGGTAAAAAAGGATCCTCCATGATTTCTCTCTCGCATCTCGCCATGTTTTCCGCCACCTCGGTCATCCTCGCCTTTACCCCCGGGCCCGACATCCTCTACGTGATGACCCGCGGCATGGCGCAGGGGAAGAAGGCCGCCCTTTCCGCCGCGGCCGGCTTCGCCCTCGGCAACTTCGTCCATACCTTCTTCGCCATCGTCGGACTCTCGGCGCTCATCGCCTCCTCGTCCGTCGCCTTTACCTGCATCAAGCTGGCCGGTGCCGCCTATCTCATCTACCTCGGCGTCAGGATGCTCAGAAGCGGGGCGGCCCTCTCTCCCGACGCCAAACTGGCCCGTCTCGAGTGCCGGGTCATCTTCCGCCAGAGCATCCTGGCCAACGTGATGAACCCGAAGGTCGCCCTGTTCTTCCTCGCCTTTTTCCCGCAGTTCCTCGAGCGCGAGAAGGGAGGCGTCGCCCTGCAGATGCTGACCCTCGGGACCACCTTCGTCGTGCTGACCATGATCTGCTTCGGAACGGTGGCCTTTCTCTCCGGCGAGATCGGCCGCTGGATCAAGCGCTCCTCCGCCTCGCAGGGACGCATCGGCCAGGTTGCCGGCACCGTCCTCATTGCCCTCGGCCTGAGGCTCGCCTGGCCCGAACGGTGGTAATTGAGTAAATATACCCTGGCCCTCTCCCCCGATGGGGGAGAGGGGTGTTTAAGTAGGGGAGGGTGGCCGAAGGCCGGGTGAGGGTTGATGCTAGCCCGAGGAGGTGTAGATGAGCTTTAACGCGAAGCTGGACGATTTGCCCTGGGAGCCGGTGCGTGCCAACCTGACCACCGGGGTATGGGGTAGAACTCTGCTGGATGGCGATACCAAGGCGGTGTACACCCGGGTCGAGCCGGGCGGCGAATTCCGCCCCCACGTGGACCGGTACGGCCACCTGATGCTCGTATTGAGCGGAAGCGGGACTGCCCATGTCGCGGGGAAGGATCTCGTCCTCGAGGCGGGGACCGTGGTCGGCATCGATCCGGGGGAGTTGCACTCCTACCGCAATACCGGTGAGGAATATCTCGTCATGGTCACCCTCAATCTCACCGCGCACCATCCGTGACGGCCTAACTCCCGCGGGAATTCCTCCCTTTGAGAAAGGCTAAATCCCCTTTTCCATAGGGGGACTTTACATCGGTGAAGATCGGTGCCTTTCCGGAAAGGGGAAGACGTTATAGACATTTGGCCTGTCTTTACCTATAATCGCCCGCTGTCATGACCTACGCCGAAATCCTCTCCCACATATACGCCCTCGGTCGATTCGGCATCAAGCCGGGGCTGGAGAGGATATCCAGGCTGATGGCCGCGCTGGGTGACCCGCAGAAGAACCTGCCGACGGTTCACGTGGTTGGGACCAACGGCAAAGGTTCCACCGCCTCCTTCCTCTCTTCCATCCTCACCACCGCCGGCTACCGCACGGGTCTTTTCACCTCCCCCCACCTGATCTCCTTCACCGAGAGGATCCGCATCGACGGCCGGGAGATCTCCGAGGATTCGGTGGTTCGCCTGGCCCAGAGGGTGATGGCGGCCGCTCCGCCGGAGACCACCTTCTTCGAGATGATCACCGCCCTGGCGGTCCTCTACTTCGCCGAGGAGGGAGTCGACATCGCGGTCTTCGAGGCGGGGATGGGGGGGAGCCGTGACGCCACCAACGTCTTGGACGGTTTGCTCACCGTCATCACCCCGGTAGCCCTCGATCACGTCGAGTACCTGGGGGAGGGGGTGCCCGAGATCGCGGCCGAGAAGGCTTCCATCTGCAAGCCGGGGACCTCGCTGGTCTCCGCCCGGCAGATAACGGTCGCCGAAGAGGCCATCGCCGCCAAGGCCGCCGAGATCGGCGCCACCCTTTACCGCTGCGGCACCGACTTCGACGCCTGCTGGAAAGCCGGCAAGCTAGAGTACCGCGGTATGGGGATGGATCTGCACGAGGTGGTCCCCGGTCTCCATGGGCGCTACCAGAGCGGCAACGCCGCCACCGCCTTGGCCGCCGCCGAGGTGCTCTCGGCGATCGGATTTCCCATTGAGCGCGCCGCCCTGGTCGGTGGCGTGGAGAACGCGTCCTGGCCCGGCCGGATGGAGATGTTCGACGGGGAGCCCCGGATACTTCTCGATGGCGCCCACAACCCGGCGGGAGCCGAGGCCCTGGCCGACGCGCTGGCCGACGTACCCCGTGGTAAACTCGTCATGGTCATCGGGGTGATGGCGGACAAGGAACGCGAACCGCTGTTGAAGGCCCTGTTGCCGCTGGCCGATCTCGTGGTTACCGTGTCGCCCGCGCTGGAGCGGGCGTTGCCGGCGGCGGAACTGGCGGAGAGTTGCCGCAGACAAGGTGCCGCGGTGGAAGTCGGCGGTTCGGTAGCTGAGGGAGTCGAGCGGGCGCGGGAACTGGCCGGCCTGGACGGCCTGGTCGTCGTCTGCGGCTCGCTCTTTACGGTAGGGGAAGCGCGCGGTCATCTCCTTTCGCGACCTTTTGAGGCCTTCCGCGGGTAGTACCCCGGGAGCGCCGTGTACCCCGTGCGGGGTGTGGATTTTTTAGGAGAGCGATGATAGTTCGCAGAGCCGCCTGGCTCCTTTTTTATCTTTTGGTATCGGCGCCGGCATGGGGTGCCGATGTCGCGACACCGTCCACCGGCGCTACGCCGGCGACGCCGTCCGCCAAAGTTTCTGGCGCCGCGCCTGCCGCCGTCCCCGGCGCCGTTTCCGCCGATCCCCGCCAGGTGACTCTCCAGGCCGACGACCTGCAGCTCGACACCAAATCCGACACCTACCGCGCCAGCGGCAACGTCCGCATGGTTCGTGATGGCGTTTCCCTCCAGGCCGACCAGGTGACCTACAACCGCAACTCCGGCGATGCGCTGGCGCAAGGGAATATCCTCCTGGAAAGAAGCGGCGACACCCTCAAGGGGAACCGCCTCTCCCTCAACCTCCTTTCCGAGACGGGGGAAATGACCCCGGGCGACCTCTTCATCAAGCGCGGCAACTTCTACGTGCGCGGGGAGAAGCTCGAAAAGACCGGCGAGGAGAGCTACCGGTTGGAGAAGGGGAGCTTCACCACCTGTGACGGCGACGATCCCAGCTGGCACTTCCAGGCAAGGAAGATCGACGTCACCCTCGACGATTTCGCCACCGCCCGGGATGCCGTCTTCTACGCCGGTGACATCCCCATCTTCTACAGCCCGTTTCTCATCTTCCCGGTCAAGACCGACCGCCAGTCCGGCCTCCTGATGCCGAAACCCGGCCATTCGAGCAAGAAGGGGTACTACATCCAGATCCCCTACTACTGGGCCGTCAGCGAGAGCCAGGACGTTACCTTCGGTCTCGACCTCGAGAGCTCACGCGGCGCGGGTCTTGCCGTCGATTACCGGTATGCCCGTCCCAAGGGGGGCGAAGGGCGCTTCCAGACCTTCGGCATCTACGACACCCAGGCCGACCGCCCCCGCGGCGAGATCGACCAGAGGCACCTGGAAGTCGTCTCCCCCAACACCATGTTTGCCTCCAGCATTCACCTGATCACCGATCGCTCCTACTATCTCGACTACGGCGAGATCGCCGGCGATTACAACCGGCAGCTCCTCGAGTCGAGCATCTTCTTCGATCACCGCTGGGAGCGTTACGGGGTAAGCGGCGAGGTCCGCTATACTCAGGACCTGGTCGCCTCCAATAACGACGCCACCATCCAGCGCTTCCCCTCCCTGTCGTTCGTCGCCGCCGGTGAAAAGGTCGGTCCCTTCTTCCTCTCCATGGACTCGAGCTTCGTCAACTTCCAGCGCACCGTCGGCACTACCGGCGAACGGGTGGTCTTCCACCCCAAAGCGACCTGGTACGCCAAGCCCGCCGGCCTCGATCTGTCACTCTATGGCGGATACCGCCAGCGGCTCTACAACATCTACGGCGCCCAGGCCGACGACGGCTTCGAGGAACTCGGCCAGGCGGACGCAGGGGCAGTCCTCTCCCTCCCCCTGGAGCGGGTCTACGGCGATACCTATCGTCACGTGCTGATTCCCTCCCTTGAGTACGGGTGGGTGCAGCGCCGCGGGGACGAAGACCTCCCCTTCTTCGACTACGAGGACCGTGTGCTGGCCCAGAATAGCGTGGGGTGGTCGCTTTCCAACGTGCTGACCGGGAAATCGACCGCGGCCGATGGCACCCCTGAGTACCGGGATCTCGCTTCGCTGCGCCTCTCCCAGCTCTACCAGATCAGCGGCCAGTTCGCCCGCGAGGTTCCCGCCACCGGTTCCATCCCGGCCCAAAGCGTTCCCCGCGACCTGCTCACCCTGGTGGACCCCGGGCACCATCTCGGCGACCTCTGGGTGGAGGGAAGGGTGAACCCGGTAAAGGATGTCGCCTTCGGGCTGGACACCCGGTACAACCCGGTCGACAACAACTTCTCCTCCTTCGACATCTCCATGGACTGGAAAGGAGAGGGGACCAGCCAGGCCGGGATCTCCTATCGCGCCTCGCGCGACCAGTTGGAGTACATGGAGGGACGGCTCTCCTTCCCGCTCACCAGGCAGATCATCGCCTCGGTCCTCGGGCGCTACTCCTTCGACCGTGGCGCCTTCCTCGAGTCCCGCTACTCGCTGGAGTACAAGCGCCAGTGCTGGAGCGTGATCGCCGCCTACGCCGACCGCGTCGGCAGCACCCTGGTCTCCAGCAACCAGGAGTTCACGGTCAATTTCACCCTTTATGGCGTCGGTTCCCCTGGCCCCATCCGGGCCTTCTAGCCCGCGGGCACAAGATGTTGACATAACTGCTTTTAACGGTGTATCTAATAACGTCACGTTCCAGGTTCCACGTTCTACGTTCCAGGTTAACGGCGAGGAAGGCGAACCCGAACGTGGCGATAGATGTCTTTAACGTAGAACATAGAACATAGAACCTGTTTTTGTGTTGTTTGGAGGATTGATGATACTGGTAGTCGGTTGCAATGGCATGCTTGGCCAGGAATTGATGGCCCTCTACGGGGACGCCGCGCGCGGGGTGGATGTCGACCAGATCGACATCACCGATCTCATTTCCGTCCAGCGGGTGCTGATGACCCTGAAGCCGAAGGTGGTGATCAACGCCGCCGCCTATACCGACGTCGACGGATGCGAGTCGAACGCGGAGACCGCCATGCAGGTCAACGGTGAAGGGGTGGGCTTTCTCGCCATGCTCTGCCGTGAGCTCGGCGCCAAGCTGGTGCAGGTCAGCACCGACTACGTCTTCGACGGGAGCAAGGGCTCTCCCTATGAGGAGTACGACCTCCCCCAGCCGTTAAGCGTCTACGGTGAGTCCAAGCTGGCGGGCGAGATGAACGCGGCGCTGGCCCCCGACCACCTGATCGTCCGCACCCAGTGGCTCTACGGCCACGCCGGCAAGAATTTTGTCGAGACCATGCTGAAGCTTGCAACCGACCGGAAAGAGCTGAGCGTGGTCGACGATCAGATCGGGTCCCCCACCTGGACCTACGATCTCGCCCGGGCCATCAAGGCCCTGGTCGAGAAGAATTGCACGGGGATCTACCATGCCGCCAACTCCGGGTTCGTTTCCTGGAACGGCTTTGCGAAGGAGATCTTCCGCCTCGCCGGCGTCGAGGTTACCGTCAACGCCATGAGCACCGAACAACTTGGTCGTCCTGCGGCGCGTCCCCTCTATTCCACCCTCGATTGCGCCAGGCTTATCCAGGATACCGGCTTCACGCCGCAGCCCTGGCAGGAGGCGCTCAAGCGCTACCTTGAGCTGCGTCCCAACAAATAACATCCGGAGGAAGCATGGAGAGCGGAGAGCGCCCCTGGGGCAAGTACACGGTCCTTGACGAGAACAACGGATACAAGATCAAGCGGATCGAAGTGATGCCGGGGCAGCGGTTGTCGCTGCAGAAACATCACCACCGGAGCGAGCACTGGATAGTGGTCTCCGGAAGCGCCAAGGTCACTTGCGGCGACGAGGTCAAGATCATCAACATCAACGAGTCCACCTTCATTCCCATCGGGGCCAGCCACCGGCTGGAGAACCCCGGAGTGATCCCGCTGGTCATCATCGAGGTGCAAAGCGGTGAGTACCTCGGCGAGGATGACATCGTCCGGTTCCAGGACGACTATCACCGTGTGGAGCCGAACGGGTCGCAGATCGCCTAACCGCGTAACTCCCCCACTCCTTCTGTAGGGTGGGCACCCCGTGCCCACGCGGAGCCGGAGGGGCAAAGGCAAAACCTTCCCTCACCCGGCCTCCGGCCACCCTCTCCCCTGAAGGGGCGAGGGAATAAAGAGGGGCCTCCGGCCAACCCCCTTCCCTGAAGGGGCGAGGGTATAAAGGGCGGGCTGCGCTCAACCCTCACCCCTGTCCTTATGAAGACTCGAATGCTATCCCAGGAGGGCAACATGTATATCGTCATCCTTGCCGGCGGATCCGGCACCAGGTTTTGGCCCTTGTCCCGCAAGAGCACACCGAAGCAGCTTATGTCGGTGTTCGGCGGGAAGTCGATGCTGCAGCGGACCGTGGAGCGGGTGCTCCCCATGAATCCCAAGCGGATCATGGTGGTCACCAACGTCTTGCAGGCCGCCGAGACCAGGAAGCAGCTCGAGTACATAACGGGAGTCCCGGTGGACGTGATCGAGGAGCCGGTGGGACGCAATACCGCCCCGGCCATCGGCCTCGCCGCCTCCCTCATCGCCCGCTTCGATCCCGACGGCATCATGGCTGTCCTCCCGGCCGATCACTACATCCTCGACGAGGAAGTCTTCCGCGGCACCCTCCTTCAGGCCCGCTCCGTCGCCGAGAGCGGCACCCTGGTCACCCTCGGCATCACCCCCACCAGGCCCGAGACCGGCTACGGATACATCGAGGCCGAGGGGCAGGGAGAAGGACGCGCCATCCCGGTGCGCCGCTTCGTCGAAAAGCCGAACCTTGAGAGGGCCATGGAATTTCTCGCCACCGGGCGCTTCTTCTGGAACAGCGGGATGTTCGTCTGGGGGGCCTGCACCATCCTCGACCAGATCGGGGCCTTCATGCCGGAACTCTGCGCCGCGCTGGCCAAGCTGACCTTCGGTGACGACGTTTGGGAGATCTCCGACCTGAAGCCGCAGATCGAAGCCATCTATGCGGGGATCAAGGGAGAGTCGATCGACTTCGGGGTGATGGAAAAGGCGGAGGACGTCCAGGTGATACCCGCCTCCTTCGGCTGGAGCGACGTCGGTTCCTGGAGTGCCCTCCCCGAAGTCATGGAGGGGGATGCCGAAGGGCACGTGGTGATCAACTCCCACGGCTCGGTCTCCATCGGCTCCGAAGGGTGCCTGGCCAGCGGTAACGGCAAGCTGGTCGCCTTCGTGGGGGTAAAGGATCTCATCCTGGTCGACACCCCCGACGCCATCATGGTCTGCTCCAAGTCCGCCGCCCAGGATGTGAAGAAGGTAGTAGAAGAGCTGGAAAAGCGCGGAGAGACCGGCTACCTCTAGGCCCTTCGTCCGTAAGAGTAATACCCTCGCCCCTTTGGGGGAGAGGGTGCCCGAAGGGCGGGTGAGGGCGGTTTTTCGGCAAGGGGAGATGAGGCCTTTACTATGTACGGTTGGACCGGAAAAATCCTGCGTGTCGACCTGACCACCGGGCAATGCCATCGCGAGCAGATCCCCGTTGATCTGCTGCATGCCTACCTCGGTGGCCGCGGCCTCGGCGTGCGCCTGATGCGCGAGCATTTCCGGCTCGATCCGATGGACCCGGAGATGCCGCTCATCTTCGCGGTCGGCCCTCTCTGCGGGACCTCCTCGCCTACCGCCGCGCGCATGGCGTGTGTCTCCCGCTCCCCCCTTACCGGCACCATCTACGACTGCTCGGCGGGAGGGCGTTTCGCCTGGCGCCTGAAGGGGTGCGGGCTCGACGCCATCTTCATCACCGGCAAGAGCAAGGAACCGGTCTATCTCTCGGTGTACGGCGACCTCGCCTCCCTCTGCCCGGCCGGCGAGCTCTGGGGAAAAGGGATCAAGGAGACGGTCCTTCTCCTGCAGGGGAAAGGAAGTGTCGCCGCCGTCGGTCCCGCCGGCGAGAACGGCGTCCTCTTTGCCAACATCATGATGGGGGAGGGGAACTCCATCGGCCGCGGCGGCCTCGGCGCCGTGATGGGGGGGAAGGGGCTCAAGGCCATCACGGTCAACGGCACCGCTCCCGTCGCGATCGCGGCCTCCGAACGCTTCAACGAGGCCCGCAACGATGTCATGCGTCTGTTCCGGGCCTCGCCGGTCATCTTCGGTGAACTCGGGATCGCGGAATACGGCACCCCGGCCCTGGTCGACCTGATGGCGCAGCGCCGGATGGCTCCCACCAACAACTTCCAGTCCACCTACTTCGCCGACTCCGGAAACTACTCGGGCCCCTCCATCCGCAAGGAATTCCACGCCAAGAAGGAGGGGTGCTACGGCTGCCCGATCCAGTGCAAGAAGGCGACCCCCGACCACGAGCCGCTTCCGGAGTACGAGACCGTCAATCATTTCGGCGCCCTCAACGGGATCTCCGATCTCCACTCGATCGTCCGCGCCAACTCGCTTTGCAACGAGCTCGGGATGGACACCATCTCGGCCGCCGCCACCCTGTCCGCCTTCGGCGAGGAGCGGGGGAGGTTCCCCGCCGTCGAGGAGGTCCCCGGGCTTCTCTACGACATCGCCTTCAGGCGCGCCGAAGGGCTCCTGTTGAGCCTCGGCTCGCGGAAGTTCGCCGAGCAGCGGCACCGCCCCGAGCTCTCCATGACGGTCAAGTCCCTGGAGCTTCCCGCCTACGATCCGCGCGGCGCCTACGGCATGGCGCTCGCCTACGCGACCTCCAACCGCGGTGGCTGCCACCTGAGGGCCTATCCCATCTCCCACGAGATCCTGAGAAAACCGGTCCCCACCGACCGTTTCTCCTTCTCAGGAAAGGCCCGCATCATCAAGATCGCCGAGGACATCAACGCCGCCGTCGACTCCCTGGTCGCCTGCAAGTTCGCCTTCTTCGGCGCGACGCTGGAAGAGTACGGCGAGCTTCTCTCGGCGGTGACCGGCGTGGAGTACGGCCCGGAGTCGTTGAAGGCGATCGGCGAGCGCATCTACCTCACCGAGCGCTTCTACAACTGCGAGAACGGCTTCAGCCTGGCCGACGACCAGCTCCCCGAACGCTTCTTCACCGAGCCCGGCACCTCCGGGGACGGGATCGACGTTCCCCCCATCGACCGCGAGCGATTCGAAGAAGAGCTGCAGAAGTACTACCGCATCCGCGGCCTCAACGAAGACGGCACCTTCGTCGACCGCTCCTTCCTCGAGTGCCAGCCGTGACGGTATAGAAATGAAAGACCAAATCGCCAAATATACCGCCAAGCTCGTCTCCGACCGTTCGGCGTCCGCCGACCGGATCGCCATCGCCGCCCAGGACGATATCCTCCTCACCGCCGGTGCCGACGACCTCGCCGCCCTGGCCGGTGCCATCCTGTCCAAACTGAATTCACTCGCCCTGGTGGTCGCGCGCCCGTCGCTTCCCTTCGCCGAGTTTCTGATCGGCCGGGCGGCCAGCGACGAAACCTCCATCCTACCCCAGGACACCGAGACGAGGACCTTCCTGCACGACATCCCGTTCCTGCGCCGCGACGAACTGGCCGAGGACCCCTCCGCCCAGATCGCCCGCCTGCTGGGAAGCCGCAAGGGCGTCATCGTGGAAGGAGTGGGGATCGTGTCGGTCGGCGCCATCACCATCGAGCAGGCCTACATCAACTACTCCTCCGTCTTCCACTCAACCTTCGTGAAGTACCTCCAGGACCTGCTCGCGGAAGGATTCAGGCTTCCGGGCGAGCGGGAGGGCTTCGACACCTTCCGGAACGAGTGGCTGCGTCCGCTTTCCGCCGAGGGGCTCGCGTTCCGGGAGGAGCTTTCCGATCACCGGGACGACATCCTGGACGAGATCGAGCGGGTAGGGCGCTATACCGTGGAAAGGGGGCTGGTCGACTCCTTCTTCGGCAACATCTCCGCCAAGGCCGGCGAGCTCATCTACATCTCCCAGACCGCGGCGAGCCTCGACGAGCTGGCCGGCTGCATCGATCCCGTTCCCACCGACAACACCTCGACCACCGGCATCACCGCTTCCAGCGAGCTCCTGGCCCACCGCAAGATCTTCGAAGAGACCGGCGCGACCGTCATCCTCCACGGCCACCCCAAGTTCGCCGTCATCATGAGCATGCTGTGCGAGACCAGCGACTGCACCATCACCGACTGCTGGAAGGACTGTCCTCACGTCCGTTACCTGGGAGGCACCCCGGTCGTGGCCGGTGAGATCGGTGCCGGAGGGCTCGCGAAACGGGTCCCCCCCGTCATCGGCCGCACCGGCAGCGCCATCGTCTACGGCCATGGCGTCTTCACCATCGGCGAGCGCTTCGGCGATGCCTTCGCCGCCATGGTGGACGTCGAGAACTTCTGCCGTTCCGAATACTTCCGCAGGTTCGATCAATCACTCTCCTCCCCCCTCCGCTAAGCTGCCCTTGTAAACCCACAATCCAGGCAAAATCTAGGCAAGACGTAGGTACTCGCCTGTCCGCACGCGCCCGTTCCAACCGGGCCGATAAGGGTGAAGAGCACATCGCCTATAAGGAAGAAATCCGGCCGGTGTACCTGTCCCTTCCCAATACGTTGCGGGGCATTTCAGCGGCACTGACGGTGGCGCAAAGCCAGGGACGGACGCATGACGTCAGGGCGCTCATGGCGCAGGGTGTCCAGAGACTGGCCTTCAACTCCAATCACATAATCATGCTGTCGTCTCATCTCAACGACCCAAGCATCCTCGACGCCGGGAAAGGGGCTAAGATTGATGGGTCTGGCTTACCGCATCAAAGACAGGTATAGTTAAAGTTGCCAGCAAAATAGCACGAGATCTGCTAAAACCGCTCTGAGAGGTATTAGGTATGCCGCTATCTTTTCCGATTGAGAAGATGACCCGAAAAGAAAAAATTGAGGCAATGGAGTCCCTCTGGGACGATCTATGCCGGCATGCGGATGGAATTGAGTCCCCTGAATGGCATGGCTCGATCCTGGCTCAACGAGAGGATAGTCTTTCGGCAGGAGAATCTCGGTTCTGCGACTGGAGTGCCGCTAAAACGAGGATTAGGGAAGAATGCGAGTGAACATCAGGATTCTTGACGCAGCCGCGCAAGACCTGATCGACGGATTCCGCTTCTATGAAAAGCAGGAGGCTGGACTCGGACGAAGGTTCCTTGATTCCCTTTTTGATGACATAGAATTGCTGCCGGAACTCGCCGGCATCCATCCTGTTCTCTTTGGTACCTACCACCGCATGCTCGCCAAACATTTTCCCTTCGCGATCTACTACAAATTGGATGTTGATTTGGTATCGGTGTACGCCGTCCTGGACTGCCGTAGAAACCCGGCATGGACTCGAAAACGCTTAGGAGAAAGCTGATAGCTCCCTCACCCTAAGTCGTCGAGGAGAAACTCTCCGCCTAGAAGTGCAGCTTTAAGGAACCAGCAATTGGTCTCCCCCCCCCATCTTCTATCCCCTGGCATGCCCCCTCTGCGAAACCCGTCTTCTTTTTACTCTTTCCTTTAGTTCATGAGATCAGTCTTTGACAAAGAAACGGAGGATCTATATAGTTCCCCCTAACGAGTCCTGCACCACATTATCTGCTGCGGCATTGAGTGGCGAGGCCTGGAGTAAGTTATAATAATGTATGGAAAGGGGCAATTCCTGGAACGGGAAGAACTGACGGACGGGCAGAAGGGGCAGCTCTGTAGCAAGCAATGTTGGCAGGTTGAAACGTTGACTTCGTAGCAGGTTTATCGATGGGAGCTAAAGAAATGCAGGAACTAAGGGACCACCCCGAGTGGAGGATGAAAGGCTCTAAGGGCGGTTGTTGAGGAATCTTTCTGGGGTGATGCCAGCTTGTTGCAGAATTGCTCGGAGAGTGCCCTCCGGCATCTCTCCAGCGTGGTTTGGAATGGTGGTGTATCGCCCAGACTTTTCGCAGAACCAGATCTCGTGACTGCCAACTGCCTGCCTGTCAAATGCGAATCCAAACCGCTTTAGGCGTGCAACGATCTCTCGGTAGCGGAACCCGGATAATCTTCCCATCAGGAGCCGATAACTAGCGGAAGGTCGAAAGACTCGGCTAACTCTGTTCCGGAAGCAACTTCACGGCGCTCTAGTTGCGCCTCGATTAGCCGGCGTGCGACATCTCGGGCAATCTCCATGGCTTCGGCAACGGTTCGCCCTTGAGCGACCAGCCCCTGGACCTCATCAGAGGTCACCAGATAAAATCCTTCCGGTAGCTTCTCAACGTGGACGTTGATGATTCGTTCCATGGAATTGTCTCCTTCACCGGGAGTATACGAGGGCAGTAGTCAAAAGGCAAGCTAGCCTTCGCATTTATCATACGTCCTGAAAATGGCCACCGAGCCAACGTGGCTGACCTTTTATTCCTTCCTCCTTACCACCAACTGCCAGAGATTCTCCCGATACAAGACCACTCCCACGAAGAGCGCGAAGAGGGCGTTGTTGGCGGCCAACATCACCACCCCGCCATGGAACGGCCATAGCTTGGTCAGTAAGAAGATGGCCATCGCGAAGACGAAGTAGCAGCCGATCTTGCCGACTTCATAGTCGATGTGGTAGTACTTCTGCCCCCAGAAGTAGGAGAGGAGCATCATCAGGAAATAGCAGATGAAGGTCGCCCAGGCGGCACCCGCATACCCCATCCGCGGAATGAGCACGATGTTGGAGCCGATGGTGACGATCGCGCCGAAGATGGTGAGGTAGGCGCCGTAGCTGGTCTTGTTGTTCAGCTTGTACCAGATCGACAGGTTGAAGATGACGCCGAGGAACAGGTTCGCCAGGAGCAGGATGGGGACGATGCCGATCCCCGGATAGAACTTCCTGCCGATGAAGTGCTTGATGATGTCGATGTTCAGCATCACGCCCAAGAAGATGGCGAGCCCGAAAATGACGAAGTAGGTCATCACCTTGCTGAAGGTCTCCCGCGATCCCTTTTCCTTCGCGTGGCCGAAGAAGAACGGTTCGGCGGCGTAGCGGAAGGTCTGGATGAACAGCGTCATCAGGATGGAAACCTTGTAGTTCGCCCCGTAGATACCGATCTGCGCCATCACGTACTTGGCCGCATCCCCCGCTCCCGCCGGCACCACGATCAGGAAACGGAGCAGGATCCGGTCGAGCGTCTCGTTCACCATCCCGGCAAGCCCCGCCAAGAGCAGCGGCAGGGTGTACCCTAACATCTCCTTGAACAGCTGGCGGTCGAACCCGAACTTGGCTGCGATCACGTCGCGGTACAGGATAAGAAGCGTCGTCGCGCTCGCGATCATGTTCGACAAAAAGACGTATCCTACCCCGCCACCGGGATGATAGAGCGCGGCCGGAAGCTGGTAGCCGTGCCCCACCAGGTAGGGGCAAAGGAGCAGGAAGAAGAAGTTGCAGACGATGTTGATCATGATGTTGACGAGCTTCAGCGTCGCGAACTTCACGGCGTGGTGCTGCTGTCTCAGCCGGGCGAACGGGATCGATGCGATGGCGTCAAGCCCCACGATCAGCACGAAGTAGACGATGTACTCCGGGTGATTGTTGTAGTGGAGTTGGTCGGAGATAAAGGAGGAGCCCGCGATGCCGAGGGCGATGAAGAGGAGGTTGACGCCGATTACCGGCAAAAGCGAGGTCGAGTAGACCTTGTCATCTTGATGGTCGGTCTCGGAGAAGCGGAAAAAGGTGGTCTCCATGCCGAAGGTGCAGAGGATCATCAGGAAGCTCGCATAGGCGTAGAGCTCGGTGACGATGCCGTACTCCTGCGGCAGGAAGATGCGCGTATAGAGAGGGACCAGGAAATAGTTGATGAGGCGGCCGACGATGCTGCTCAAGCCGTAGATGGCGGTCTGCTTGGCAAGTCTTTTCAGAGGATTCATGATGCCTTTTCCGGGAGTGAATGCCGTTGGACCCGCGGCTGAAGCGGGTGAACGGTGCAGAATATCAC
Organism: Geomonas sp. Red276; assembly: GCF_054784495.1. Classification (NCBI taxonomy): domain Bacteria; kingdom Pseudomonadati; phylum Thermodesulfobacteriota; class Desulfuromonadia; order Geobacterales; family Geobacteraceae; genus Geomonas; species Geomonas sp. Red276. Next base: position 35,778 of record NZ_BLXW01000007.1, read on the forward strand.
CACGGGGTGTCGGCTGTCAAAGTGAAGGTTACTCCTCGGGATGGGGCTTGGCTGGCATTCTCGCCGTGGAGGTAAAAATCGGGGGGGCGAGGGGAAATGGCTTGGTCCTCTTCCACGGGAGGTGCAGAGTTATACCCTCGCCCCTTCAGGGGAGAGGGTGGCCAAAGGCCGGGTGAGGGAGACGTGGCCTGTGCCACCGTTCGAGTTGGCAATTTCCGGCTCTCTGTGGTAGATTCCCGGACTTATAGCCTGTTAGGGACCGGGGTGCCTAGTGTCGGAAAAGAAAAACATCGCGCGTGCCGCCGGGGTGATCGGTGCGGCTACCATGCTCTCCCGCATCATGGGAATGGTGCGCGACATGGTCGTCTCCCGCCTGTTCGGCGCCGGGCTCTACACGGACGCCTTCTTCGCCGCCTTCCAGATCCCCAACATGCTCCGGCGTTTCTTCGCCGAGGGGGCACTGACTTCCGCCTTCGTCCCCACCTTCTCCGAGTGGTACACCAACAAGGGGGAGGATGAGGCCCGGGCACTCGCCAACGTCTGCTTTACCATCCTCACCCTGGTGATGGCCGCCATCACCGTCATCGGCATCATCTTCGCCCCGCAGATCGTGCACGCCATGTTCCCCGGCTTCGCCAGCAATCCGGAGAAGCTTAAGATCACCATCCTGCTGAACCGGCTCATGTTTCCGTACATCTTCTTCGTGAGCCTAGTGGCCCTCTGCATGGGGATCCTCAACACGGTCCGCCATTTCTTCACCCCGGCCATTTCCACGGTCTTTCTGAACATCTCGATGATCACGGCGGCGCTGGTGCTGCACACCCGCTTCGACGTCCCCATCGTCGCGCTCGCGGTCGGCGTCCTGATCGGGGGGATCGTGCAACTCCTGCTGCAGCTTCCCGTCCTGTACCGGAAGGGGTTCCCGATCCGCCTCAACTTCAACTACCGGCACCCGGCGGTCAAGAGGATCGCCCTGCTGATGGGCCCCTCGGTCTTCGGCGTCGGGGTCTACTACCTCAACATCGCCGTCGGCGCGGTCCTCGCCTCCATGCTTCCCGAGGGGAGCGTCTCCTATCTCTACTACGCCCAGCGGCTCTTCGAATTCCCGCAGGGGATCTTCACCGTTTCCGTCGCCCAGGCCGTTCTTCCCTCCATGAGCAGGCAGGCCGCGGTGGGCGATATGGATGCGCTCAAGGAATCCCTCAACTACGGCGTCCGGCTCACCCTCTTCATCACCATCCCGGCCATGGCCGGCCTGATGCTCTGTGCCACGCCGGTCTTTTCCCTGCTGTTCATGGGAGGTGCCTTCGACTACCAGAAGGCGCAGAACTGCGGCGTCGCGCTGCTCTACTACTCGCTCGGTCTCACCTTCGTCGCCCTCGTGCGGGTGCTGGTTCCCGCTTTCTACGCGCTGAAGGACACCAGGACCCCGGTGATAACCGCCTTCGCGGCCTTCGCGTTGAACCTGCTCTTCAGCCTGGCCTTGATGGGGCCGATGAAGCACGGAGGGCTGGCGCTCGCCTCCTCGCTGTCGGCCTTGGGGAACATGCTCCTTCTTCTCTGGTTCCTCAGGAGAAAGATCGGGCACTTCGGCGGGCGCGCCATTATGGTTTCGGCGCTGAAGGGTGTCGTTGCCACGGCTCCCATGGCTCTTGCCGTCCGTTGGATGGTGGGGCTGATCGACTGGTCCCAGACCGGCGGGCGCTTGCTGAAGGTGGGCGTGCTCGGTGGCGCGGTCGTGACCGGGATCGGGATCTTCCTCGCTATTGCCCACCTGCTTGCGTGTGAGGAGGCCAGGGACGTGCTGGGGCTCGCACGCAAAAAACTGCTGAAAAGTGCTGCCTGACGCGGGATTACGCGGGGTTACCCCGCTAACTTTCCTTCCGTTGTCCCCCTCAAATGAAGTAAAATGGTTTAGATAGATCATTAAAAAAACCCTCGCCCCCTTTGGGGGAGAGGGTGGCCGAAGGCCGGGTGAGGGTAGGTTTTAAAACCTCCCTCACCCCTGCCCCTCTCCCCTAAAGGGGCGAGGGAATATTGGAAAGGGGTACCAGAGAGGTAGACGTGATGAGAGCAAGCAACGAGGTTACTGCATATTCTATATACGAGACTGCGGCGGGATTCGGGGTGCTGGCGGCGAGCGATGCGGGGCTGGTGGACCACCGGCTGCCGTTTGGTACCTCTACGGAAGAGGAGGCTCGGGCCTGGGCGGCGGAATGCTATCCTTCCGCCCGGGGGGAAAGCCCTCTCACCAAGGCTGGCGCCAAGCTTCTCAAGGATTACTTCGCCGGCGAGCGGGTTGCCTTCGACCTGCCGCTCGATCTGGACGGCTTCACCAGCTTCCAGAAAGGGGTCTACAACCTGGTCTTCGGGATCGGGTACGGTAAGGTGATGAGCTACGGGGAAGTGGCGGCCGCCTGCGGCTCCCCGAAGGGGGCTAGGGCCATCGGAGGAGCGATGGCAAGGAACCGTCTGCCGGTTATCATTCCCTGCCACCGGGTGCTCGCAGGTAACGGTCAACTCACCGGCTTCACCGCTCCGGGAGGCATTTCCTCCAAAAAGGATCTTCTCCTCATGGAAGGCGCGGATTTTAATGGGCGAGGCGCCTTGAAACCGCGATTTTTAGGTAGGTTATAAACAGTTTTTCCACCGGCCCTTTTGCCTCATTGGTATGCTTTAACTGTTTACCCGTCTCCGGTGGGGCCGGTGGGAGGCGTGGGGTGTAAGTTGTTGAAAATAAATAAGATAACCTGCGTGGCCAATAATTATGCAGAACGTGGAAAGTGCTTAAAAAGCGGAAGTTTCTCTATTTCTCAACATGGTTATCCACACCTTTTCAACAGAAGATGTGGATAAGAATTTGGTCCCGGGAAAATATTAGTTTTTTCAGTCTTTTTCCAGCCTCTTCGCCTCTTCCCACAGGACCTCCATCTCTTCCAGCGTCGAATTCTGCATCGCCTTCCCCTGGGCGTGGAGGCTCTCCTCGACGTGGCTGAAGCGCTTGGTGAACCGGGCGATGGTCTTGCGCAACGCCTCCTCCGGATCGACGGAGACGAAGCGCCCCAGGTTCACGATGGCGAAGAGGAGGTCCCCAAGCTCCGCTTCCATCTCCTGCTGGTCCCCTGACAGCATCGCCTCTTCGAATTCGTGCAACTCCTCCATCACCTTGGCGTAGACCTGGTCGGTGTGCTCCCAGTCGAAGCCGACCCGTGCGGCCTTCTCGGTGATCTTCTGCGCCTTCATCAGCGCGGGGAGCTCGGGTGGGATGCCCGACAATGCCGATTTCCTCTCCACCCCTTTCTCCTGCTTCTTGATCTTCTCCCAGTTGGCCACCTGGGCCTCGCTGCTCTCGATGACCTCCTCGCCGAACACGTGGGGATGGCGGCGGACCAGCTTGTCGTTGATGGCGTCGAGGACTTCGTCCATGGTGAAGGCGCCGGTTTCCTCGGCGATGGCGGCGTGGAAGACCGGCTGGAGGAGAAGATCGCCCAGTTCTTCCTTCAAAAGGGCGGCGTCGCCGTTGTCGATCGCCTCGATGACTTCGTAGGCCTCTTCGATGAGGTAGCGCTTCAGGGAGGTGTGGGTCTGCTCGGCGTCCCAGGGGCATCCACCGGGGGCGCGCAGCTTGCGCATGATTTCCATGAGGCGGTCGAATCTTTGCTGAGTGGTTTTCATAGCGGTCTCCAAAGAAAAGCGGAAGCTTAAAATCGCCCTCACCCGGCCTTCGGCCACCCTCTCCCCTGTTTTTTTCTCCCCTCGCCCCCACTGGGGGAGAGGGGCGGGGGTGAGGGATGGGGTTAGAGGCGAATTCGCCCTCACCCGGCCTTCGGCCACCCTCTCCCCTAAAGGGGCGAGGGTATGAGGGGGGAGGGGATAAGGGGGGTGGGGATGGAAATCATTTTAGGTCCTGAAGGTAGTCGGCCAGAAGGTCGATCTGCTTGGCGGTCAGGCGGTCGCCGGGGGGCATGATGGTGCCGGGATAGAGCTTGGCGGGCTCCCTGATTACTCTAACCAGGTAGTCGCGGTCGCGCTTGCTTCCCTCAGCGGAGAGGTCGGGGCCGGCGGGCCCTCCCTTATCGCCCACCTTGTGACAGTCGCGGCAGCGCTCGTTGAAGATCTCCTCGCCGGTCTGCTCGTGCTCGCGCACCTGGGGAGGAGCTTCTTCGGCCTGTTTCTCCTGGCGCTTCGAACAGCCGCTTGCCACCAGCGCCACCAGCGCCGCCAGCAGTATGGCACGCGATAGCCGCTTCATCGCCTTGCCGTACCTCGGGCGGTCTTGACCTCCATCCTCCATCCCACGCTACTTCCCCTTCAGGTAGGAGGCGAGGAAGTTCTCCTTGTACTCCTTGAACTTCCCGTCCTCGATGGCGCGCCTGATCTCGGCCATCATGTTGAGGTAGAAATGGACGTTGTGGATGCTGGCCAGGATGGCGGAGAGCACCTCGTTGGCGGTGAAGAGATGGTGCAGGTAGGCCCGGGTGAAGTTTCGGCAGGTGTAGCAGTCGCAGTTGGGCTCGATCGGATAGAAGTCGCGGCGGTAGTTCTTGTTGGTGAGCCGGATCCTGCCGCGGTTGGTGAAGAGGGTGGCGCTCCGGGCGTAGCGGGTCGGGATCACGCAGTCGAACATGTCGACGCCGCGCTCGACGCTCTCCAGGATGTCCTCGGGAAGGCCGACCCCCATCAGGTAGCGGGGCTTGTCCTCGGGAAGGTGCGGCGCGGTGTAGCCTACCACCTGCTTCAAAAGCTCGAGCCCCTCGCCGACCGAAACGCCGCCGATGGCGTAGCCGGGGAAATCCATCTTCACGAGCTCTTTCGCGCAGTGCTTCCTTAAGTCCTCGAAGACGCTCCCCTGCACGATGCCGAACAGGTACTGGTCCTTTCTGGTATGGGCCTCCTTGCACTGCTTGGCCCAGCGCAGGGTCTTCTCGGTGGAGCGCTGGGCGTAGGCCTTGTCGCAAGGGTAGGGGATGCACTCGTCGAAGTTCATGATGATGTCGGCCCCGAGCGCTTCCTGGATGCCGATGGCCCGGGCCGGGTCGAGGAAGATCTCCTCGCCGGTGTCCTCGTGCTTGAAGAAGACCCCTTCCTCGGTGATCCGCTTCTTGGGGAGCGAGAAGACCTGGAAACCTCCGGAGTCGGTCAGGATCGGGCCGTCCCAGGCCATGAAGCGGTGGAGTCCGCCGGCCTTCTGGACCAGCGCCTCGCCCGGGTGCAGATGGAGATGGTAGGTATTGGAGAGGATGATCTGGGCGCCGGTCTCCTGGACCTGGAGCGGGGTCATCGCCTTCATGGCGGCATGGGTCGCCACCGGCATGAAGATGGGGGTCTGGATCTCGCCGTGGGGGGTGTACACGGTGCCGCGGCGGGCCTGGGTCTTAACGTCCTTCTTGAGCAGTCTGAATATCATGAACCTTCCGTCTCAACAGGGTAATTTTTTGCTTATGCCACCGACTTTCTTAACAGAGGAAGGCATAAAATGCAACCGCCACGGTCCCCCGAGTATTTCAGAACGTCGTTATCGGTACTGGCGGGGGAGGGGAGGTTCAAGGGGGTACATTAAATGTGTACTGTATACAAAAAACAGTTGCATTTTGCTATAACGGCATTTAATATGCGCCGAGTATCGGTCTCCGGTTCATATGCACAATCACGCTCAGCCTGGTGTTGAATTCATAAGTGAATAAGGAGAGATATGGCATGCAGACATTGAGCCCATGGCGGGCACCCCCACCCAGTTAGAGCGGAACGGCGAGTCCAAAAGGACCGCAGGTTTTGCCCCTGCATAGCGAAGGCAAACCGAAGACTCAAACCCACTCGATTCACAAAACGCAAAGGGACCAAAAACATGCGAATACTTACTAGCACCGTAGGTAGAAAGATCCTGATGTCGATCACGGGCCAGTTGCTGATCCTGTTCGTACTGATCCACATGATCGGCAACACCACCATTTTCTTCGGCGCGCTCAATGCGTATGCCGAGCACCTCCACAGCCTTCCGCCGCTGGTCTGGATCTTCCGCCTGGTGATGCTGTCGGCCATTGCCGTCCACATCTGCTACGGCGTCCAGGTCACCCTGGAGAACAAGGCTGCCAACCCCGGCGCCTACGCCGTGAAGAAGCAGCTCAAGGCGAACTTCGCCTCCGAGAACATGATCTGGACCGGCCTGCTCTTGGCCCTGTTCATCCTCTACCACCTGGCCCAGTTCACCATGCACCTCACCCCGGACGTGGTGGTCGGCCTCGACACCGTCAACCGCCCGGACGTCTTCAAGATGGTTTCCACCAGCTTCGCCAACGCCGGGATTGCGGTGGTCTACTTCTTCGCGATGATCATGCTGTTCCTGCACCTTTCCCACGGTATCCCGAGCTTCCTGCAGACCATGGGGTGGAACAACGACAAGACCATTCCGGTCTTCGGCACCGGCGGCAAGGTCGTCTCTGCCTTCCTGATGCTGGTTTACATCTCGATTCCTGCCGCCATTCTTGTCGGCGCACTGAAATAGGGGGTTTCAAGTGATACTCGACGGAAAATGTCCGAAAGGACCGATTCAGACCTCGTGGGACAGGCATCGCTTCGACCTGAAGCTGGTCAACCCCGCCAACAAACGTAAATACAAGATCATCATGGTCGGTACCGGCCTGGCCGGTGGCGCTGGCGCCGCTAGCCTCGGCGAGCTCGGCTACAACGTGGAAGCCTTCTGCTACCAGGATTCCGCCCGCCGCGCCCACTCCATCGCCGCCCAGGGCGGTATCAACGCCGCTAAGAACTACCCGAACGACGGCGACTCCATCTACCGTCTTTTCTACGACACCATCAAGGGTGGCGACTTCCGCGCCCGTGAGGCAGACGTCTGGCGTCTGGCCCAGGTGTCCAACAACATCATCGACCAGTGCGTCGCCCAGGGCGTTCCGTTCGCCCGCGACTACGCCGGTTACCTGGACAACCGCTCCTTCGGTGGCGCCCAGGTTTCCCGTACCTTCTACGCCAGGGGGCAGACGGGCCAGCAGCTCCTTTTGGGCGCTTACTCCGCCCTTTCCCGCCAGGTAAAGGCCGGGACCGTCAAGATGTTCCCGCGCTGCGAGATGCTCGACCTGGTCGTGGTTGACGGCGAGGCCAAAGGGATCACCGTGCGCGACCTGATCACCGGCGAGGTCCGCGTGCACACCGCCGACGCCGTGGTGCTCGCCACCGGCGGCTACGTCAACGTGTTCTACCTCTCCACCAACGCCATGGGTTGCTCGGTCACCGCCGCCTGGAAGGCCCACAAGAAAGGCGCCTTCTTCGCCAACCCCTGCTACACCCAGATCCACCCGACCTGCATCCCGCAGTCCGGCGATCACCAGTCCAAGCTGACCCTCATGTCGGAGTCGCTCCGTAACGACGGCCGCTGCTGGGCTCCCAAGAAGAAGGGGGACAACCGTCACCCGAACGACATCCCGGAAGAAGAACGCGACTACTACCTGGAGAGGAAGTACCCCTCCTTCGGTAACCTCGCTCCGCGTGACATCGCCTCCCGCGCCGCCAAAGAGCAGTGCGACGACGGCCGTGGCGTAGGCCCCGGCGGCCGCGGTGTCAACCTCGACTTCTCCGCCGCCATCAAGCGCGTGGGCGAGAACACCATCCGCGAGCGCTACGGCAACCTCTTCGAGATGTACGAGAAGATCACCGACGAGAACGCCTACAAGCAGCCGATGCGTATGTACCCGGCTCCGCACTACTCCATGGGCGGCCTCTGGGTCGACTACAACTGCGAGAGCAACATCCCGGGGCTCTTCGTCCTGGGCGAGGCCAACTTCTCGGTCCACGGCGCGAACCGCCTGGGCGCTTCCGCCCTCATGCAGGGTCTGGCCGACGGCTACTTCGTGATTCCCTACACCATCGCGAACTACCTGGCCAAGACCAAGCCGGGCACCGTCACCGCCGACCACCCCGAGTGCAAGAAGTCGATCGAGGACGTCTTGGCCAACCAGAAGAAGCTCCTCTCCATCAACGGGAAGAAGACCGTCTCCGAGTTCCACCGCGAACTGGGCAAGATCATGTGGGAGAACGTCGGTATGGCCAGGAGCGAGGAGTCCCTCAAGGACGCCCTCAAGAAGATCCCGGTCCTGCGCGAGGAGTTCTGGAAGAACGTCAAGGTCACCGGTTCCGGTGCGGAGCTCAACCAGCAGCTGGAGAACGCCGGCCGCGTCGCCGACTTCCTCGAGTTCGGCGAGCTCATGACCCGCGACGCCCTCCACAGGAACGAGTCCTGCGGCGGCCACTTCCGTGTCGAGCACCAGATGCCGGACGGCGAGGCCAAGCGTGACGACGAGAACTACTGCTACGTGGGCGCCTGGGAGTTCAAAGGTGTCGACAAAGAACCCGAACTGCACAAGGAGCCGTTGACGTTCGAGAACGTCCATCTGGCGGTAAGGAGTTACAAATAATGAGCCATCACGACAGCCATGGAATGAACCTTGTATTACATGTATGGCGCCAGAAGGGGCCGAATGAGCCGGGCAAACTGGAGCAGTACGAAGCCAAGAACGTAAGCCCCGACCAGTCCTTCCTCGAGATGCTTGACGAAGTCAACGAGCAGCTGATCAAGAGCGGCGGCGACCCGATCGCCTTCGACCACGACTGCCGCGAAGGTATCTGCGGCATGTGCTCCCAGGTCATCAACGGCATCCCGCACGGCGGCCAGGAGCGTACCACCGTCTGCCAGCTGCACATGAGGAACTTCAAGGACGGCGACACCATCTACATCGAGCCCTGGAAGGCCAAGGCCTTCCCGATCCAGAGGGACCTGATCGTCGACCGTACCGCCCTCGACCGGATCTCGCAGGCCGGTGGCTACACCTCCGCCCACACCGGCGGGGTTGCCGATGGTAACGCCATCCTGGTGCCGAAACCGTCCGCCGACTACGCCATGGACGCCGCCGAGTGCATCGGCTGCGGCGCCTGCGTAGCCGCCTGCCCGAACGGCTCCGCCATGCTGTACACCTCCGCCAAGGTGGCCCAGCTGGCCGAGCTCCCGCAGGGCCAGGCTGAAGCCGCCAAGCGCGTCTGCAACATGGTGGACGCTCTCCAGGAGAACGGCTTCGGCAACTGCTCCAACCACTACGAGTGCCAGGCAGCCTGCCCGAAAGGGATCAGCGTGAAGTTCATCGCCAGGCTCAACCGCGAGTACCAGAAGGCACTGTTCAAGTAGTCCGGTGCCGCATTTCGCGGGTAATGAAGGAAAGGGCGGGGGGGAAACCTTCCGCCCTTTTTTTGTATCTGTACCCCCTCGCCCCTTTTTAACTTCTCCCCTCGCCCCCACCTGGGGGAGAGGGGCGGGGGTGAGGGCAGAGGTCGGACAAAAACCTCCCTCACCCGGCCTTCGGCCACCCTCTCCCCTAAAGGGGCGAGGGTATAGTGAGTACGGCCTTCGGCCAACATCTACCGGCGGACGAGGGGCTGGTGGATGTGGTGTCGATCCTAGTTTGAAGTGGAAATTATCTCTGTTGTCTGCTATTGATGACGGGCTGGTAGTATCTGTGATGCTGGTTCAATGACTGAGACGGCGGAGGTAGCATGCTCAAGTGGTTCAGGAGGGATTCGACCAAAGCGGAGTCCCCCAAAAATGAGTCTCCCCAAAAGGAGTCTCCCAAAAAGGGTAAAGGAGGAGATCTCCAGTCGGCCATCTCCCTCCACATCCAAGGCGACCTGGAGTCCGCACGCAAGATGTACCAGAACCTGGTCGATTCCGGTGACGAAAGCCCCGCGGCCATCTTTTTACTCTGCACCGCGCTCGTTCAACAGGAGCGGGTGGGCGATACCATCCCGTACCTCGAAGGGATGCCGCATCCCAACGAGATCTCTCTCGATATCATCTCGGTCGTCGACCATGAAACCTGCACGGAGCTCATCAAGGCCGCCCTGGCCGCCGGTGACGGGTACAAGAAGGCGCGACAGGTCAACGCGGCCCGCGGCTGGTACGTGATCGCCACCGCCATCGATCATCGCGCCGTGGAGGCGCACTTCCGTCTCGGCGACCTGCTGCACGATCTCAAACAGTATGACGATGCGGAGGAGGCTCTCAAAACCGCCCTCCGCATCGATCCCGAGCACTGGTTAAGCCTTTACACGTACGGTGTCCTCTGCCAGGACCTCGGACGCGACTTCGAGGCCATCGACCACTACCGGCAGGCGCTCAACATCTTCGAAGGGCACGCCAAGCTGCACAACAACCTGGGCTCGGCCCTGCTTAACGTCGGCAAGGTCTTCGACGCGCTTCCGCACTTCCAGCGGGCGGTCGAGCTCGACGAGACTCTCGCCTTCGCCCATTCCAACATGGGGACCGTCCTCAACCTGGCAGGAAACTGGCGTGCGGCCCTGGTCGCCTTCGAAAACGCACTGAAGCTCGGCACCACTACCGGGGTCTGGGTCAAGCATGCCCTGGTAATGCCTCCGGTACCCGCCTCGGTCGAGGAGATCGAACACTGCCGGGAGCGGATGCGGCGGGACCTGGTCGAGATGGCCAAGATCAATCCCCGCATGATCGATCCGGTGCGCGAGGTCGGCATCACCCCGTTCTATCTTGCCTTCCACGGCATGAACGATCTCCCGCTGATGAAACAGCTGGCCGACTTCTTCCAGGCGAGCTGCCCGCAGCTGAACTTCCTCGCGAGCCACTGCGCCACCCTCGCCGACACTCCCGCCCCCGGCGGGAAGATCCGGATCGGCTTCTTCTCCAACTACCTCTTCGACCATCCGCTCGGGCACTTCCTTTTGGAGCTGATCAGAAGGATCTCCCGCGACCGTTTCGAGGTGGTGGTGATCTCCACCTTCGGCCGCCAGGACCAGGTGACCGCCGGGGTCCTCGAGAACGTGGAGGCGATCGCGGTCCCGATGGTGCTGAACGTCGCCCAGAAGCTCGTGGCGGATGCCAAGCTCGACATGCTGGTCTACGGCGACATCGGGATGGAGCCGCTTAGTTACTTCCTGGCCTTCGGACGCCTCGCACCGGTCCAGGTCGCCCTTTGCGGGCATCCGGTCTCTACCGCCATCCCCAACATCGACTACTTCGTGTCTCAGGCCGGCTGCGAGCCCGCCGACGCGGCGGCTAACTACAGCGAGAAGCTTCTCTGCCTGAGCGAGAAGAGCACCTACCTCTTCGTGGAGCGCCCTTCGGCACTCAGGACCGCCCGGACCCGCGCCGACTTCGACCTGCAGGAGGGGACGCATCTCTACCTCTGCAGCCAGTCTCTCTTCAAGATCCACCCCGACATGGACACGATCTTCGCCGAGATCCTCAAGAAGGACCCGGAGGCCGTGCTGGTGATCTTCCAGCGGGAGGTGCAGCAGTGGAACGAGCTCATCCTGGAAAGGCTCAAGGGGGCCGGCGTGGATCTCTCCCGGGTGCTCTTCATCCTGCGGCTTCCCTATGGAGACTACCTGGAGCTCACCAGGCTCGTGGACGTGGTGCTCGACACGCTTCATGTCAGCGGCGGAGTGACCAGTTTTGACGCCTTCGCGGTCGGCACCCCGGTGGTCACTCTCCCCGGCGCCTTCATGCGCGGGCGCCTGACGCTGAGCCTCTACCGCCGGATGGGGATCGACGACTGCGTGGTGGAGAGCACCGCGGCCTACGTCGAGAAAGCGGTCGCCATCGCCAGCGATCGGGATCTCCGCTCGCGCATCAGCGCTAAGATCAACGAGGCTTCGCCGGCGATCTTCGGGGACGAGGGGATGATACGCGAGCTGGAAGGGCTGCTGGTCGAGGCGTATAGCAAGCGGTAAAACCTGCCCTCACCCGGCCTTCGGCCACCCTCTCCCCCTAGGGGGGCGAGGGTATAGTAAGTCCGGCCTTCGGCCACCCTCTCCCCCTAGGGGGGCGAGGGTATAGGTAAGGCAGCAACCTCTCCTTGGGGAGAGGATTCAAAACGAAAGGCCGAGTTTCCATCAGGAAGCTCGGCCTTTTCTTTTAATTACTCGCCAATCAGGTTAAAAGTTACCCCAAGCCGAGCTTTTTCCTGACTATCTTCAGGTTGGTCTCGATCAGCTTGTCGCCGGGGTTGAGGAGCGCGGCTTCCTCCCATACGGCGAGCGCCTTCTCGTGCTCTCCCTGGCGGTAGTGGTCGAGCCCGTCTTCGAGGAGTTTGTTGAACCGCTGCTTGGCGTTCGGCTCGGCCTGGTTCTTCTCTTCGATCTTCTCGTTGAGCTTTTCCTGGATCTCCTTCTCCACCGCCACGTGCTGCTCCTCGAGGAGCTGCTGCAGGACGCTGCGCCCCAGGGAAAGGGCGGCGGGGGTGCCGCGCTTGAGCCGGACCTTGCCGTCCAAAATGACCAGGGTGACGATCTGCTGGCCCGGTTCCACATACTCGCTTTGCACCTGGAACAGGCGGTCGCGTACCCGCACCCCGGAGAGGGCGCCGGTGGGGACCTCGGGACTGGCGGGGGCCTGGTTACGGCCGGCCGGCATCTCCATCCTCCCCAGCTCGGTGTAGTCGACCGGGTCGACGAGGATGGTGAATCTCCCCGACGAGAGCCCCATCACCTTCTCGAGGGCCGTCGACCGCCCCTGCTTTTCGAGCTCGAAGTTGCCGGACCGGCAACGCAGGGTGACGTTCACCCCCTCGCCGCTGATCTCGATCCCGCCCGTGATACCCTTCAGCTCGCAAAAACGCATCACCTTCGGGAGGGGGAACTGGGCCAGGTCGCCCCGGAAGGCCTGCCCGCTGCCGCTCTTCTTCTTGAGGACGCTCTTCACCTTGGCGGCGAACACGCGGTGGTCGATCGGCTTCAGCAGGAAGTCGTCCGCCCCCCGCTCCAGCCCCTCGATGATGATGTCCGGATCGGACATCGAGGAGAGGAAGAGGAAGGGGGTGTGGCGGGCGGGAAACCTTTCCAGGAAGGCTTCCCGAAAGCCGAAGCCGTCCATGTCCGGCATCATCAGGTCGGATACGATCAGCTCCGGTTCGGCCTGCTCGAGGTAGGGAAGGGCCGCCAGGGGCGAATTGAAGGTGATGGTCTCGTAGCCGGCTTCGGCCAGGCTGGCGGAGCAGACTTCCAGGACGAGTTCGTCGTCATCAACGAGGAGGATCATGGGTTTCCGGTAACTCCTTTATTCGGAAAGTGCAGCAATCAGCTGTTCGATCGAAAGCTCGAGCTCGGTCCGCTCCTCGACCGACTGCGCGCAGACCACCATCAGGAAGTAGGGTTCCCCCCGCACGGCGAAACGGCGCAGGACCACCTTGTCGGTGTAGTTGATGTCCATCGAGATGATGTCGGCGCCGCTCTCCCCGAGCAGCATGGCTCCGCGCTCGAGGGCGTTGCCGAGGACCGAGGTGAAGGCGGCGAGGATGTCGCCCCCGACCGGGGAGTTGAAGTCGGCCAGCGGAAGCCCCTTGTGGTCGGCCACCACGGCACCGATGAAGTCACCGCGCTTGCAGAGCGAGGTGAGGATGTACTGAAGCCTGTCGCCGCGGTAGGCGAACTGCGGGATGGCCTCTTCTTCAAGCTCGATGACCGGCGCGGCCGGCGGGGCGTCGGACCGGTCGGACGGGTCGGACCTGTCGGACGGGGAAGCCGGCGCGGCGGCGGGTGCGGCGGGTGCGGCGGGCGCGGCGGGCGCGGCCGGGCGGGGGGCTGCCCGCAGCCCCATCAGCTCCTCTACCAGGCGCGCGGTCTCCTGAAGCTCAGAACAGCCCTGCAACAAGCTCATCGCTCACCCCCGTCTGTCTCGCGATTTCCCGCTCCTTGAGCTCCAGGGCGAGATCCATGTAGCACTTGGCCCCTTGCTGCCCCTCGGCAAGCAAGGCCACCGGCAACGACCGGACGCTCGCCTTTTCGAAGGTGGCAAGGTACGGAATGGTGTTGCGGAAAAAGAGCTCCGGCGGCAGCGAGGCGCGGAACTCGCTCCCCAACTCCCGCTCGGTCTCGTTGTTCTGGTCGAACATGGTCATGAGGACCCCCTCGATGGACAGCCCGGGGTTGTGGTGATCCCGCACCCAGCGGACCAGGTTCAAAAGAAGCGGCAGGCTCTTGATGGCCAGCGCCCGGCAGAGGACCACCGGGATGACGGCGTCGCTCGCCAAAAGAAGGGAGGTGACCAGCCCTCCCACGCCCGCCGGGGCGTCGATCAGGAGATAGTCGAACCCTGCCGCGATCTCCCGGACGCCGGCGGTCAGCCGCCCGTCCTTGGCGAACTCGTCGAGCATGAAGACGTCCTCGGGATCGAGCCTCCCGATCCCGGCCACCGCCAGGTTCGGGTCCTTGGTGTGCATGACGATGTCGGAAAGCCCCTTTCCCCCCATGAGCTGGTTGATCAGCCCGAGGTCGGTGCGCTTTTTAAGGTTGGTGGCCAACGTGAGCCCTCCCTGGGGGTCACAGTCCAAAAGCAGGACGCGGTTGCCGAACCTGCTCAGGCTGTAGCCCAGGTTGAGGACGGTGGTGGTCTTGCCGACTCCCCCCTTCTGGCTGGCTATGGTTATCACTCTCCCCATAATGGATCTCCTTGAGATTTATCGGTTGTAACGGCTCCTGCCGGCATTACCCCTCTCCCTCACCCTGACCCTCTCCCGGAGGGAGAGGGAGGGTTCCCTCCACCCTAGCCCTCTCCCGGAGGGAGAGGGGATCTCAGGGCGATGGCTCCGGCGGCCTTGGCCTCTCTCAGCTTCTCCGCGTTCTCCTTCAGGTCCCCCTCGATGAGGCTCAGGAAATCGCGGCAGGGGAGGGGGAGCCTCGCGGCTACCGCGAACGGGACCCAGGGGGGAGGACCGTTCACTTCGACCACCTGGCAGGCGGGGTCGGCGCTATTCCCCAGGATGGCCACCAGCTCGTCCAGGTAGGTGAGGCAGTCGAGTACCAGATAGCTCGAACGGGAGGGGGCGCGGGGGATCTCCGGGGGGATCTCGTCCAGGGTCAGCTTGAACTTCCCCCGCTCCAGGAAGAACATCCTCTGCAGCGCCTGGGTCCCGGTAAAGGCCCCCTGGACGCTGTGAACCACCACCCCGTTCTCCAGGTAGATGGTCCCCTGCAGCTCGGGAAAGGTGATGGTGCAGGTCCGGCGCCCGGCCTCCATGGTCTGCAACAGTTCGGCGATACTGACGGCGGCGAGCTCGCCGGTGAGGGCGGCGGACGGGGTGTTGGCCCGGGCGCTTCGTCTCAAGGCGGCCTTGACCCGCGCCAGCACCTCGGCGCGCACGAACGGCTTTACCATGTAGTCGTCGGCTCCCATCTCCAGCCCCTTGATCTTCAGGTTGGAGCGGTCGAGGCTGGTGAGAAAGAGGACCGGCACGTCGGCCATGGCCGGGTCCTGGCGGATCTTCTCGATGGTCTGGAAGCCGTCCAGTTCCGGCATCTGCACGTCGAGGAGCACCAGGTCGGGGGTCTCCCTGGCGATCTCGTCGAGCCCCTGGGCGCCGTTCCAGGCGTGGCTCACCCGGTAGCCGGCCAGCTCCAGGTACTGCCCGAGCACCTCGTGGGTGCTGTCGTCGTCATCGATGGTCAGAATCAGGTGGTTCATGGGTCCTCCGGGGCCCCCAGTTCGCTCAAGAGGTCGTCAACCAGCTCGAACAGCTCGATGTCGATGACCGGGGTCAGCAGTTGGTGATGGTAAAGCCCCTCCGGGGGGGCGTGCGGGGTGGTGGCGACCGAGATGCGGCGCTTGCTGTCGTTTAGCCCGGCCACGAAGCTTCGCAACTGCTCGGGAAGCTCCTGGTCGGCGGCGAAGAGCAGCTCCGGGCGTTCCCGGCCGGCGATCCTCTTCGCCTCGAAGACGTTTCTGGCCATGAAGCAGGAGACACCGGCCTTCTTGAGGGGCGCCTCCAGCCAGCCGTAGATCTCCTGCTGCGGGTCGATGATCATGGCGGCCAGGTCCTGCCCGGAGACCGCGCGGCGCACCTCGGGGAATTCCAGGGTGAAGGTGCAGCCGCCGTTCTTGCCGTTGGTGACCCAGACCTTGCCGTCGTGGAGGTCCATGATCTTCTTCACGATGCTTAAGCCCAGCCCCGCGCCGAAGACCCGGGCGGCGATTCCCCCCTTGACCCGCGCCTGGTAGTAGCGGTCGAAGATGAAGGGGAGGTCCTTCTCCGGGATCCCCGGGCCGGTGTCGGTGATCTCCACCCGCTTGGGCCTCCCCGGATGCTCGGTGAAGGTCACCGTGATGGTCCCGCCCCGCGGGGTGTAGCGGATGGCGTTGGAGATGATGTTGTTGAAGGCCTGCTCGAGCTTCAGGAAGTCGGCCCGCAACGGCCCGCTCGCTCCCCGCTGCTTCAGGGCCAGCACGATCCCCTTCTCGGTGGCGGTCGGAAGGTTCGTGTCCACGCACCCCTGCAACACGGTGTCCAGGTGCACGCGGGCGGAGTTCAGCTGGTAGCGGCCGGCCTCCATCTTCTCGAGGTCCAAAAGCTCGCCGATGAAGGTGGTCATCTTCTCCCCGGACTCCACGATCTTCGTCAGGGCGTCCTGGCGTTTGCCGGCCGGGAACTCCTCGCCGAGCTCGATCAGCATGCGGGCGCGGCTGATGATGGCGTGCAGGGGGGATTTCAGGTCGTGGGAGGTGATCGCCATCAGGTCGGTCTTCAGGCGGTTCAACTCCAAAAGCTCTTCGTTGCTCGCGCGGAGCTCCTTCTCCATCTGCTTCCTGGCGGTCACGTCCAGGGTGGAGGCGACGAAGCCCATGAGCACCCCGGCGGCGTTACGCACCGCCGAGATGGTGAGGGCGACGATGACCTCCTCGGCGTTTTTCCTGCGGTTGATCATCTCGCCGGTCCAGTGCTGGACGGCGGGGTCGCTGATCTTAAGCCACATCTCCTTGTAGGCCTCGGGGGACTGGCGGCCGGACTTGAGGATCCTCGGGTTCTGGCCGACCAGCTCGTCGAGCGTGTAGCCGTAGAAGCTGAGGAAGTAGGGGTTGGCGTCCACGATGTTCCCCTTGGGATCGGTGATGCAGATACCGATCTGGGAGGTGACGAAGTGGCGGTAGAAGAACTCCAGCCGCTGGAAGGAGCCGCGCTTTTCCACCGGCCGGCGGTAGTAGAGGTTGTAACCGGCCGGGGAGGGGGTGACCAGCACCTCGATCATGGTCCCGTCGGTGGCGAGCAGGATCCCGCCCCCCGGGGTGTCCTCGCCTTTGGGGATCATGCGGAGAAAGTCCTTGCGGCTTGGCCCGGTCAGCATCTGGAAGAACGGGGTGCCGTCCATCACGGGGAGCAGCGGCCCGCTGCCGCCGACCACCACGCTGTCGGGGTCGAGCTTTAGCCGCTGCCAGTTCTCGCGACTCTCGAATCCGCCGCCAACGCCTAGGTGTGAGAGGTTCATGGGTGGGCTCCGGTCCTGGTGGCGCCGGCGGTGATCCGGGGCCAGTAGAGGGATTCCTTGAGGATTTTCTGGTACTCCTGCTGTCCCTTGCTGAGCGCCGAGTGGGTGAGTTCGTTCAACTCGTCGTAGTTCTCGGCCACCAGGGCGACCAGCGAGGCGTCCAGCTTTCCCGCCCTGGCCGAGGTCTCCAGGAGCTCGAGGCAGGGCTGGCGCTCCATCCCGAGCCGGTAGGGGCGATGTTCGCTCAAGGCGGCGAAGTTGTCCGCCACCGCCACGATCCTCGCCCCCAGCGGGATCTCGTCCCCCTTGAGATGAAAGGGATAGCCGGTGCCGTCGGCCACCTCGTGGTGCAGCGCGGCCCAGGCCGGGATATCTCCCAGTCCCGGGATCTCCTTGAGGATCCGGTAGGTGTGGTAGGGGTGGCTCTTGACCAGGTTGCGCTCCTCGGGTGCCAGCGCCCCCGGCTTGTCGAGGATGGAGACCGGCAGGGCCAGCTTCCCGAGGTCATGGAGGTTGCCGGCCGCCTGCATCCGGCAGCAGTCGCCGTCGGAGAAGCCGGCCTTCTGGGCCAGGGCGCCGGCCACCTCGGCGACGCTTCGGGAGTGGGCCGCGGTGTGGCGGCTGCGGTAGTCGATGATCCTGCCGAAGACGGCGGAGAGCTCCTTAAGGCCTTCGAGATCCAGCGCAACGCTCGCCCCCGACAGCGCGCTCTCCCCCCCCAACTGGGAGACGGTGGCGAACTTGGCGTCGAACCAGAAGAATTCCTTGTTCGACTGCTGGAGAAAGGCCTCCACCACCTCGGGAATGAAGACTCCGGAGGGGTTGCCGGCCGCCCATCCGCGCAGCTGCTGGCACTGGTTGAGAAGGCAATGGCCGGCGTCGAGCCGCTGGGCGATGGCGTCGGCCAGGTGGACGATGCCGGCTCCCAGCCTGATGAGCTCCTCAGGCTCCTCTTCTTTGAGCTGCAGCGCGCTCTTGTGGTGATGACGGATCATGCGGGCGGCGGGGGAAAAGGGGGTGAAGTCCCGCAGCAGGCGGTGACCAAGCTCGGCGTGGTCGTTTAGTTCGGCGTCGTTGGTTTCCGGGGTGATGGCCCCGTGAAAGGCCACCACCCCGATGTCGTGCAAGAGGGCCGCAATGCAGATCTGGCCCTTGTCGTGGTCGGAGATGGGGAAGGCGTCGGCGATCTTGATCGCGAAGCTGAAGACCTCGCGGTGATGGTTGACGAGCGACTGGCTCACCAGGTCGAGGGCAGAGGAGAGTCCGTAGACGAGCCCGGTTATCTGAAAGGCGCCGCCATTTTGCATCGGATCAGGCCGGGATGGGGTAGCAGTCGCCCATGAGGTCGACGCCGCAGGTGAGGGTCTCGGCCCAGTCGATGAACTTGTGGGCGAGCTCGCGGTTGGGGAACATCGCGCCGTGCTGGGGAGCGATCATCTCGATGTCCAGTTTCCTGACCGTGTTGGCCCACATCCTGAGCGCCTTGCCGGTGGCGAGGTAGCGCCGGTGGAACCCCTCCATGTACTGGATGTGGGAGTCGAAGTCCTCCACGAAGGTGTAGTCGTTGCCGAGCGAGGCCCCGAGATCGCCGGTGTAGAGGATCTTGGAGGTCGGGTCGTACACGTGGAAATTCCCCGAGGAATGGAGGAAGTGGGCCGGGAGGAACATGAGCTGGGCCCCGCCCAGGGTGATGATCTCCCCCTCGTCGGGGATCGGCTTGATCCTGGTCACCACCATCTCGTCGACGCCGAAGTGGGGGATGAAACGCATCCAGAGGCCGGAGAGGTGGGCCTGGGCGTCGGTGACCATCAGCCAGCCGTTGGCGGCGGCGATGATGTCCGGGTCCTGGTGGGAGAAGAAGATGTGCTTCAGCCCGTTTTGCTTCATTTCGCTGGAGAGCATGGCGAAGAGCTTGGTGTAGATCTTGTGGCCGCCGGGATCGAGGATGATACCCTCACCGTTGTTGATGATCAGGTGCTGGTTCGCCTGCACCATCTGACCGGTGGAGAGGTTGTTCACGAAGACGTTCTTGTGGGTACCATTTTCGAAGAGTTTGATCATGTCTATTCCTTTTAGCGCGTGGCGAGTTCGTTGGTCGGGAGAATGATCCTGCCCGGAAGTTCATGCTTTTCAGCGTTCGGGTACTGGGGGGGGAGATGCCGGTTGAGGGTCACTGGAGGATCCCCTTGGTGGTTTCGGCCGCCTTGTTGAGGTCGAAGAAGATCAGCCCGAGCTTGGCGTCCTTTCTGGCCAGGGCGATCAGCACCGCGTGCTCGCCGGCGTGCATGCCGATGAAGTAGCCGTTTTTCCCCTTCACGTAGAGCTGCTCCAGCTCGCCGCGCTTGAGCTCGATGGCGATCCGCTCGCCCATCGAAAGCATGGCGGCGCTCATGGCGGCTACCCGCTCCTCCTCGACACCCTGCGGAAGCAGGCTGGCGATGATGAGCCCATCTTCGGAGACGATAGCGCAAGCCTCGATATCGCTCGAACTGGCTTGCAGGCTGTTAAGAGCATTGTTCAACCCTTCGATGCGGGACATAAAACCTCCTCATGACGTGCCGTGATAACCGGTAATGGGATAAATACGATCCTTTTGTACCACAAGGCATATCGAAAGGGAAGCGAAAATTCGCGTATGACATCTTTCTTCCCGTCGCAGACAGAAGGTGGGGACTCTATGACAGTCTCTTGATTCTCATAGACAGAACGAGCTTTAGTAGGTATATGTTCCTCTCTGGGAATCCATCTCGTACCGGTGCCGTCCCGCTGCCGCTTCCACGGCGACCGTGGAGGCTCGAGGTGCGGGAGGTGTCGAGGGGGAAGACATGCTGCAGCGGATCGACCGGATGCCGGCCTGGCTCCTGATGCTGGCCGCCTTAGTGATGGTGGTCGGGCTGGGATACATCGACTTTCTGACCGGTGACTATTCGATCTTGATCTTCTACGTCATCCCGATCTTCATGGTCGCCTGGGGGGCGGGGCGCTGGGGGGCGGTGGCGATCGCGGTGGCCTCCGGCATCGCCCGGGTGGTGTCGGATTACTACAGCTATTCGGACAGCCAGTTCCGGTACTGGAATTCGCTGCAGGACACAGCGTTTCTCATCATGGTGGGAGTGCTGGTGGCGCTGGTAAAGAAGCTTTTGAGCGAGGAGGGGAGATAGTCCGCGTGGAAAGGTACCTGCCGCATCTTTTCGTCGTCAATTTCGTGCTCACCCTGCTGGATGCCTCGATCGGCTACCACGCGGCACCCCTGCTCGTCAGGCTCACCAACGGGGGAGAGGAGGCCGAGGAAGCGGCCACCCGCACCGTCCGCTCGCTGTTGGCCGCCGTGGTCGGCTCCTACATGTTTCTCAACTGCCTCTTCTACTTCAACCCGAGGCCGTCGCTGCTGCTGACCGTCACCGGCTTCATCGTGGTGGACATGGTCTGCCAGCTCTGGCTGCGCCGGAAGATGGACGGGCTCGACCGGGAGGAGTGAGCCCGGGCGGTAGCCTTCATGCGGCAGCCGCCCCGTTCCTGCGGCAGCTCCCCCGTGCCGCGGCTGCCTTCGTGTCGTGGCTGCCCCCTGCGGGCCGTCTCAAATCTATTCCCTCTCCTCGATGGTCCTGAAGAGTTCCCTGATGGCGCCGGACAGGTGACAGCCGGAGAGCTCGCGGCTCAGGTAGTGGTCGGCCAGGGCCATCCTTTCCCGCTCCTTCCGGTAATCGGGGCGCCCGGCCAGCTCCTCCAGTTCGGCGAGGATGGTCCTCCCCTTGGGGGGGATCTCCAGCGCGTGTCCGCTCCCCGGATCGTCCAGGGCGCAGAGGTACCAAAGCCTCACCGGCGCAGTCCCCACCCCACCCTCGTTTTCCCTCAGGTAATTCATCACCTTGTGCGCGAGCTGCACCTTGGCCATCCGGTAGCACCGCTCGTCCACGATGTTCGCGTGCTCGAAGAACGGGATGACGTGCAGCCACGGCTCCTTGCGGATCTCTTCGACGGCCGGTTCCTTCTCCCTCCCCACGGCAAAAAGCGCCCAGACGTAGGCGGTGTAGAACTGCCCGGCCCCGGCGCTACCGCTCACGCTGTGCCCCTCGTACTCCAGGATGAAGGCCTCGCGGTCCGGGTTGAGAAGCTCCTGCTGGGCGCCGCAGATCCCCCCCTGGTAGAAGCTGCTGGGGGGCCAGAGCTTCCCGGTCACGCTGGCGTGCAGGGCGGGGTGGGGGGCGCCGCCGCGGGAGGCGGTCGCTTTCCTCAGCTCGGCCAGCAGCAGCTCCTTTGACTGGTCCTTGACCCGTACCCGCACCGAATTGTTCTCGTCTCCATAGCCGTACTGGAGGGTGATCGGGCCGCTCCACTGATCGCAGGTGCAGATCGGGACGCTCGGCCCCCACAATAGCCACAGGTCGAAGGTGGACATCTGCAGGCAGCTGAAGCTTTTCTCCGCCATCCGGTGGTAACTGGAGATGGTCGGCTCCCAGTCGTCGTCGAAGCGCGACATCAGCCCGGCCAGGAGGTTCAGGGGAAGGAGGTATCCCTCGTTGATCCTGACGCTGCAGAGGAAGGAGGCCTCCTCGTCCAGCGAGAGGTTCAGCTGGGCGACCGCCAGCAGGTACTCCTTGATCCCGTTCTTGGTCACCTCGTCGTTGAGCCGGAAGACGTCGGCCACCTCGATGACCGGCTCCTTCTCCTTGATCTTGAGGGCGGCGAACTTCGCCTTGAGTGAGCGGCGCCACTCGGCGAGCTCCGTCCGGTACGCCTCCTCGTCGAAGGTCAGCTGGTAACGCCTCGTGCGCGGGTCGAGCCGCCAGTTGGGCTCCCGGCGGGGACGGGGGTGCAGCAGGCGGAGCTCCAGCCAAAGGCGCATCTGTTTGCGGAAGATGGCGGGCTTCAGCGGAAGGGCCGACTCGCGGCAGGCCTTGAGGGTGTTGAGGAGCGGGAGGTTCTCCTCGCGGGAGAGGCAGCGCCAGACCAGGCGGATGGGGGGGATGAAGAACCAGATGAGATAGAAGAGGCAGGTGAGGGAGGCGAGCACCACTGCCACGATGGCCTTGTACCCTTCGAAGTTCACGGCCGGCTCCTTTGGATGGGGAGGTGCAAGGTGCGCTGCAGGTTAATTAAATTGGAAAATGTTAAAGTTTATTATAGCGGGCTTTGCAGAGGTGACAAGGGCGGCGGGGCAGCTGGAGGGGGGGAGGCGACGAGCCGGCGGGAGTTGGCGGGGACGAAAGCGGGAGCTGGCGTTGACGGGAGGGAAGTGGCGTTACCGAAGGGGAAACTGTGGTGACGGGACGCGCGGGGTGGCAGTGGCGAGAGGGAGGAATTGACGAGAGGGAGGCGTGACGGGAGGAAGGGAGTGACGGGAGGAAGGGGGTGACGGGAGGAAGGGGGTGACGGGAGGAAGGGAGTGACGGGGTGCCGCTATCCGGCGCGCAAGAGGAGACCGCAGAGCCCAAGCGGCTTTTGTTCCGGGTCGAGCATCGGCTCCCCGAGCATGCGCAGGGAGATTTCGGCGGCTTTGGGCTGTACGAGACGGAAGAGGAGTTCCATCTTTGTTCCCGGGGTAACCGGTTCGCGCATGGCCGTTTCCACCTGCGGGCGATCGCCGTCATGGATCAGCGCCAGGAATTCCTCCCATGCCAAGGTGCCGCAGGGGGAGCCGACGAGGCCGGCCGCCTGCCGGGAGAGGGTGAGGATGCCGCTTGCCGCCTCCCACTGCCAGCTCCCGAACGATCCCTGCAACTCCGCCTGTTCGAGCATGCTCGTGCGGGCGCCGAGCTCGGTCTCCATCAGCTTGATGTCGGTGATGTCGTTGATGATGGCGTGCTTGGAGACGGTTCCGTCGCGGTTATAGATGGGGCTGTTGGTGATGTGGTACCAGTGGCCGTCCTTGGGGCTTTGCACCTCCCAGGTCACCGTCTCGCCCGCGGCCACCCGTTGGTTGACACACCACGGACAGATCTCGGAGAGCTCGTGGAGCGCCTGGTAGCATGGCTCCCCGGTGGCGTCGCGCCCCAGGAGCCCCTTGAAACGCTCGTTGAGGAATTCGATGCGGTAATCGGCCGAGCAGATGTAGCTCAGCCCCGGCAGCGACTCGACCATGGCGCGGTAACGCTCCTCGCTGGTCTTCAGCGCGTCCTCCGCCTTTTTCCGGTCGGTGATGTCGGTCACCATGGCGAAGGATCCCTGGAAGACCTCGTCGTCGCCGTAGATCGGGGAGATGGCGACGTGGCACCAGACCCGGTACCCTTCCTTGCTTTGGAGGCAGAATTCGAACTGCTCTTTGCCGACCTTGCGCCGGTGGGAGATTTTTTCCTGGCAGCGCCTCGCCCATTCCTCTTCCATGAGATCGAAGATATACCTGCCGACTATCTCGTGGGGATGATACCCCAGCATGAGGGCCATCTTCGTGTTGACGAAGCTGATGGCTCCCTTGGGGTCGGTGACCATGATCCCTTCGTTGGCCGTTTCGATCATGCGGCGGTAGCGGGCCTCGCTCTCTCTCAAGGCCACACTCTGAGTCACCTGGAGGAGGCTGTTCTTGCGCTTGAGCGCCTCGATCTCCTTGATGAGCTCGTACCGGGACATCTGATCGTACTGGTGCATGGACGACTCCGGGAAGGAGGTGGATGTTACCCATCTGGCGGCCTCGTACCGCCTGGGGTGACGACCGCGCAAGAGTAGCAGATTTCGCACGGTAAATAAATGTTTACTGAATAGGTCGGGGAGGGCAGGCGGGGAGCCTGAGGGGTGCGGATGAGCGGGGCGGATGAGCGGGAGTGCAAGCGGGAGCGGGTACCCGCTCCCTTCCCGGCCAAGTGCGGTATAGGTACCCTCCCCTTCAAGGGGAGGGACAGGGTGAGGATGGGGTTTGAATCCCTACTTCGTTTTCTTTGGGAGCCTGTCGGCGGGAAGCGTGATGCAGAGACACTCGGCTTCGGCGTAGGTGGTCTCGCCGCGGAAGAGGCGGCCGTGCACCATCACCTTGCGCCCCTGGGCGGAAACCACCCGGCTTTCGAGGGTGACCACCTCCTCCAGCGGGAGCATGTTCTTGAAGCTCACGTTGAGATTTCCCACCACGATCGGGTAGCCGGCGGCCCAGGCGGCCAGGCCGAGCGCCTCGTCCATCACCGCCGCCACCGCGCCGCCGTGGGCGTGGCCGGGAGGGCCACCGGTCTCGGGGCCGAACCAGATGCGGGCGTGCAGGTGCTGTTCGCTGTCACGGTAGTAGCGGGCGCGGAAGCGGTTTCCCTCGGGATCACCCGAGACGAACCTGAGCGATTCTCCCACCAGGGAAGGGGCGTCGAAATGGATCCACCCCTCTTCGCCGCTGAGATCGACCGCCGGGCGGGAAAGCTGGGAAACCTTGGCAATGTTGGAATTGGACACGGCTGGAGTTCCTCCCATCAAGATCGTTACTTGACCCTTACGTTCACGTGGATCACCGGCGCTACCGTAGCAGACTTTGCTTCGGAAATAAAGACCTTCAAGAAAGAAAATCTTTCTCAACCCCTTTACCTTGCCTGCTTTGACGGCTATCATGCCCGAATTCTCACTCAATGGAGGTGAACCTTTGATAGAGCTGATACGCAAACGGCGCAGCATGCGCGCCTTCACCGAACAGCCGGTCGATGCTGAGACAGTGGAAACCCTGGTGGAGGCCCTGCTGCGCGCCCCCACCTCGCGGGGGATCAATCCGTGGGAGTTCGTGGTGGTCGACGACCGCGAGCTGATCGGGCAGCTCGCCACCGCGAAGCAGCACGGATCGTCGTTTCTGAAGGGGGCGCCGCTGGCGGTGGTGATCTGCGCCGACAGCACCAAGAGCGACGTCTGGGTCGAGGACTGCTCGATTGCGGCGATCCTCGTGCAGATGACCGCCCAGTCGCTGGGACTGGGGAGCTGCTGGATCCAGATCCGCAAACGGCAGCGCGACAAGGAGACGACCTCCGAGGCGTACATCCAGGATCTCCTCGGCATCCCCGATCACGTCAAGGTCGAGTGCATGATCGCCATCGGCCACCCGGCCGGAAGCCGCAAGCCGCTCTCCGCCGACGCCCTCCAGTACGACAAGGTCCGACACAACGGCTACGCCCCCCGCTGGGACCGCTGACCCTCAGGGGACTGGCTCCGCCCCGGTGCCAGTCCCCGTTCCTTTCCTTTCCCCTCCAGCGGGTGCCAGTCCCCTTTTCCCTCCAGTACCCTGGCCTTCACGCTCCGCCTGGTGCCACTCCCCTCCCTTCAGTGCCCTCCCCGGCATTTCCACCCGTTTGGTTGCGCTTGCGCGTCTCCTCCTTTCCCCTGTTCAAGATTGCTACAGCTGTTCACCCGCTGCACAGCGCTTCGCCTCCCGTCCCGTTCCTCTTCTCCGCGCATTCAACCCCTTAACCCTTCCTGAGCTTGGGCCCACTTTTGCACCCCGCCTCCCCACCCGCTTTCGGGGGGGCGCTGGGGAATGCGCCTAAAGTTTCCCCTCGATTTCCCGAAAGGATAGCCGATCCGACCAAACGTTCGGTAACGCATTACATAAGGAGCATGCCATGCAGGGAAGACGCTTTATGGTTGCCATGATATGCCTTGTTTCCCTCCTGGCCGGGGCCACCCAGGCCCTGGCCGGGCGCTTCATCGACGATAACGACACCGTGGTGCTGACCGGCAACACCCATCCGCTCGCCCGTTCGCCCCAGGGAAGGGCCAAGGTTTCGCTGGCCCCGGTCAACCTCCCGATGGAGCACATGATCCTCTCGCTCCAGGTCCCGGCCGCCAAGCAGCCCGCCCTGCAGAAGTTTCTCAAGGAACAGAAGGATCCCTCCTCCCCCAATTACCACCACTGGCTCACCCCGGACCAGTTCGGCGCCCAGTTCGGGCCCTCGGCCGAGGATGTGAAGGCGGTGGCCGACTGGCTGACCTCGCACGGCTTCACCGTCGAGGAGGTCGGTAAAAGCAGGACCTGGATCAACTTCTCCGGCACCGTCAACCAGGTGGAGGTCACCTTCAAGACCAGGATGAACACCTTCACCGACGGCAACCGGGTGTTCCACGCCAACGCGACCGATCCCTCCATCCCGCGCGGGCTGGCCGACCTGGTGTCGGGGGTGGTCACCCTCCACAACATCCCCCGCCAGCCCAAGAACAACGGCCTCAAGGCCTTCGCTTCGCCGCAGGCGGTTCCCAACTACACCTCCGGGTCGAACCATTACGTCGCCCCCGGTGACTTCGCCACCATCTACAACGTCAAGCCGCTCTACACCGGCGGGGTGGACGGCACCGGCCAGAGCATCGCCATCGTCGGCCGCACCCATCCCTCTACCAGCAACTGGACCACCTTCCGTTCCAAGATGGGGCTTCCCGCCAACACTGCGCAGATCATCGTGAACGGAGCCGACCCGGGTGACCTGGGGGCTTCCGAGGACACCGAGGCCGACCTCGACGTCGAGTGGGCCGGCGCGGTGGCCAGAAACGCCACCATCAAGTTCGTCACCTCCAAGTCCACCAACAGCACCGACGGGGTCGACCTCTCCGCACAGTACATCGTGGCCAACAACCTGGCGCCGGTAATGACCGTGAGCTTCGGGAGCTGCGAATCGGACATGGGGAGCACCGAGAACGCCTTCTACAACAACCTCTGGGCGCAGGCCGCCTCGCAGGGGATCACCGTCCTGGTTGCCTCGGGCGATTCCGGGGCGGCGGGGTGCAGCAGCGCTTCCGTCACCTCCGGCTCCGGCCAGGCGGTCAACGGCCTTGCCTCCACTCCGTACAACATCGCGGTGGGGGGGACCCAGTTCAACGACGCGAGCGGGAGCTACTGGAACTCGGTCAGCTCCACCGACATGACCTCGGCCACCGGCTACATCCCGGAGTCGGCGTGGAACGAAAGCGGCACCGTCTCGGGAGGGAGCGGGCTGTGGGCAACCGGGGGCGGCGTTTCGCGGGTCTATGCCAAACCGACTTGGCAGGCGGCTCCCGGCGTGCCGCAGGACGGCAAACGCGACGTCCCCGACGTGGCCCTCACCGCCGCCGGACACGACGGCTACCTGATCTACTCCAACGGCTCGCTCGGTGCGGTCGGGGGGACCTCGGCTTCCTCACCCGCCTTTGCCGGGGTGATGGCCCTGGTGGTGCAGAAGGGGGGGCGGCAGGGTAACGCCAATCCGCAGCTCTACGTGCTGGGGAACAACCAGTACGGCTCCGGGGGCGCCAAGGTCTTCCACGACGTGACCACCAGCAACAACAGCGTCCCCGGGGTCTCCGGCTATTCGTCGGGGACCGGCTACGACCTCGCGACCGGTCTCGGTTCGGTAGACGCCGCCGCGCTGGTGGCCAACTGGGGGGGGGCTGCCGTCACGACGCCCGATTTCTCCCTGGGTGCGGCTTCCCCCGCCGCCATCGTGCAGGGGGGCTCCGGCAGCCTCAAGGTGACCACCACCGGGGGGACCGGGTTCGCCTCGGCCGTCACCCTGAGCGTCTCGGGACTTCCCAGCGGCGTCACCGCGAGCTTCTCGCCGGCCACCATCGCCTCCCCCGGCACCGGGAGCTCGACGCTGACGCTGACCGCTTCCGCGAGCGCCGCCACCGGGACGAAGAGCATCACCGTGACCGCCACCGCGGGATCGCTCGTGCACTCGGCCACCGTCCCGGTAACGATCCAGTCGGCGACCCTCTTCAGCTCGAGCTTCACCGACAGCTGGTACGCCGTCTCGGTGAGCGGGACCGCCGGGAGGTGGTACATCCTCAATAGCGGCAGCAGCCCGGCCGCGACCCCGCACTCCGGCACCACCATGTCGATGTTCAACTCCTACAGCGCGCCCGGCGGCAACCAGGTCCGGATGTTCAACAACGTCGTCTATTCCATCCCGGCCACCGCCAAGGGGGCGACGCTGTCGTTCTGGATGTACCACGACACCGGCCGCTCGACCTACGGCGACAAGGTCCAGGCCCAGGTGACCACCAACGGGAGCAGCTGGACCAAGGTCGGCTCCGCGGTCTCCCGCTACGCCGGCACCGCCGGGTGGTCCCAGGTCAACGTGGACCTCACCCCCTACGTCGGCAAGAACTTCATGTTCGGTTTCCTCGGTATCAGCGCGGGGGGGTATAACATGTACCTGGACGACGTGGCGATCACGGTGAGGTAGGGGAGAGCGGGCGTCGGAAGTGCTGGGAGTTGGTGAAGATCTTCCCTCACCCGGCCTTCGGCCACCCTCTCCCCAAGGGGGGCGAGGGTAGAGAGGGAACATCGCCTCGCCCCCGCTGGCGGAGAGGGGCAGGGGTGATGATGGGGTGGCGCGAGAAGGAGAGGTAGGCTGCCAAGATAAAAAAAGCCCCCTCGGCCATGCAAGCCGAGGGGGCTTTCTCATTCTATTCCGCCTCTAAAACCCCCGTCTGCCGGAGCGCCTCGTAAAGGACGATCCCGGCGGAGGTGGAGAGGTTGAGGCTTCGCACCTTCCCGATGATGGGAATCCGCACCGAAGTCTCCGGGTTCGCATCGATCAGCTCCTCCGGAAGCCCCTTGGTCTCCTTCCCGAACACGATGAAATCCCCCGGCTTAAACGAAAAGTTCAGGTAACTCTGCGGCGCCTTCTTGCTGGTGTAGACGAAACGCGCCCCGGGGTTCGCCTCCTGCAGCGAGGAAAGATCCGGCCAGTAATCGATCTCCACCTCGCTCCAGTAGTCGAGCCCGGCCCTTTTGAGGTAGCGGTCGTCGGTCGAGAAGCCGAGCTTTCCCACCAGGTGGAGATAGGTCCCGGTGGCGCCGCACAGTCTGGCAATGTTACCGGTGTTGGGTGGAATCTCAGGCTCCACCAGAACAATGTGAAAGGGCTTTTCCAATGCCATAGAAGGCTCCCGCGGACTGGATTAAGGACAACCCTTGTATGTACCGCAAACGCCTCTCAAAGGCAAAGAGAAACGCCGTAACCTGCCGATGACAGAGGGAAAGAGAGGCTAAGCTTGCAATTTATCGACGTATAAGCTATGATGCACCCTTCCCAAACAGTACCGGAGGCTTTTTTTGACCCAGCCAGACCACAACGGACACTTTGGCCCGTTCGGGGGTAGATACGTCTCTGAGACGCTGATGCCGGCGCTTCTCGAGCTCGAACAGGCTTACAACCACTACCGGAACGACCCGGAGTTCAAGGAAGAGTTCGCCTACTACCTGCGCCAGTATGTGGGAAGGCCGAACCCCCTGTACTATGCCGAAAAGCTGTCCCGTAAGCTTGGCGGGGCCAAGATCTACCTCAAGCGCGAGGACCTGAACCACACCGGTGCCCACAAGGTCAACAACACCATCGGGCAGGCGCTTTTGGCCAAGAGGATGGGGAAAAAGCGGGTCATCGCCGAGACCGGCGCCGGCCAGCACGGGGTGGCCACCGCCACCGTCGCCGCCCTCTTCGGTATGGAGTGCGAGGTCTTCATGGGTGAGGAGGACATCCGGCGCCAGTCGCTGAACGTCTTCCGGATGAAGCTGCTGGGGGCCAAGGTGATCCCGGTCAACTCGGGTACCGCCACCCTCAAAGACGCCATGAACGAGGCGATGCGCAACTGGGTGACCTACATCGACAACACCTTCTACATCATCGGCACCGTGGCCGGTCCGCACCCGTACCCGCTGATGGTGCGCGACTTCCAGGCCATCATCGGCGACGAGGCCCGCGCCCAGCACCTTGAGGTGGAAGGGAAGCTCCCCGACTACCTGGTGGCCGCCGTCGGTGGCGGGAGTAACGCCATCGGGCTCTTCCACGCCTTCCGCGACGACGCCAACGTGCAGATGGTCGGCGTCGAAGCCGCCGGTTACGGCATCGAATCCGGCAAGCACGCCGCCCCCCTTTCCGCCGGGAGCGTCGGCGTATTGCACGGCAACAAGACCTACCTCCTGCAGGACGAATTCGGGCAGATCGCCCACGCCCACTCGATCTCCGCCGGCCTCGATTACCCCGGCGTGGGACCCGAGCATTCGTACTTGAAGGAAATCGGCCGCGCGAGCTACGTCTCGGTCACCGACGACGAAGCGTTGGCCGCTTTCCAGGAACTCACCAGGGAAGAAGGGATCATCCCCGCTCTGGAATCTTCTCACGCTGTCGCCCATGCTTTGCGTCTGGCCCCCACTCTCTCTGCCGACCAGACCATCGTAGTCTGCCTGTCCGGCCGTGGAGACAAGGACATCCACACCGTCGCAGACGTCATGGGGGTACAGCTTTAAATAAAATTCGGGTAGTTTCGGGGAAGGGGACCGTCGTACGGTCTCCTTTTTTATTGGCAGGGTTAATTAATTATAATTCGAAACTTGCAATCTTATGAGGATTGGCTACACTTGGTGCCTCATGTTGACGGCAACCCATCCTCAAGAAAGGAGATGATTGGCGCAGGCTTCCACCGACCTCAAGGTTTACCCCCAAAGCCGGCAAAAGCCATCAAAACTGTCACCTATGAAAAAACTTGTTATTCTGCTGGCCACGGTGTTGTTGTTCAACACCTCGTGCGACCAGTCCCACCTGCAGCAGGCGCAGGTTCCGGTAAAACCGGGGAACACGGAATCGGATCGTGTTCTGCAGGCAGGCGGGAAGAAAGAGAAAGAGGAGGAGCAGTCCGGTTCTTCCCCGGGGACTGCTAAGGAGGCATCGAAAGATGCCAAAACGGAAGAAAGAAAGAACATGGTGCCGGCCATTTCGGCGACCTTCGCTCGGCGCACCACGCCGCAGCGGGCCAAATGGCTGGCGGAGATCTGCTACCAGAAGACGGAAGGAACCAAGTTCACCCCGCTGGATCTCGCCGAAATAGCCCTGGCCGAGACAGGCGGACACAAGCTATCCAGCCGTGCAGTATCTTCCAAAGGGGCCATGGGCGTTTGGCAATTGATGCCCGAGAGGGCCATCAGCCACGGCTATCTGCCGGGCGAGATGAGAGATGACGAGAAGTGTGCCGACGCCGCGGTACATGAGCTTTACGAAAAGCTCGACATGGCGAAAGGGAATCTGTCCCGGGCCAAGCGCTACTACTGTGGAGCCGGCCCCGCCGCCAAGGCCTACGACCGGATGCGGAAACGTTTCCGGGCTGAAATTCTGAAGGAGATGGAGAAGCAGTCGTATCAGAGAGTTGCCGTCAACTACCAGTGATGCTACTGCTGTCGTTTCCTGACCTGTTGTGCTATAGTGGGCGGGTTTCCATGAGGAACCCGCCCTTTTTCTATTAACGAATCTCCCCACCTTTGTATACTCATACCCTCGCCCTCGTTGGGGGAGAGGGTGGCCGAAGGCCGGGTGAGGGCAGATTTTAAAACCTCCCCCACCTCCGCCCCTTGTATATAACGCGAGGCCCGGGGAGCCGACACCAAGGTGCCCCGGCCTGGTGGCGCGAGGCTGAACCGGGCATTACGGAGAACACGTGAAGAAGACCGTCCTGCTGTTCATACTGCTTAGCCTGCTGGGGCTCAGCGGCTGCTCGCTGTTCGTGAAGGCGCCCACCGTTACGGTCAAGAGCCTGACGGTGACGAGCCTCGATCCGGGGGGGCTCGGGATGGAGCTCCTTTTGGCGGTGACCAACCCCAACTTCTACGACCTGAAGCTGAAGGGGTACAGCTACGACCTGAAGGTGATGGCGCTCCCGCTGGCCAAGGGGGGGGCACGGGAAGAGGTGAAGTTTCCTTCCGACGTGGAGACCGAGTTCCGGATCCCGATCCGGGTGGCCTACGGCGACCTGGTGGAGATCCTGAAAAAGGCGCCCGACGCGGACCGCATCCCCTATCAGCTCTCCGCCGGGCTCGATGTGGACACCCTGGTCGGCCAGACCACCATCCCGGTCAACCAGACCGGCACCTACGCCATCCCGAAGTCCTTTCGTCCCTCGAACTTTCTGAACCGGCTGGGCGACCTCTTCCGGTAGGCTGAAAAGCGCCCTCACCCGGCCTTCGACCACCCTCTCCCCTAAAGGGGCGAGGGTATACGTGCGGCCTGCGGCCACCCCCAAGGGGGCGAGGGTAGAATAGAGGCCCCCTGTCCCCTGTCTGACGGGTAATCAATCATTTGGAGCTGCAATGAACGTAGTCGACATAACCAACCTCTCGAAAAGTTTCGGTCCCCGGGTCCTCATGGACAACGTCACCTTTGCCGTCGGCGAGGACGAGCGGGTCGGGCTGATCGGGGCCAACGGTGCCGGCAAATCCACCCTGCTCACCATCCTGGCCGGAGTAGAGGACCGCGACGGCGGCTCCATCGCCATGAAACGGGGCGCCTCGGTCGGCTACCTGAGCCAGGACCCGATCCTCGACGACGACTCCACGGTGGCCGCCGAGATCGAAAAGGGGCTCACCGAGATCAGGAAGGCCATGGCCGCCTTCAACGAGATCGCCGAGCGGATGTCGTCGAACCCTTCGGACATGGACCGCCTCCTGGTCCGCCAGGGGGAGCTCACCGTCTGGATCGAGCACCACGGCGGCTGGAACACCGACCACCGGGTCTCGGAGATGATGACCCACCTCCAGCTCCCCGATCCCCACCAGCGCATCGGCACCCTCTCCGGCGGAACCAAGCGCCGCGTGGCGCTCGCCAGGCTCCTTCTGCAGGCCCCCGACCTCCTTCTCCTCGACGAGCCGACCAACCACCTGGACGCCGATACCACGCAGTGGCTCCAGGAGCACCTGAAGGCCTATCCCGGCGCCGTCATGCTGATCACCCACGACCGCTACTTCCTCGACCAGGTGGTGAACCGGATGCTCGAGCTGGAGATGGGGAACCTCACCTCCTACCAGGGCGGGTACACCCTTTACCTGGAGCAGCGGGAAGCCAAGCTGATGAACGAGACGGCGAGAAGGGCCAAGCTCCTCAATCTCCTCCGGATCGAGACCGACTGGATGCGCCGGGGCCCCGCCGCCCGCACCACCAAGCAGAAGGCGAGGATCGACCGCTTTTACGACCTGGAGGAGAGCGTCTCCGGTCCCGGCCGCCGCGAGCTGAAGATCGGCTTCTCCACCGACGAGGGGTTGGGGGGGACCATCCTGGAGCTGGACAAGGTCGGCAAGGGGTACGGCGATCGGCAGCTCATCAAGAGCGTCACCTTCGGCATGAAGAAGGGGGACCGGATCGGCGTCATCGGCCCCAACGGCTGCGGCAAGACCACGCTGATCAGGATGATCATGGGGGAGGAGGAGCCCGACTCGGGCCGCGTGGTGCTGGGGAAGAAGACCAAGATCTCCTATTTCGACCAGCTGCGCGAGGTGCTCGATCCCAACCAGACCATCTACGATTTCTTCGGGGAGGGGGACTACGTCACCTGCCGGGGAGAGAAGCGGCACAAGATAGGCTACCTGGAGGATTTCCTCTTCGCCCCCGACGACCGGCGGCGTCCGGTGGGAAGCCTTTCCGGTGGCGAGAAGAGCCGGCTGATCCTGGCGAGGCTGATGCTGCAGGATTCCAACATGCTGGTCCTGGACGAGCCGACCAACGACCTCGACATCCCGACCCTGCAGCTGTTGGACGCCTCCATCGCCGCCTTCCCCGGCTGTGTCCTGATGGTCACCCACGACCGTTTCTTCCTGGACAAGGTGGCGACCGGGGTGCTGGCCTTCGAGGGGAACGGGGTGGTGACCTTCTACGAGGGGAACTACACCGAGTACCGCGAGCGCAAGGAAGCGGCCGCCAAGGCTGCCGCGGCCCCCGCCCGGGCGGAGAAGCGCGAGGCCCAGGCCCCGGCGGTCGAAAAGCCGAAGAAGGGGCTGAGCTACAAGGAGAAGATCGAGCTCGAGCAGGTGGAGGTGAAGATCGCCGGGATGGAGGATGAATTCGCCAGGGTGCAGGCCATGCTGGCGGATCCCTCCTGCTATGCGAGCGTAGCCGGCGGCATAGCGGCCATCACCGCCGACTACGGCCGTTTGGAGTCCGAGCTCGCCACCGCCTACGCCCGCTGGGAGGAGCTGGAGACGAAAAAAGGCGGCTAAAAAGCCGCCTCCCGTCGCTGTCTTACCCGCGTGGGCTCAGGGTGCCCACCCTACGGTAGCTCCCCTAGTCCCTCGCAACCCCCAGTGCCTCCTTGGCGAGCCTGGTGGTGATCTTCCTCATGGTGGAGATGGAGTAGCGGTTGATGTTCTCCAGCGCCCACACCAGCGAGGGGATGTCCCTTCGCACCGTCAACAGCATCTGGTCGATCACCTCGGCCGGGAGCGCCATCTGCCGGTCTTCGGCCAGCTTCTTCAGGATCATCCTTCTCGATTCGTCATCCGAGACATCCATCCTCGCCACCAGTCCCCACAAGAGCCGGCTGGTCAGGTGCCCGTCCAGGTGCGGCAGCTCCTTGGGGGGCATCAGCCCGGAGATGGCGATCTTTCTCCCCGTCGTGTAGTAGGCGTTGAAGAGCTCCCACACCTCGACCCGCGCCTCCTGGCTGTCCGGCAGCAGGTGCAGGTCGTCGAGGATCAGCGCCCGGGCCTCCTCGAAGTATTCCGCCAGCCTTGAGCTCCCCTCGCCGGGCTGCGCCTCGCCGTAGAGGGAGGCGGCATCCCGGAAACTGAAGTATCTCCCGTCGATGGCGTTGGCGAGGGCGGTGAGGAGGTGGGTCTTCCCCGACCCTTCCGGACCGTGGACGTAGAGGAGGTTTTCTCCTCCGTCCTCGACCAGTTTGCGGGCGAAGCGGTAGGCGGTGTTGTTGCCGCTGCAGACCACGAAGTTCTCGAAGCTGAAGCGGGGGATGACGGGGAAATCGAAGATGAGCTGCATCTAGAACAGTCTTCCCTGGGGCGGTTCGGGTGCCACCCTCCCGAAGTGCTGATAGGCGGCGGC
The DNA here is from genome assembly GCF_054784495.1 of Geomonas sp. Red276. Lineage (NCBI taxonomy): Bacteria > Pseudomonadati > Thermodesulfobacteriota > Desulfuromonadia > Geobacterales > Geobacteraceae > Geomonas > Geomonas sp. Red276. Next base: position 70,805 of record NZ_BLXW01000007.1, read on the forward strand.
GGTGGCCACCCGTCCCCTCGGGGTGCGGTTGAGGAAACCGTTCTGGATCAGGAACGGCTCGTAGACGTCCTCGATGGTGTCGCTCTCCTCGCTGATGGCCGCGGCGATGGTGTCGAGCCCCACCGGGCCGCCGCCGAACTTGTCGATGATGGTCAGGAGGATCGCGCGGTCCATGGGATCGAACCCCATCTCGTCGATCTCCAGGAGCTCGAGCGCCTGGTCGGCCACTTCCCGGGTGATGACGCCGCCGGCGCGCACCTGGGCGAAGTCGCGCACGCGGCGCAGCAGGCGGTTGGCGATCCTCGGCGTCCCGCGGCTTCTACGGGCGAGCTCCAGGGCGCCGTCCGGATCGATGGCCATTCCGAAGATGCGGGCGGAGCGGGTGACGATGAAGGCGAGCTCGTCGTGGGTGTAGAACTCGAGCCGGGAGATGACCCCGAAGCGGTCGCGCAACGGCGAGGAGAGGAGCCCTGCCCGGGTGGTGGCCCCGACCAGGGTGAACTTCGGGAGGTCGAGCTTGATGGTGCGGGCGCTCGGCCCCTGGCCGATGATGATGTCGAGCTGGAAGTCCTCCATGGCCGGGTAGAGGATCTCCTCCACCACGTGCGAGAGGCGGTGGATCTCGTCGATGAAGAGGACGTCGTGCGGCTCCAGGTTGGTCAGGATGGCGGCCAGGTCGCCCGGGCGCTCGATGACCGGCCCCGAGGTGGACTTGATGTTCACCCCCATCTCGCAGGCGATGATGTTGGCCAGCGTGGTCTTGCCGAGCCCCGGGGGGCCGTAGAGGAGCACGTGGTCGAGGGCCTCGCCCCGGCCGCGGGCGGCGTCGATGAAAAGCCCCAGGTTCCCCTTGGCCTTCTCCTGCCCGACGTAGTCCGAGAGCGCCCGGGGGCGCAGCGTCGCTTCGAGGAGATCGTCTTCAGTCTTGTCGGCGGTGATGATACGGGTCATGCCTTTTCCAAACGAGGGGTTATCGGGGATCATCGAGGACGCGTCAAGGTATAACAGTTGGCGGTAAAGGTCAAGGCATTCGCCCTTCCCGGCAGGGTGGGGAGGGCTCTGTCTCGCGCGGGAAGCGATGCCTTCCCATGGTCTTTTGAGAGGAGCGATGCCATGCCGTTTTGAATTGAAACTGGCATAGGCCGCTGCTATTGTTAGCAGGAATTATTTTTGACTGCCGCCGCGTTTTTGCTTCAATGGATTAGGCTCTCTACGGAATTGTCTAACTTGGTCCCGCCCACGTTTCGTGAGAGATTCTGACTGTCGCATAGCTTCATCCTTCAATGGAGGAGACGGGGGGAGACTTCTTCTTCCCCGGTATTTCGGATCCTCCCGGTGCAGGAGATGACGGCTCACTGTCTTAAGCGAGCCGCCGCAACCGCAGAGCGGCCCGAGCATGTCGATAAAATCCAAACTGACACTCACCATCGTGGTCTTCTTCATACTGACCACCTTCCTGACCGGGGCCGTGGTCTATCACCGCGGGATCTCCCTGCTCAACGAGGAGCTCAAGGGGTTTCCCGACAGCCAGTACAAGGTTTTCCGCGAAGTCGTGCAGGGGGACGAGAAGGGGCTGTCCGGCACCATCTACGGCCTTACCCACGCGGAAGCGCTGGCCCGGGCGCTGGCTCGCCGCGACAAGGAAACCCTGCTCGCCGCCGGCACCCCGATTCTCTCCGAGCTGCGCCGCGACCTCGGCATTACCCACCTCTACTTCATCGCCCCGGACGGGACCGTCATCCTGCGGGTCCACAAGCCGGAAGAGGACCGCGACCGTCTGCAGCGGGTGACCTTCCTCAAGGCCCGCTCCACCCTCCAGATAACGACCGGCATAGAGGAGGGGAAAAACTTCTTCTCGGTGAGGGCGGTGGGCCCGGTGTATGTGAAGGGGAAGCTCCTCGGGTTCATCGAGGTCGGCGAGGAGTTCAACACCGTCTTCGAGCGCATGAAAAGGATGGGGGGCAACAACTTCGCCCTCTTGCTCGACATGAATCTCCTCAAGAAGCTTCCCCCGCGGGTGACCACCGAGGCCGCCGCCCGGGCCGGGATTCTCTACCCCACCGATCCCGGCCTCGCCCTGGCCCTGGCCCCACAACTCACCGGCGCCGCCAACCGCCCCGGCGTCACCATCGCCACCACCCGTCGCCAGACCGTGGCGGTCGGGCTCTCTCCTTTGAAGGACGCCTCCGGCAAACGGGTCGGCTTCCTCGCCTCCTACCGCGATCTCACCCCTTACTACGCGTCGCTTTGGAAGGCCATCCTCGCCAACCTGTTAACCATCGGTGCGGTCCTTTTGGCCGCCAATCTCGTCGCGGTTTCCCTGATGAGGAAAAGCGTCAACCTCTTCTACGACCTCTACGGGCACATCACCCGGGTCTCCGCCACCTCGGGGCTCGAGGAGGAGATCCCGGTCACCACCGATGACGAGGTGGGGAGCCTGGTCGCCCATTTCAACACCATGCTCTCCCAGCTCGACCGGCAGCGCAAGGAGCTCAACCGGCAGATCGGCTTCCAGCGGATCGTCATGGAAACCATCCCGGTTCCGACCTACTACGGCGATGCCAAGGGCAACTGCATCGGCTGCAACAGCAGCTTTCTCCGCTGGGTCGGCCTTGGCAGCGACGACGTGGTGGGGCACCCCGTCTCGGCGGTGGTCCCTTTCCGGCCGGCCACCGGCACCCCGCCCGCGGAAGGGGGGCGAGGCCGGGAGGGGGTGGAGACCTGCCAGGGAACCTTCGTCGGTTTCGACGGTACCTGCCACGACGTCATCCACTATCGCGCGCCCTTCCCGGAGCTCGACGGATCCCTCGGGGGAGAGATCGGCTGCCTGCTCGACATCACCGAGCAAAAGAGGATCATCGAGAAGCTCGACCAGTCCGAGAAGATGTTCCGGACGCTCTTCGACAGCATCACCGATGCCGTCTTCGTCCACGACGAGACCGGCACCATCGTGGAGGTGAACCAGGCCGCCTGTTCCCGCCTGGGCTACAGCCGGGACGAGCTCCTCCGGATGCAGATCCGGGACATCGCCTCGCCCCAGGACGTCCCCCTCCTTCCGCTCTTCTTCGACCGGGCGGCCCGGGGCGGTTTCGCCCGGCTGATCGCGGGAGAGCGGCGCAGGGACGGGACGGTGCTCCCGGTGGAGGTCACCTCGAGCGGCTTCGAGTTCTGCGGGCGCCAGCTCCTCATCGGCATCACCCGGGACATCACCGACCAGGTCGCCGCCGAGGAGACCCGGGCCCACCTGGAACAGCAGCTGCGCCAGTCCCAGAAGATGGAGGCGATCGGCACCCTCGCCGGGGGGATTGCCCACGACTTCAACAACATCCTCACCGCGATCACCGGCTACGCGGAGCTCGCCCGGGAGCTCGGGGCCGGGCAGGAATCGCTTTGCTACATGGTGAACCAGGTCCTGGTGGCCTCCTCCAAGGGGGCCAAGCTGATCCGGAGCCTCCTTACCTACAGCAGGAAACGAAGCGGCGGCAACAAGGAGCCGGTCGACCTGAACCGCATCCTTGGCGAGGCGGAGAGCCTCCTTACCAAGCTGGTTCCCGAATCGGTGGAGTTCTCACTCGCCCGTTGCGAGGGGGATCTCTGGATCATGGCCAACGGCGGCGAGATCGAGCAGGTGGTGATGAACCTGGTGGCCAACGCCCGGGATGCCATCGGGGGGAAGGGGACCATCAGGATCGCGACGGGCCGCATCGATGTCGAGCCAAAAAAGGCGAGCCTCCTCGGGCTCGAGGCGCCGGGAGGGCATGCCCTGCTGGTGGTGGAGGATACCGGGACCGGTATGGACGAAGGGACCTTGGAGAGGATCTTCGAGCCGTTCTTCTCCACCAAGGAGGTTGGAAAGGGGACCGGCCTCGGCCTCGCCATGGTCTACAACATCACCAAGTACCACCAGGGGGGGATTGCCGTCGACAGCCGCCCCGGCCGGGGAACCAGCTTCTCCCTCTACTTCCCGCTGGTGACGGCGAGGAAGATAATGGAAGCCGCCACCGAGAACCCCGAGCCGGTGACGGGGAGCGAGACGGTGCTGCTGGTCGAGGACGACGACACCATCCGGACCATGTTCAGGATGATGCTGCAAAAAAGCGGCTATTCGGTCATCGAGGCGGCCGACGGCATGGAAGGTTGGAACCGGTTCCAGGAGGAGCCGGGGAGGATCGACCTCCTGCTCACCGATGTCGTCATGCCGAGAAGAAGCGGCGCCGAGCTGTACCAGGAGATCCGCCGGGTCCGCCCGGATCTCCCCGCCATCCTGATGAGCGGCTACAACAACGAGCTTCCCGCTGACTTTTACGACGAGCACTGTCTCTATCTCAAAAAGCCCATTCTCCACCAGGTACTCTTATCCCGGGTGCGCGAGCTCCTCGACCACCGCTGAACATTCAACCTGCCCTCCCGCCGTCCCTGCTGTTCCTTCTTCCTTTATTTGCACCTCAGTCAGAACGCCGTGCCCGATTCAGAGCCGTTAATCCCCGTTCTGTTTTAGAGGATGGGCGGTGAAGCGCCTTTGACTGTAAAAAAGTGGACAGTGTGAAAAATTTTACATTTTATTGTAAGTGTTTATTTTATGGGCGAAAAAATGCCGGCGGGAAGGGGAGTGTAAAAAAATTCACACCTTGTCATCTTAGAGTGATATTTGGGTCCGGCGGCCAACTCGTTGATCTATAACAGGACCCGGCGTTTCGGGATGCGTGGGAGGCATTGGTACGGTTGTTGGATCAGCAAGCGGGATTGGTAGAAGGGATGCTTCTTTTTATTGTGATGAGTAGTGACTGCGGAGGCTTGCATGTTGAAAACGACGTCGGTTTTCCTGGCCGCTTTGCTGATTGCCGGCTGCGGCGCGTTGTCCTCTCCCGAAAACTCGAAACAACCATCACCGGCAGGAACCAACACCACCACCCAGCTTACCGGCTACATCTACCCCAAGTATCTCATCGTCGGCATCCTCTATGCCCCTCCGGGAAGCGCAAGCTACGTCCGGTATCCCGTCGACGGCCGGCTCCTCGGCTCCAGCTCGCTCAACCGCCAGTCGTTCTCCGACCCGGTCAGCGTCAGCACGGGGGGCGCCATCTTCGATGCGAGCCTCGGTAACTACACCCAGTCGATCGACACCGCCTACACGGCGGCCTTCGGGCTGATGATGGAGGGAAACAGCGGTCTCACCCGCTCCGGCGAGGACGCCCCCCAGGGGATCGATCACGACAGCGACATCATCTTCGTCTGGCTCAACCCGGCGGCCAAGCTGACCATCAGCGGGTCGTCGAGCATACGCTGGGACGGATATGCCAACCGGGAGGAGGACAGCGCATCGTCCCCCTTTCCCGACATCGTCGCCCTGCGCGTTTCCCAGTTAAAGGAGCCGAGCCGGATCCCTGCCGCAGCCGCCGCGCTGCTGGCCCGGAGCTGGGACACCACCGTCGGGGGGCTCACCGCCGACGACTACGCGGCCATCCTGGCGGCCGACCCCTTCACATCCGGGGAGTACGACCCGGCCAGCGACGACGGCTACCGCTACGACCTCCAGACGACCAGCGGCGGCAGCACCTTCACCTACGGGCCCGATACCCAGACCTTTACGGTCACCCCCCGCAACGCCTCCTCTCGGAAGCAACTGGCGAAGTACAACTACAGCGTCGACTGCTACGTGGACGGGCCGGTCGATTTCACCTACTTCGTGAGTAACCACCTGAAGATATCGAAGACCTACACCACGACCGCCAGCTGGAATTCATCGACCTCCAGCAGCGCGCAGCCGGCGACCTTTTCCATCACGGGCCCCGCCCTCGACGACAACTACACGGGACCCGCCACCTTCCAGGTCTGGAGGGACAACCTCTTCGGATCGTACATGTTCTATCCGGTGGCAAAATAGCGAAAGGCGAGGGGAAATTCCCCTCGCCGGTGCACGGTCAGACTTCCAGCAACTCCTGAAAATGCCGGAAATCCCGGACCACCTGGGGTACGGCTACCAGCCGGGGCTGATAACCGCGTGTCTGCAGACGGTGAAGGCAGCTGTAGAGTGCCTCGATGCCGCTTCGATCGATCTTCTCTATGCCACTGCAATCAAGATGGACTTCCCTGGTTTCCTTCCCCAACCTCGTTGAGAGCTCTGACAGCGGAATGAGTTGTCTTCCTATCCCGGAGCTCGACCAGTCTCCCTGCAGATGAGTGCACACAACCGATTTTCTTTCCACCGGATCCCCCTTCCTTGACACAGTAACGCCAACCGCCTCATACACTGCTGACTACTTCTCGGTCTTATCGCGGCCGGACTTGAGACAAAAAGGGCGCCCCGCTTTTGCTACGGGGACCGGCTTACTGCCGCCCGGCCGCCGGTTCGCACCGGATGGACGCAGAAGGTCTTCATCATGTTCTGCACGGCCGGCAGGTCCTTGTCGAAGGAGTAGCGGGCCGGCGCCACGTGGACCACCCGATAGAGCCAGTTTCCGGCCGGGCAGGCGTGGATGAGGCTGCGGTACTTCAACCCGTCCTTGCGGGTGTAGGCGAGGCGGATCACGCTCCCGGGCCTTCCTAGCACCTCGGCGGGGGCGTTTTCTTCGACGGCATCGTGGACGGGGAATTCCTGTAACTGTATCCCTCAATCTCTCGATGTCAAAGGGTCTGCCCGCATCAGGCACACGTTTGCACGGATACTGTGTTGGGCCAGTTCGTGAGTGAGAAAGCTTTAGCCGGCTTGCTTATCTTTGTTGAGATATTTATCTTTTGGTACCGTGCTGGAAGAATGGGGACGTGACGTACTCAATTCAGGACATGGTAATATGATTTCAAATATTGCCAATTAATTCGTTTTATGGGATAAGAACAGCAGAAAGGGCGTAAATGTGATGTCTTCAGCCAATAAGAAGGGGTCTTGCTCTTATGACATAAAGAATCCTAGTCTTTTTGAAGGATAACGATATATGGCGCAGAGATTATTCGACCGTGTGATAGCATCGAGCAATGCGTTCTTCGGCCGCAGGAGTAAGAACAGCAACCTGCTTTTCGGGCTGACGATAGCGATGGCGGTCGGAACTCTGGACCTCACCACCCCACCACAGTACCTTTTTCTCTTCCTGTACCTCTTCCCGATCTGCTTCACGACCTGGTTCGCCGGTCCCCGGAGGGCGGGGCTCGTCATCCTGGCATGCATCTACTTTTTCTCCGCCACCCAACTCGAGTTCACCCACGATTACTACGCCACCGTTTGGAACATGGTCTCCACCCTGGCCACCTTCTGGGTGGTGATGTCGATTGTCTCCTGGATTTACAAGAACTGGACGGCGGACGCCCGGATGTCGCGGATCGATCCCCTGACCGGCGTCTTCAACCACCGCGGTGTCCTGGAGCTGATGGAGTACGAGGTGCCGGCGCTGCAGCGTTCCAACACCCCGTTCACGGTTGCCTATCTGGACATCGATCATTTCAAGACGGTCAACGACACCCTCGGGCACCGGGCCGGTGACCGCCTGCTGCAGTCGGTGACGAGCTGTCTGAAGATGCAACTGCGCAAATCGGACGTCATTGGGAGGCTTGGGGGGGACGAGTTCGTGATCTTTCTACCCGGGACCGACCAACTGAGCGCCCAGGTGGTGATCCGGAAGGTGCAGGCGGCCCTGGCTGCGATGTTCCGTGCCGACGACCTGCCGGTCTCGGTCAGCGTCGGCGCGGTAAGCTGCGCCGGAGCCGGAGGGAGCCTGGACGATATCATCAGCCAGGCCGACGGTCTCATGTACCGCGTGAAGAATTCCGGGAAGAACGACGTCCAGTTCGCCGACTATCGCGCAGGCTGCTGCTGACCCGTTCGGCCCCCCCGCATCCCCTCGCCTACCCCTTACCCCTGAGCATCCCGAAGACCTCTTCGAGGAAATGGAGAGCCGCCGAGTAGATCCCGCCGGGGTATTTGGACTCGCGGGGCCCGGCGACGTTCAAGGTGCCGATCTCGTTTTCCTCTATCCACTGGGCGACCTCCCCCGGGGTGATGAGCTCCGGCGCGTCCAACTGGACGATGAGGTCCGGTCTCCCGTGCTTCAGGGCGAACTCGTGGGTGGCCTTGGTCCCTTCCGTCACGTCCCCGATGTTCAGTATCAGGGTGCCGTCGCTTTCCACGACGTTCTTCTCGGTCCGGATGATGTAGGCAGCCGACTCCATTTCCGTGAGGTGGTAGTGGGGCGGAATGGTGCCGTCTTCAGCGAGTCTCCCTTTCGGGCAATACCCGCCGGTCGCCAATCCGTTCGCCGCCGCGGCGTCCAGTCCGGCCCGGTCCACGCCGGTCTGCCCTCCGGAGATGACTTCTCTGAGCATGAATGACCCCTCGATCCCCCGCTCGCACGGGAAAGAATAGCGGCAAGTATGTCAAAAAAATTGGGAAAGGCAACTACCCCCCGGAATGAGCGGTTGTCATTCCGGGGGGTTAGCGTCTGCGGTGGCAGGTTGAGGGGAGGGTGTCTCGCAATGTCGCGGGAAGGGGCGGGCGTCAGCCGATCCTGAACTGGCGAACCAGGCGCTGGAGCTCGTCGGCGCTGCCGTGCAGCTCGGCGGCGGCAGAGGCGGATTGGCGGGCGCCACTGGTGGTATCGCCGATGATCTCGGTGATCCGCTGCATATTGGCGCTGATCTCGGAGGTGGTCGCCGTCTGTTCCTCGGCCGCGACGGCCACCATCTGGACCTGGCTGGTGACGGCGGCTATCTTCTCGAGGATCTCCTCCAGCGCCTTCCCGGAGCCGGCCGCCTTCTCTGACCCGCGGGCGACCTCGGTAACCCCCTCCTCCATGGCGGTCACCGCGTCGCCGGTCTCTTTCTGGATCGCCTTGATCATCTCGCCGATTTCGCGGGTAGCCTTGGTGGTCCGCTCCGCCAGCGCCCTCACTTCGTCCGCCACCACGGCGAATCCCCGTCCCTGCTCTCCCGCCCGGGCGGCCTCGATGGCGGCGTTCAAGGCCAGCAGGTTGGTCTGATCGGCGATATCCTCGATGGTCCCCACGATGGCGCCGATCTGATCGGAGCGGGCTCCGAGGCTTCCGACCGCGGCGGCGGTCCCCTTCACCCGGTCGGTGATGTTCTTCATGACGGAGATGGTTTCCTCCACCACCCGCGCTCCCGCCAGGGCGACTTCGTGGGCCTCCCGCGCCCCTTCGGAGGCGAGCTGGCAGTTGTGGGCGATGTCGCAGGAGGTGGACGCCATCTCCTCGCCCGCGGTGGCCACCGTGCCGACCTGGGCGGAGGCCCGGTCCGCCCCGTCGGCCATGCCGCCCGCGGCGCTCTTCACCTTGGTCGCCGCCTGGAAAAGGTGGGAGGAGGTCTGCGCTACCTGGGCGATGCTTCCCTGCATCCTGTCCACGAAGCTGTTCAAATGCCGGCTGGTTTCGCCCAGCTCGTCCTTGGAATTCACGTCCAGGCGCTTGGTCAGGTCCCCGCCGGCAAGCTCCTCCATGAGAACGTTCATGGCGAGCAGCGGCTTGGTAAAGGTACCCGCAATGAGGATGGAGAAGACGGCCGCCGCGGCGACGGCTACCATGAGGGCCACCAGGGTCACCAGCAGCACCCCGTTGAGCTTGCTCGTCACCTCGTGGACCGGGACGGTCACTCCCAGACTCCAACCCGGCCCGGCAATGGGGGCATACGAACAGTACTTTTTGACCCCCTGGAAGCTATAGGTGCCGATACCCGACTCGCCGGCGACCATCTTCCCGACGATGGCTTTGAGGTCGCTTCCGACCTTGGCGTCTTCGAGGAGGTTATGCTTCATGACGAGCTTTTCGGAGGGATGGACGATGGTCAGGCCGTTCTTTTGCACCACGTAGGCGTAACCCGTGGCACCGGGCTTAATTTTTCCCGCCATCTTGATCATGTCTTCCAGGCTGACCGTCGCGGCCACCACGCCGCCGAACTGGCCGTTGCGGGTGATGGGGGCAGCCACCACCACTACCTGTTTGCCGTCGACCTTGGAGCGTACCGGGTCGGATACCACCACCTTGCCGTCCTTGGCCTCCTTGAAGTAGGGGCGGTCGGCGACGTTGATCTTGTCACCGGTGGTCAGGATGGCGTTTCCGTCGGCGTCGGTCACGAAGAGGAAGGCGTAGGCCGGGTTCCGCTTGTTCTCGTTCTTGAGATACTCCACTCTTGTCTGATCGTTGCCGCCGACGAGGAGCGGCGAGGCCGCCAGTTGGGCCACCTCACCCCTGCGGATTTCCAGCCAAAGGTTGAGCTTCTCCGCATTGTGAACCGCCAGCGCCCTCAGCCCTTCCTTGGTTTCGCCGACCCAAAGCCCCTTGGTGATCCAGTAGTTGACCGCTCCCAAAATAACCACCGTGGCTACCATGGCCACCACGATGGCTGCCGTAAGCTTCGCCCTGATACTGTTCAACTTCATACCCTTATCCTCCGGACCACCTTGGTTAGTGAAGATCTTTGGAAACAGTTCAATAGAAGAAAGGTGACGTGTGAATGTCACTGCAGGTCCGGAGGTGAAGGCGGAAGGGACTTACCGGGATGTATATCGACATAGGAAGAGGGTGACTTGAAAATTATTTCACCGTCAGCGCAATTTTTGCCGATTACCAGCTCTTTAACGTTCCCAAATACTCTGCGGTGAAAGAGCATGGCGGGTCGGGTATTGCCGGGACTGTTTCCGGAGCGGTTGAAGATTACGTCGTGGGGGGATCAGGATGACAACGAGAGGGTACCTAAGGCTAAGCCCAACGGAATGAGCGGCTGTCATTCCGGTGGGCCTAGCGGCTGTGGTCGTAGGTTGCCGGGAGGAGGGGGTGTTTCAGGACGTCACGGGACGGCGGCGTAGCCGGTGAAGAGATAGTCGTTCCCCTTCACCGGGGTGTGGCAGCCGAAGCACTCCTGGACGAAACTGGCGTCCTTTCCGTAAGGCTGGTACTTCGGGCCGACGAAGCGGGCGAATCCCCAGCCGCCGGTCGCCTTGTACCTCGCCGAATCCTTGACCATGAACTCGACCTGGGCGAAGTTCTCCGGTACCGTCGCCACCGGGAATTGCGGATGCTTTTTGGCCGACCAGGCGATCTTGCAGAGGACGGCCCCGTCCGGCATCGGCCGTACCTTGTTCCGCATGGCCTGGACGGCAATGGGATTGCCGAGGATCAGGCGGATCTGCTGCTTGTCCTCCCGGTAGGAAGGCGCGATCACCTGCCACATCCGGTAATCCTTGAAAAGGCCTATGCCATTGGGTGCTACGGGACCGTTACCGTTAACGGCCAGGGCGGCTGAAGGGATCACGATCAGGGCTACCAACAGTACACTCAGATACAATCTCACAGTCGTCTCCTTTTCTCTCAGAAACTGTCCAAAGTCTCCTCTGTCTGTACAAATCCCGGTGCAGTGTCTTTCACAAAGCGTACTCAAGAGTATCATAGAATTCGAAGGGTGGTTTTCGATGGCCGGATACGCGAAGGGCGCAGGGTATCAGTCACCTGCGCCCCTCGCGTATGTGCGATGGGAGAGGCCTCCGCGGCTAGTGGGGGTCGGTGGCGGGGGCGAACTGCTTGATCGAGACCGTGGTCTGGTGGCATTCCTTGCACTCGGTGGGGCCGCGGTGACTGGTCTCGTGACAGGGAATGCAGAGCGCGTGGGCGACGTCCTTTCCCCAGTTGTCGATCTTGCCGGGAGTGGAAGCGTGACAGGAGGAACACTGGTTATTGACGAGCCTTTGGTGACCCCAGTGTCTGAACGGGAGTGTCAGATCCCCCATGTGGAACCTGATGATCTCCGGGCCCCGATTGGGGGTGGTGTCGGCGGAAAAGCTCACAGACGCACCGGTGAGTGACAGAACTAACACGGCTAAGAGAATATGTCTCATCTTGGCACTCCTCCATTACGCGCTGAGACAATTTTAACTCCTGCGAGTTGGTTGTCCAGATCCAGTGCAGAGGGGGGAGACGCGGCCGGAAAGGTCATTGATCGTTGGAGGGGACGGGGCCGGCGGTGTCGAGGGTGAAGCGGAAGGTGCCGGCGATGGTGTAGGTCGGGCCGGAGAGGGTGAGGTCGTAGCCGTCCTGTATGGTGGCGGTGAAGGTGCCGGAGATCCTGTCGCCGCTGTCGGTGCCGAAGGAGTTGAAGGTGATGGCTCCGCCGACGGTTTGCAGAAGGGTCGACTGTTGGCCGTTGAAGAGGTAGAAGGCGCCGGGAAAGGCGGGGCGCTCGGCGGGAAGGGCGGCAAGCTGGTAGCTGGTGCCGGGGAGAAGCGCCTGCGGGGTCAGGATGTCGATCCTCGCCACCGTCCGGAACGCGGGGTCGGTCAGGCTTGAGGCGATACCGGCTCGGAGGACGATCCCCTCTGGGGAACGGGTGGCCGCCAGGAAGTTCGCTTCCCTGATGGCATAGGTGCCGCCGGTGATGGTGAAAGCATCGGGTGGCGTTACGGTCTGCGAGGGGGGATCGGCCTCCACCACGGCGGCGGGTGGGGTCGGGCCCCCTCCGCAGGAGCAGAGGACGCAGAGGGCGCCGATGAGCGCAATACGCTTCAGGGCGTGGCGAGCCCGTGGGGCAGCAGACGGAATGCCGTATCTCGCAATTGTCATGGCATCGCTCCCATGGGTATCCAGGGGACTCTTTCACGGAGGATGCCAGCGGGGAGGGGGAAGGCTGGACCGCCCCAGGGGGCGGGAGTTGTTCGCTTTTTTGCGCCGGGGGCGGATGGCGGGGGCGGTGACTACCGTTAGAGACCTGTAAGGAGAGCCGACGCTCTGTCGGTCGGTTTGACGGCGATTTCCCCGGCCCCCCTCCCTCCCGTTGCGACCGAGAGACGGTGATGAGGCGGAGAGGTGGCGGTGATGAGGCGGAGATGAGGCGGAGATGAGGCGGAGATGAGGCGGAGATGAGGCGGAGATGAGGCGGAGCGGTGCCGGAGCGGTGGCGGCGCCCGGAGTGGTTAGCCCTGGGCGGCGGCGAGGAGGTCCGCGGTGGTGACGACGTTGGCTTGCCGGGGGAAGACCTTTTCGGTCAGGACACGGTGCACCTCGGGGTCCTGATCGGAACAGGCGTCGGAGACGACGCAGAGGGCGTAGTCCATGTCGGCCGCCCACCGCACGGTGGATAAGACCACGCCACTGGTCGATATCCCGCACAGGACAAGCGAGGTGACGCTCCTGGCGCGGAGAACGGCGTCGAGTTCGGTGGTGGAGAACGCTCCCACCCGGCGCTTGGTGACCACCAGTTCGCCGGGAAGGGGGGGCACTGCCGGATGGATCTCGGCGCCCGGGGTCCCCTCCACAAACCGCCCCGAGCCGCGTACCGCCTGGAACATCCGGTTGCGGGGGGAGAGCTCGGGGTACCCCTCGCGGAAGCGGACCACGATGTAGAAGACGGGGATCCCCTTTTCCCTGGACATGGCGAGGACCTGGGCAGCATTATCCAGCAGCGGCTGGCGCCGTTCCTCCGGCTGCATGGCAATGATGTCGTTTTGATAGTCCATGATCAGGACGGCGGTGCTGTCCCAATCGATGCTCGGCGCGCTCATGATCTCTCTCCTCCGGCGGTGCTATTTCGACTTTGGCTTGAGCTTGTGGTAGAGGATGGCAAAGGCCACCACCGCGATAAGCAGCAGGAAGGCGATCTTGATCCCCAGCAGGGCGAACCAGAGGGTGAGATGCGCGAAACCGACGGCGAGTTTCAGGATGAAAGCCGCCAGGATGATAGCCAAAACCGCCGCAATGACTGCGGCCGACTTGTGATTCACTTTTCCTCCCGAGCTTGTGTGAGTATCAGTCGGAGACGACCAGCGAAGAGTATAGCAGAGCTCCCGGACGCATTAAAGCGAAGAGAACGATGAATGCCGGCTGGGCCGGTTGCATTGACAGAATCCTCCCTGGCCCTAAACTTTGCCTGTCGTGGATGTGTGATGCAAGTCCAGGCGGGAACGCATGAGGGGGGGGGATATGAAAATCGGAATCGTCGGCTGCGGCCTCGTAGGATCGACGGCTGCCTACGCCATGGTGATGAGCGGGATCGGCCGCGAGATCGTGCTGGTCGATATGAACGGGGCGAGAAGCCGGGCGGAGGCCAACGACATCTACCACGCGGTGCCGTTCGCCCACCCGCTCACGGTGGCGGCGGGGAGCTACGAGGACCTCCAGGGGAGCCGGGCGGTGATCATCGCCGCCGGAGTCAGCCAGAAACCGGGAGAGACCAGGCTCCAACTGCTGCAAAGAAACGCCGCGGTCTTCCGGGAGGTGGTCCCCACCGTCCTCAAGAACGCCCCGGATGCGATCCTGGTCATCGCCACCAACCCGGTCGACGTCATGACCCACCTCACGATCCGCTACGCTAACGACTTTGGCGTCCCCTCTACCAGGGTGATCGGTTCGGGGACCATGCTGGACACCGCCCGTTTCCGGACGCTGCTCGGCACCTATCTCGGCGTGGACTCTCACCATGTGCACGGGTACGTGCTGGGCGAGCACGGGGATTCTGAGGTCCTCACCTGGTCGCTGGTCACCGTGGGTGGGATGCCGCTGGAAGAATTCTGCGGCAAGCGCGAGGTCTCCCTGGGGGCGGAGGAGCGCCAGCGGATCGACAACGACGTCCGGCGGGCGGCCTACTCCATCATCGAGGGGAAGGGGGCGACCTACTACGGGGTGGGGAGTGCGCTGGCCCGCCTCATCGAGGTGATCCTGCATAACCAACGGGCCATCCTGACGGTATCCTCGCTGATCCCCGAATCCTGGGGAGGGCCGAACGTGACCTTCTCGCTCCCGCAACTGGTCGGCGGGGAAGGGATCCTCGCCACCTTCCCGCCGGTTTTGGCCGCTGAGGAGGATGAGAAATTGCGGGCGAGCGCGCGGGTGGTCACCTCGGCGCTCGAGGGGCTTTAGCGGCGTCATGCCCGGGTGTGCCGTAGCGCTCAATGTTTCGCGGCAGTTGACGATAACGCAATGGAGAGCTACGGTGACCGTGGCTTGGTAGGGCGGACGGCTCGGGAGACGTAATGAAGATCGAGAAGTACCAGAAAGGGGAGCGGGTTGTCATCTCCCCCGGCGAATACTACGCCACCGCGAGCCCCGGGGTGATTTCCACCCTGCTTGGCTCGTGCATCGCCGCCTGTCTCTATGACCCCGTCCGCCGCATCATCGGGATGAATCACTTCATGCTCAGCAACCGCCGGTATTCGCGCGACCTTCCCCCCACGATCACCGAGGCCGGACGCTACGGCATCCATGCCATGGACCTCCTCATCAACGCGATGATGGCAAAGGGAACCACCCGCTCGATGCTGCGGGCCAAGGTCTTCGGCGGCGCCACCATCCTCAACCCCGATAGCGCCGGCGGGAACTTCTTCTGCGTGGGGGAGGTTAACTGCCGTTTCATCACCGAGTACCTCGAGATGGAGCGGATCCCGGTCGACGCGATGGACGTCGGAGGGGAATTCGGCCGGGTCATCCACTTTTCCAACGGCGATTTCGCCGTCCACCGCAGGAAGATCAATCATCTCCGCAGCGACCGGCTGGCACAGCGTGACCGCTACTGCTGGCAGAGGGCCATTGAGCAGCAACAAGCGGCCCTTACTCTCGTCGATATCTGGGAAGGCTAAGCTGCTGACATAGCGCCGGCTCATTCTCCGTTGTCCGCTCATTCAATGAAGTCACAGACAATAGTCAGTTCACCTCGTGACAAAACCGTGACTCTGCCAGTCGGTAAGGAATCGGAATGCGTTGACTGAGTGAGGGAACGCGGTATAATGCCGGCTTGATTCTATGCCAAAGGAGGTCGTAATGAGAAAGTTCATTCAACTTGTTGCCGCTACGCTGCTCACCCTGTCATTAGCCCTGCCGGCGTTCGCCGCCGATCCCAATCCCGCTGCCAAAGCGATGGAAAAGGGGAAAGGGACGGTTGCCGCTGCCAAGCAGGCGGCAGTCGACATCAACAGCGCCACCGAGGCAGAATTGAAGGCCATTCCCGGGATCGGCGATACCTACGCCAAGAAGATCATCGCCGGACGGCCGTACGCGAAGAAGGACCAGTTGGTCTCGAAGAAGGTCCTTCCCAAGGCGGTCTATGACAAGGTAAAGGAAAAGATCGTGGCTAAGCAGGCGAAATAGTAACGGTCGGACCGCGACGATTGAAAAAGGGACCACCCGATGGAGGGTGGTCCCTTTTTTTTCTGAAGCAGCTATCCGCCTCTTCGGCGGACTTCTCCCTCTTCCCCTTGAAGTGGCTAGATCGTCTCGTCCTTGGTGCCGGTCTCGATATTTTTCATCCTTTTCTCGGCCAGGGCCCTCATCACCGAAATGGCGGCTTTGGCACCGTCGAGCTTGAAGCGGATCACCTTGAACTGGTCGGATTGGAGCGGTACGGCAAAACCTACCCGGGTGGCGGTTTTCAGGAGCGTGTCGATCGATTCGAAATCGCTGAACCCATACCGGTACATCCCGTTGTCGAGTTGGCCGTCACACAGTACCTGCATCGCGCTCGAGCCGGCATCGGAATTGGCGAGGACGGTGTACTCGTCCCCCTTGCTGCACCCGGTATCCATGCCGATCAGCCAGACGCAGGATCCACTCTCCACGAAGCAGAACTGCCCGAGCAAGGCGCCACTCTCATTGCCGGTGGCGGCATAGAGGAACTTCTCCGATTTGGTGTCCACCGCCCAGTTCCCGAATTCCTGGGCCAGTACCGGCTTCACCAGGACGGACAGCACCAGCAGTGCGCTCAGTACATATCTCATGACAACGGCTCCTTTTGCTTTTGTGATGCTACCCCGCGTGTGCTGGATGAACGCCGCCGATAGCTTCGGCACCGCCGGAAAATTCTATCTCACTGTAGCGAATGCTACCATGCGTACCTGGAGTTGACCACTCACTTTTGAGCGGTTGGCATAACGGTGGCTTTCCTCACAGGAGAGAAGACAGTCGGCTCCGTTGTCCCAGTCAGCGATTGGCCCGAGCCTGACTCATTTATCTTTTATAATTCAATAATTAATACAGATCCATTGAAAGCGGTTTAGTCGGCAGTAAAATGAGCTTTGGGTGATCTGTTTCTTCATTTTCGTGGCAGAGGAGGACGTATGAAGAAGCTAGCTGCGTTGTTGATGCTGGTCACGGGAATTTCGGGTTGCGTGCCGACGAAGGATCTCGCCAAGACATTGCGATACGCGGACAATACCCCGGTCGGGGTGGAGAACATCAAGTTCATCGATCTGCAGCAGATGAAAAAGGGCGAATCCTGCACCTTCAACATCTTCTATTTCCTGCCTCTTTGGGGGGACGGATCCATCATTACCGCCGCCAACAAGGGATCCATCAACACGGTGGAATTGATCGGTGAGACAGGGTACTGGTACTTCCCCTTCAGCACCAACTGCACGATAGTCTACGGCGACCGGGGCTTGAGCAAGCCGACCGGCGTTCATGGGATCAAGAGCATCGACAAGTGAGGGCCGGGTGAGTTCGAGCCCGCGGCAGCCGAATGGCCGCAGACGGTGAGCGGAAGCGGGCCGGTGAGCGGAAACCAGGGCCGGTGATCGGAAAACGTGGGGACCAAGGACGGGGACGCCGACCGAGAACGGGGACGCCGACCGAGAACGGGGACGCCGACCGAGAACGGGATTGCCTCGATTAATGGAGAAAGGGATCGGCGCCGTGGTGGCCGATCCCTTCGTTTTTGCGGAGGCAGGTTACTGGGCGGCCTGTTGCCCGCCGCGGAAGCGCCGCACCAGCACGGGGACGAAGAACATGGCGGCCAGCACGATGATCATGGTGATGTTGGGATCGCGGATGTAACTGTTCAGGCGCAAGGTCGTCACGGCGATGACGCCGAAGTAGAGCATGTCGCCGGCGATGGCGATGGCCCAGCCGGTGACGAAGCCGTGGCCGGCGGCGAGCGCGGAGGCGCGCCCGGTCATCGGGTCGACCCCGAAGGCGACCATGACCAGTCCCAGGGGGCCGGTGGTGGTGCCGCCGAAGTGCGCGACGCTGCGGGCGGTGGTCGCCTTGAGGGCGAGGGCGAATTTTCTCACCAGCGGGATGATGCCCCCGAGGGCGACCATGAGCTTCAGTAGCGGCTCGAAGGCGACCGCCAGCACCAGGTCGGAAACGAGATAGAGTAGGGAGGTGAGCGGCCATGCCACCCCCTTGGTCTTGGCGAGGAGGACGCCGGCCGGGATGCCTCCTCCCACCGGGAGGAGAAAGAGTTTGAAGATGGAGACGACCGCCGACGCCGACTGGGGCGGGACGGAGAGTGATGTCAGTGCCATGGGACTCCGGTTGCTGCGTTGTTCTCAAGGTCTGCCGGCCGGTGGAGGCGCAGGGTGCGCCCCCCGAAGGCAAACGTGGCGCAATATAGCGTGCTCACGACGTTTTCGCAACGTGATTTCTCCCGTCCGGCTCCTTCGCCGCCACAGGAAAACCGATTGTAAATAATTAAATAACATGCTATCTATTTTATTGTCGCGTCGTCCCCTCCAGGCGGTGAGGAGAGCGGACCGCGGGTGCTTCCCCAGCGGAAGGGAGGTACCGGCGTGGTGGACAACTTTTTAAATGACCGGCGGTGAGCCGATAGCAGGGAGGTTTGCATGGTTCAGATAGTGACCGAGCCGTTGACCGGCGGCAAGGACAGGTCGAAGGTGGCGGCGGGGAACGAGCTCGGCTTCGGGAAGGTCTTCACCGACCGGATGCTGTTCGCGGAATGGCGCGAGGAGAGCGGGTGGGGAGTGGCGCACATCCAGCCGTACCAGCCTCTCTCGGTCGATCCGGCCGGGATGGTGTTCCACTACGGGCAGGCGATCTTCGAGGGGCTCAAGGCGTACCGCTGGCAGGATGGGCGGGTGGCGCTCTTTCGCCCCGAGATGAACGCCCGGCGCTTCAATCACTCCGCCGAACGGCTCTGCCTCCCCCCGGTTCCCGAGGAGCTCTTCGTTGAGGGGATCGCACGGCTGGTGGAGCTGGAGCGGGAATGGATCCCCACCGCGCCCGGGACTTCGCTCTACATCCGGCCGGTGCTCATGGGGGTGGAGGCGGCCCTCGGCATTCGTCCCGCCGATCGCTGCTGGTTCTACGTAGTCCTTTCCCCGGTCGGGGCTTACTACCGTAACGGCTTCGCCCCCACCAGCATCCGGGTGGAGGACCGCTACGTGCGCGCGGTGGCGGGAGGGACCGGGGAGGCCAAGACCGGCGCCAACTACGCGAGCTCGCTGCGGGCGGGGCTGGAGGCCAAGGAGCAGGGATTCGACCAGGTGCTCTGGCTGGATGGCCGGGAACGCCGCTACATCGACGAGGTCGGCTCGATGAACATGTTCTTCGCCTACGGGGAGACCATCGTCACCGCTCCGCTCTCCGGGTCGATCCTTCCGGGGATCACCCGCGATTCGGTGCTGACCCTGGCCCGGGAGCTCGGATACCGCGCCGAGGAGAGGCCGATCGAAGTCGGGGAGCTGATGGCCGATATCGAGGCGGGGCGGGTGACTGAGGCGTTCGGAACCGGGACCGCAGCGGTGATCACCCCGGTCGGCCGGCTCGGCTACCGGGACCGGACCATCGCGGTGGGGGACGGCGGAGTCGGCCGGGTCACCCAGCGCCTCTACGACACCCTGACCGGGATCCAGGGCGGCGTCGTCGCGGACCCGTTTGGGTGGTTGAGGTTCGTCGGGAGGTAGGGGGAAGTTGAAAGCAACGCGGGCCGCGTGCGCGGTCCGGAAGGAGGGATCGCCATGCCTGCCGGTACCTTGTGGTTCTATGCGCTGATTGCGCTGGCTGTCGCGTTCTTCTGCTACTGCCTGTTGGCGGCCGAGCCGATGGCGGATGAGCACGCCAACCTGATCCACCTGCTGTTCAAGCATTAGGAGACCCTTAGTTCCGGCGGTCATCGGTTGGACGGGGATGGGGTGTGCGGCGTTTGACCCGCTGGGTGGGGAACCCGGTCGGTAGGAGTGCGTTGGCCGGTCACGGAGCGGTTACCCGGTTACGGAGCTGGTAGGTTACGGATTGGGGATTGGGTTTCGGAGGCCGGAGCCGGTCAGGGCGGGGCAACGGAGCCGGGGTCAGTGCTTTACCCGGTCGCGGAGCTCGTTCACGGTGGATTCCAGCCGCTGCACGAAATCGTTCAGCTGCTCGATCTCCTGCTCGTTGAACGGCTTGAACACCTGCTCCTCCAGGGTGGTGAGTGTGGTGCGGATGGTTTCCACCAGCTCGCGCCCCTTTCCGGTCAGGGCGAGCTGCTTGGCCCGCCGGTCCTGCTCGTCTTCGCTCCGCTCGATCAGCCCCTTGTCGATGAGGGTGTCCAGCAGGCGGACCAGCGAGGGGCCTTCCAGTCCGAGCGAGGCGGCGAGCTCCTTCTGCCGGATGCCGTCGCCGAGGACGGAAAGGTGCAAAAGCGGCCGCCAGGTGGCGTCCGTCAGTCCCGAGGACTGGAACTCGGCATCCAGCACCTGGCGCCAGCGCCGGGTCAGCCCGTTGAGTCGAAAGAGGAGGTTGTGCATCGGATTCAAATAGCACGCTCTTTAGTGGGATGCAATGGGCAAAAAAAAGCCGCACCTTATGGGTGCGGCTTTTTTCATGGCCGTGGGGCCTTGATTACTTAGCAGCCGGGGCAGCCGGAGCTTCAGCCGGAGCGGCTTCTTTCTTAGCGGCTTTTTTGGCTTTCTTGGCTTTTTTCACTTTTTTGGCTTTTTTCACTTTCTTAGCGGGAGCTTTTTCGGCAGCCGGAGCAGCGGCGTCGGCCGGAGCAGCAGCCGGAGCAGCGTCAGCAGCGAAAACAACACCAGCGAAGGAAACGGCGGCGAGAGCAGCAACGAGGGAAGCAACGATCTTTTTCATTTCGTAAATCTCCTGAGAGTGGTTTGACTTCTTGATCTCTCATTGAGCATACCTCGTGCCAACTTGTAAAAAAAATGTAAGTGGCCGAAATAGCAGCGATGTGCCGTTGGGGGGCAACAATGAGAGTGGAGAAGGTCAACCTCAAATGAGGAGGCGCTGCCTCATTTGAGGTAAAGGGGCTTTTCGCCCCCTTCAGCTGCCGGGAAAAAAGGGGCAGGCGGTGCCCAGGCACTCCTTGTTATTGGCGGCGAAGGAGCAGACCGGATTGGAGGTGGCCGGCATCCCGGCGTCGAGGTGCCGGTTGAGGAAGTCACGGCCGACCGTTACCGCGAGGAAGGTGTCGCGTTTGCAGCAGCGGGGCCCTCCTGCTTCGCCGATGGCGGTGAGGCAGGAGGCGGTCATCAGGTTGTCCAGCCGCCATTCATGCCCAACCGGTCAAGGGGGACCCGGAAAAAGGGCGGTGAAAAAAAGGAGTTGACAGTACTAGACGACCGGTCTATTTTCGCCGCCATGAAGAAAAGCGACAAGAGATCGGAGATACTCTCCATCGGCACGGAGATGATTGCCCTGCAGGGGTACAACGGTACCGGGATCGATGCCGTCCTGAAGCGGGCCGGGGTACCCAAGGGCTCTTTTTATCACTACTTCGGGAGCAAGGAAGATTTCGGGCTGGCCATCATCGACCAGTTCGCCGCCCGCTACGACCAGTACCTCGCTTCCTTTCTGGACGACACCTCCTTCGCTCCCCTTGACCGGATCCGGAATTACCTGGAGAGGGTGCTCGCCTACCTGACCGGCACCAACTTCGCCAAAGGATGCCTGATCGGCAACCTCGGGCAGGAGCTGGCCGACCAGAACGAGCGGTTCCGGGAGCGGCTCGACCAGATCTTCCACTCCTGGAAAGAGCGCTTCGCCGCCTGCCTGGAGGAAGCGCAGAAGCAGGGAGAGCTCACCCCCCGCTGCGACCCCGCCGTCATCGCCGGTTTTTTCCTCTCGGGATGGGAGGGGGCGATCCTGCGGGCCAAGGTGATGAAATCGCCGCAACCGTTGAGGGATTTCATCGACACCATGTACGCGGCAGTCCTCGTGGCCAAATAACCCTCCCCGGGGGAAGGCCTGGCATTTCCTTGTTCGCGCCGGCTTTGGCCGGGGGCAGACCCTGCGCATTTCGATTTCACCCCGGCTTCACCGCCGGCAGACGGACTACCAGCCAGACGGCGCGAAGGCGCCGGAATCATTCTCACCACGTGAGGGAGAAAGGAGCAGTGATGGAGCAGCGCAGATTGGGAAGCCAGGGGCTGACGGTTTCGGCCCAGGGCCTTGGATGCATGGGAATGTCGGATTTTTACGGGGTGCGCGACGAGAAGGAGTCGATCGCCACCATTCACCGGGCGCTCGACCTCGGGGTGAACTTCCTCGACACCTCGGACATGTACGGCCCGTTCACCAACGAGGAACTGATCGGCCGGGCCATCAAGGGGAAACGGAACGACTTCGTGATCGCCACCAAGTTCGGCATCGTGCGAAGCAACCAGCCCGCCGCCAACGGTGGCTGGGCCCCCATCACCGGCATCAGCGGCCGTCCCGAGTACGTCCGCTCCGCCTGCGACGCCTCCTTGAAGCGCCTGGGCGTGGACCACATCGATCTCTACTATCAGCACCGGGTCGACAGCGAGGTCCCCATCGAGGATACCGTGGGGGCGATGTCGGACCTGGTCCAGGCGGGGAAGGTCCGCTTCATCGGGCTTTCCGAGGCCGCACCGGCCACCATCCGGCGGGCCCACGCCACCCACCCGGTGAGTGCCCTGCAGACCGAGTACTCCCTCTGGAGCCGTGATCCCGAGGACGAAATTCTCCCGACCCTGAGGGCGCTCGGCATCGGCTTCGTCCCGTACAGCCCGCTCGGGCGCGGCTTTCTTACCGGCCAGCTCAAGAGCTTCGACGACTTCCCCGCCGACGACTATCGCCGCAACTCTCCCCGTTTCCAGGGGGAGAATTTCGTGAAGAACCTGGAGGTGGTGGCCAAGGTCATCGAGATGGCGGCCTCGAAAGGGGTGAGCTCCGGACAGCTTGCGCTGGCCTGGGTCATGGCGCAGGGAGAAGACGTGGTTCCCATCCCCGGGACCAAGCGGGTGAAGTACCTGGAGGAGAACGTGAAGGCCGCCGCGATTGCCCTTTCCGCCGAGGATCTGGCCGAGATCGCGGCCGTCATCCCCAGGGGGGCGGTGGCGGGGGATCGCTACCCGGCCAGCATGATTGGCCTCATTAACCGTTGAAACAGTGAGATAGGAGGGATGACATGGAGTTAGCGACCACGTTCAAAGCGGTGGTGGTGGAAAAAACCGAGGACAAGCGGTTCGTCAGGAGCCTCAAGGAGCGGACCCTGGCCGAGCTTGGCGAGGGGGATCTCCTGGTGCGGGTCCGCTACTCTTCGCTCAACTACAAGGACGCCCTTTCCGCCACCGGCCACCCCGGGGTCACCCGGCAGTTCCCGCACACCCCCGGGATCGACGCGGCGGGCGAGGTCGTGGCCTGCGACAGCGGCGCGTTTGCGCCGGGAGACCGGGTGATCGTCACCGGTTTCGACCTGGGCATGGAGACCGACGGCGGCTGGGGAGAGTACATCCGGATCCCTTCCTCCTGGGCGGTCCGGCTCCCCGACGGGCTGACCCTGAAGGAGAGCATGGAGCTCGGCACCGCCGGCTTCACCGCCGCCCTTTCGGTGCTGAGGCTGGAAGCGGGCGGGGTGAAACCCGCCGACGGCGACGTCCTCGTCACCGGGGCCACCGGTGGGGTCGGGAGCCTGGCGGTCTCCATCCTGGCCAGGGCGGGGTACCGGGTGGTGGCGGCGACCGGCAAGGGCGCGGACGAGGCCTTCCTCCGTTCGCTCGGTGCGGCCCAGGTCATCGCTCGTTCCGAGGTCACCGAAGGTGGGGACCGTCCGCTCATGAAGGAACGCTGGGCGGGGGCGGTCGACGTGGTCGGTGGGGAGACCCTGGCGGCGGTCCTGAAATCGACCCGCTACGGCGGTACCGTCACCTGCTGCGGGCTGGTCGGTTCATCCGATCTCGCCGTGAACGTCTTCCCCTTCATCCTGCGCGGTGTGACCCTCGTCGGCATCGACTCGGTCAACGCTCCCGCCGCCACCCGCCAAAAGGCATGGGAGCGGCTCGCCGGCCCCTGGAAGCCTGAGCGGCTCGCCGAGCTTTCCGTCGAGGTCGTCCGCGAGAAGCTGGACGAAAAAATCGACGCCATCCTGCAGGGAGCGATCCGCGGACGAGTGGTGGTGGCGCTTCCGTAGGGGTAGGTAAGGGTGACGCATGGCGAACATCATTCTTCTCGCAATCTGTCTGCTGGCGGGGATCGGCCTCAGGAGAAACGGGCGCTTTCCGTCAACCACGCCGGCGGCGCTCAACGGCTTCATCATTCACATTTCGCTCCCCGCCCTGGCGGTCCTGCATATCCACGACCTCAAGCTGGATGCCACCCTGGCCCTCACCGCCGCCATGGCCTGGCTCCTCTTCGGGGCCGCCTGGATCGTTTTCGGGGGGAGCGGGAGGGCGTTGAAGCTCGAGCGGGAGACGGTCGGGGCGCTCATCCTGGTGGCGGGGCTCGGGAACACCTCGTTCGTGGGATTGCCGATGATCGAGGCGTACTACGGGAAGGAGTTCCTGGGGGTGGGGATCGTGGCCGACCAGCTCGGCTCCTTCATGGTCCTCTCGACGCTGGGTATCCTGGTAGCCACCTGCTACTCGTCCGGCTCGGTATCGCCCCGGCAGATGGCCAGGAAGATCCTTCTCTTTCCCCCGTTCCAGGCGCTGGTGCTGGCTCTGCTCCTGAGACCGGTGGCCTTCCCGGCCTGGGCAGTGAGCGTGCTCGAGAAGCTCGGGAGCACCCTCACGCCGCTGGCCCTTTTCTCGGTCGGCTTCCAGCTCCAGTTCGGTGGGATCCGCGCCGAGGCGAAGGCCCTCGTTGCCGGGCTTTCCTACAAGCTCCTCCTGGGGCCGGCGTTGATCGCCCTGTTGTACGTCCTTTTCCTCGGCGCCAAGGGGACCGTCACCCAGGTGACCATCTTCGAGTCCGCCATGGCGCCGATGATCTCGGCGGGGATCATCGCCATCGACCACGACCTCAAGCCGCAGCTGGTCGGCATGCTGGTCGGGGTGGGAATCCCGCTTTCCTTCGTGACGCTCTACCTCTGGAACCTCGCGCTCGCGGGGGTGTGACCGGCCGGGGAAGAAAGAGACGGCGGTAAAAGAAAAGGGTTACGGATCTCCTCCGTAACCCTTTTTCGCGTTTGAATGGGGGCTGAAGGTCAGCGGACCGCGAGGGCGTAGCCGATGGCGGACTTGGCGTGGTTGTAGACGCCGAAGTCGCAGCTGTACACGCTCCAGGCCTCCCCCGGATCGGGCTGGTAGCTGGTCGAGGTCCAGTAGTAGGTGAAGACCTGGAAGCTCTGGAACACCGGGGCGAAAGTGACCGTGACGCCGTCGGGGCCGGGGATCCCGTTGAAGTAGTTGGCGATCGGGAAGGTGGGGGCTCGGTCGGCCAGGCTCAGCATCTCGTTCCGGTTCGGCATCCGCCAGTCGCCGGGGGCTGAGCCGTCGGTGAGGCCGCACTGGCCGCTCGACAGGGCGTTGACCGCGGTAAGGGAGCCGGACCAGTTTCCGGAGATGCAGTCGGCCTTTTTCAACCAGGTGAGGCCGGTGACCGTGTCGGAGAGGGTCCCGTTCCCATTGTCGACGAAGCGGGGCGAGGTGAGATGGATCCCGAGTTGCAGCGCGGGATCGTCGCCGGTCCCGAAGGAGATCCCCGAGCCGCCCCCCTGGCCGGAGAAGAGCCCGGTGGCCAGCAGCTTGACGGCGCCGTTTCCTCCCGATTTCACCGCCCACACGGAGTTGGAGGAGCTGGTCTTGGTGTTGGAGAAGCTCCCGTCCCCGGCGTCCTGCCCGTTGATCCACCTGCCGTCGGTGAAGCGGATGGCGAGCGCGTTGGCGATCCCCGCCATGTAGGTGGTCGAGGACCAGTACGCGTTGCCCTGGGCAACGTTGGTGAAGGGGGCCCCCGCCGGGAGGGAGGGGGCGGCGCGGGAGACGTCCACCAGGCTTTCCAGCTCGTTCACGTTGGGCATCCGCCACTGGCCGGGGAGCGAGCCGTCGACCAACCCGCACTGGCCGCTGGCGAGCTGGTTGGCGTTGGCGAGGCTCGCCATCCAGTCGGCGGGGGGGAAGCAGCCGGCGTTTTTGAGCCAGACGAGCCCGGTCAGGTTGTCGGTCGCCGTGCCGTCCTGGTTGTCGGTGAAACGGGTGGCCGGCCAGGCAACACCGGCCCGCACCGCATAGTCATCCCCGACCGCGTAGCTGGCCGCTTCCCCGGTGGAGGGGAGGCTCGCCAGCCGGTCTCCCGGCCGATAGGCGGTGAAGTCGGCCCCGGTCACGTCGTGGGACGGCATGGTGAGGAACCGGATCACGGTGCGGTAGTTGCCGTTGAAGTCCTCCCTCATCACCTTCCCTGCGGGGTCGGCAACCGAGGGATAGAAGGCGAACCCGCTCTTTTCGGCGTAGACGGCGTAGTCGGAATACTGGTTGTTGTAGAGATCCGGGAACGAGTAAGCGCCGCTGGAATCGGTGGTGGCCGTCGCCGTCGTGTTGCTGTTGTTGTAGTAGAGCGTCACCGTCACCCCGGAAACGGGGACTCCGTTTCGGTCGCTGATCACCCCCGAGAGCCGGTCCCGGGAGGGGGATGACTGGTTGACCTGGTTGCCGCCGGAAAGTCCTCCGCTGCCGCCGCAGCCGAAGAGCAAGGCCGTCCCAACCAGAAGTGCCATCCACCCGGTTCCCCTGATCCCGCACCCTCTGCGCCGAACGTTCACCATCGGTCACCTCGCGTTTTTACCCGATCCCCGTCGGGGGGGCGAGTACGTTGCCAATTGTGCCCGGGATGCCAGCAATTTTCCGGCCAACTCTCCTCGAGGCTTAAGTGGCTGATATTTCGAGTTGCTGGAGGGGGAGGACCGGCCTAGGTGTTCAACCTTTGCACAAAGGGGCGTGCGCGCGAGGGGGCGCAGGCAAAAAAAGGGTGGGGCGCCGCGGCACCTCACCCTTTCTCTCTTCACCGCACCAGGGATTACAGCTCGATGGAGACTCCGGAAACCTTCTTCGTGTCGGCGACGAACTTCCCGTAGGCGGCGTCGGTCTTCATGATGTGATCGAACAGCCAGTCCTTCAGGAAGGTCATGAGCTCAAGCGAGAGGTGGGTCTTCCCGCTTTGGTGGTCCCGCTGGATCTCGATGATGCGGGTCACGAACTTCTGGTGCTCGGCAAGGTGGGCCACCAGATCCGGGTAGTGGGCGTTGCTCATGATGATCTCTTCGGTATTGAAATGGTAGGTGGCATAATCGACCAACTGGTCCAGCCATTCTCCCACCTGGGTGTCGCTTTCACGGGCCAGCACCGCATCGTAGGTCTTGTTGAGCAGTTCGACCAGACGGCGGTGGTGCAGGTCGACCTCTTCGATTCCTACCTGAAGGCTGTCGTTCCAGATGATAATCGGCATACAAGCTTCCTCCTCTGCGGGGCATTGAAAAGCCCGGTGCCGGCCGGGCTTTGTACGTGCTTAAGAAATATTGTCTTGAGACGGTATCTCCTGATCTCCCGTTCGTCAACTCAGGTTTTTTCGCAGTCCGGCCACGCCCCGGCCCGGGATGGAAACAGCCGGGCCGCTTGTGCCTTTGGCCTCCGGCTGCCGGTTTTATCGGCAGTTGCCGCCCAGAGCGGCAGGCGATATGGGGCACGCTTCATAACGGTAGCGCAAGAACCCCCGCGGCCGCTGCATTTCCGGCCAAAACGGGTGCCGGTGCCATGCTGGCACGCCTTGTGTAACTTTACAGCCGGAGCCCGCTTGCTATGCTATCTGGCGAAGCGGTGGGACGGGGCCACCGCTAGGGGGAATCTGCTCCATGAAAAATAGAGACGACAAGGTGGAAGTTGCCGGCCATCTCTGGTTCAACCTGGCCGAGCAGAGATTCCTGGGAGGCGAGCGGATCGAGCTCCTGGAGAGGATCGACCGGCTCGGCTCCATCGCCAAGGCCGCCAAGGCGAGCGGGTTGAGCTACAAGACCGCCTGGGACATGGTCCGTACCATTAATAACATGTCCCACCTCCCGCTGGTGGACCGGCTGGCCGGTGGCAAGGGGGGAGGGGGGACCAGTCTTACCCGGGAAGGTAAACGGATCCTGGGACAGTACCGCGTGATCCAGGAGGAGCTGCAACGGCTTCTCGGTAACCTCGGCAGCAGGCTCGGCGATACCGAAGACCTGCTCCGATTCATAAGGAGGATTAGCATGAAGGTCAGCGCACGCAACAGTTTTGCGGGGACGGTCACCGGCATAACCAAGGGAGCGGTCAACTCGGAGGTTACCCTGACGCTGAAAGGAGGGGTTCCGCTGGTGGCGGTGATCACCAACGGCGCCGTGGAGAACCTGGGACTCGCCACCGGAACCGAGGCCTACGCCATCATCAAGGCGAGCTCGGTCATCATCGGAACCGACCTGCACAACGCCAAAGTCAGCGCCCGCAACGTTTTCTGCGGTACCGTCGCCAAGGTGATCCAGGGACCGGTCAGTACCGAGATCGACGTCGAGATCGGTGGGGGGAACACGGTGAGCGCGGTGATCACCCACGGAAGCGCGGAACGGCTGGATCTCAAGCCCGGCGACCATGCCTGCGCCTTATTCAAGGCGAGCTCGGTCATCATCGGGGTGAGCTGAGCCCGGGGAGGGGGTGGCGCCTGCTGCCACCCCTTTTTCCCGGCCGGGCGTTATGGTATCTTCGCCATAACGAGTCAAACCACACCCCATCCTCACCCTGCCATCTCCTTGAAGGGGAGGGCAGGTACAAGGAAGCGATGTGGGGGGGATGAAACAATGAAAAACGGCGCGGCGGCCGGGACGTCGCCCGGCTGGGCGCCGGATGAAGCTGGAGGAGACGAGTTATGAGGAAAATGGTGGTGACGGTGCTGTTGGCGTTGCTGGTCGCTTCCCCGGCCATGGCGGCTGAGGTGAACCTCTCGGTAGCGGCGAGTCTCAAGGAGGTGGTGAACGAGCTCTGCGACCGGTTTGCCAAAAGGCATCCCGGCGTGCGGTTTTTGAAGAACTACGGCGGCTCCGGCCAGCTGGCCCGCCAGATAGAGAGCGGCGCCCCCGGCGACATCTTCATCTCGGCCAACGTCGAGTGGATGGATTATCTCAAGGGGAAGAGGCTGGTCGACGCCAGGAGTACCGGCATTTTCACCCACAACACGCTCGTCTTCGCCGGGACTCCCGGCAAGGCATCGTCGCTGCGCGACCTGGCCAAGCTGGAACGGATCGCCATCGGGAGCCCGAAGAGTGTGCCGGCCGGGGAGTACGCCATGGAGGCCCTCACCAGGGCCGGGCTCGCCAAGCAGGTTGAGAAGAAGCTGGTGATGACCAAGGACGTGCGCGAGTGCCTGATGTACGCCGACCGGGGCGAGGTGGACGGCGGCTTCGTCTACCGCACCGACGCGCTGCAGGCGAAGAAGGCCCGCATCCTTTTCACCGTCCCCGCAAACCTCCACGAGCGGATCGTCTATCCCCTCGCCCTCACCGTCACCGGAGCCCGCAATCCCGATGCGGTCGCCTTCCTCTCCTTCCTCAAGGGGGCCGAGGCCAAGAAGGTGCTGGAGAAGTACGGCTTCTCCGACCAGTGATCGGCAAAATCCCTACAGTTTCCGTCCCGGCTGCCGATAAGAAGCGTGCCTATCATCCGATAATTAAAAGCTGCGGGGGACAGTCATGGGAATGTTCACTGGCGGGGCGAAGAGCGCGGGGTCTCCGGAGGCCAAAAAGTATCACGCAAGCTATGGAGCCCTCCTCTCTGACGGGGAGATCATTGAAGTTGGCTTCACCGTCTTCCGGGATACCTTCCTCTTCACCAACAAAAGACTCATCCTGGTGGAGGTCAAAGGGTTGTCCGGGAAGCAGATCGAGTATCTGTCCATCCCCTACGCGAAGATCATGAAGTTCAGCGTGGTCACCGGTTCGGCATTCGACCTCGATGCCGAGCTGAAGATATGGGTCGGCACCGAGACCATTCCGATCGAGAAAAAGTTCAACAAGGACGTCAACGTCTACGAGGTGCAGAAGATGTTGGCGAGCCACGTCCTCAAGTAGAGTCGTTTCCCCGGAGCCGGTGTATGTGCGGACGCTTCACCCTTGATCTTCCCCCCGAGCTTTTGGCCGAACTCTTCAACCTGGGCGAGCTCTGTCCCCTCCTCTCCCGCTTCAATATCGCCCCCACCCAGCCGGTGGCGGTGGTCCGGGCGGATCTGTCGGGTATCCGGAGCCTCGCCCTTTTGCAGTGGGGGCTGATCCCCTCCTGGTCCCGGGACCGCGGAGGTGCGGCCCGCATGATCAACGCCCGCTCGGAGACGGCCGCGGATAAGGCCGCCTTCCGGCAGGCGCTCAAGCTCAGGCGCTGCATCGTCCCCGCCTCCGGTTTCTACGAGTGGCGACGGGAAGGGAAGGCCAAGGTCCCTCACTACGTCACCCTGCGCGACAAGGCCCCCATGGCGCTTGCCGCCCTCTGGGAGAGCTGGCGCTCACCGGAGGGGGAGGTGGTGGAGTCCTGCACCATCCTGACCACCGATGCCAACCCGCTCGTGGAACCGCTCCATTCGCGCATGCCTGCCATCCTGGCCCCGGCTGACTGGGACCGCTGGCTGGACCGGGGGATCCGGGATTCCTTGCAGGTCACGCCGCTTCTCACCCCCTATCCCGCCGAGCTCATGCAGCAGTGGGAGGTCTCATCGCTGGTCAACAGTGTCCAAAACGATTCGCCGGCGCTCGTGGAGCGTCGGGAAGCGGTCATGTCCCTCTTCGATTGATGATCTCAGAAAAGCGAACGACGTCCGGAATCTACCAGGGAGATGAACAGTTCGGTGTGCGGGTTGGGGGAGGGGGGAGCCATCGACCGCAGATGGGTCCGTTTCCTGCGCATGTTCGGGATGGGAGGGTGGAGGGTAATGTCCGCCTGGCGGTAGGCGTCGAGGATACGGACCAGTAGCCGCTGCGACCCGTTGAGGGCCAGCTGGAAGATGCGACAAATATCGGGATCCCGGAAGGAGGCGGCGAAGATGGTATACTTCTCGACGCTGCACTGCTTGTCTACCAGCGCCGCCCGCAACTGGCGGTACAGCGTCCGGCTGGAGGCCTCCCTCGGGTACGGGAGGGGAGCGGGAAGTTGCAGGTCGTCGGCGGGCATAAGCCGGCTCGCTATCTTCTCCGGGCAGCGTCTGGCGATCTCTTCGACGATCTCCCATTGCCGGGCGCCCAGCTCGCGCAACAGCTCTCTGGCGTAGTTGTCAGGGTGCATGAGCGCCGCGTTGCGCAGACCGCGGTAACTGGTAAGCTCGGTGAGCAGGGCGAAACGGAAGGCCTCTTCCATTAGATGTTCCATGGCGTTTCCTCTGGTAAGTATGCCGCGTCAGGCGGCGCCTTAGACGCTCCGTCTCCGCGAGTTCATTGCCGATGGGGATGAAACGAAAAAAATTGTCTTCTCATTGGACCATGATAATCTTATCTGCCCCCCCAATCACCGTCAACAACGTTAATATTAATGATGAGGGGGCGTCGGCTACATGAAAACCGCGAGGAGCCTGGGCTAACGATGGCGTACAGCGTTGAAGATGCAAGGGTAATCAGGGTGCTGGTGATCGATGACCACACCATCGTACGGCAGGGGATCAGATACCTGCTCGGGAAATACCCGGACCTTTCGGTGGTGGGGGAAGCGGACAACGGGAAGCGGGGAGTCCAGCTGGCCGGGGAACTCCGCCCGGAAGTCGTGGTGATGGATCTCAACATGCCGGTCATGGACGGGATCGACGCCACCCGGGAGATCCTGGCCCTTCACCCGCAGACCCGGATTCTCATGATGACCATGTACGAGGACCGGCTCCAGGTTACCAAGGCTCTCCAGGCCGGCGCGAGGGGATACCTCCTCAAGGACCACACCTCGGATACGCTGGTGGATGCGGTACGGACCGTGGCGGCCGGTTACCACTACCTCTGCCCGGAGATCCTTTCCCTGGTCATCGAGGGGTACCTCGAGCTCGTCAAGGAAACGGCTCCGCGGCAGGAAAATCCCCTCTCCCCCCGGGAGCAGGAGATCCTTTCCCTGATCGCCCGGGGAGAGAACGCGAAGGGGATCGCCTTCCAGCTGAAGTTGACCCCCAAGACGGTGGACAACCATCGCCAGCAGATCATGAAGAAGTTGAAGCTCAATTCGATCGCCGATCTCACCAGGTACGCCGTGCGGGCGGGGATAGTCCGCCTCGACGGCTGAGGGCGCTATGAAAATTCGCATCATTCTCGTCGATGACCATGCCATCGTGAGGGAATGTCTCTGCTCCATCCTCGAGCGCTGCGACGACTTCGAAGTGGTCGGCCAGGCCGGGGACGGGGTCGGGGCGGTACGCCTGGTTCGAGAGCTGGCACCCGACGTGGTCGTCATGGACGTCGGCATGGAAGGGATGAACGGTATCGATGCCACCCTTTGCCTCGCCAGCGAGGCTCCCGACGTCAAGGTCCTGATGGTCTCCATGCATAACGAGAGGCGGATCCTGGAGGATGCCCTGCGGGCGGGGGCGCGCGGGTTCGTGCTGAAGAGCGCGCAGGCAGCCGAGCTGGTCAAGGGGATCAAGACGGTGGCCGCGGGGGGACGCTACATCTCGCCGGAGTTGGGGACGATTGGGGGGGCGCAGCGGCAGCCGAATGGGGGGGGGGTGACCCTGGAACCGCTCCTGACCGAGCGGGAGCGGGAGGTCCTGGTGCTGCTGGCTTCCGGCAGGAAGTCCAAGGAGGTCGCCACCATCCTCGATATCAGCGTGAAAACGGTGGAGTCCCACCGCGCCCACATCATGAAAAAGCTCGGACTTAACAACATCGCCGACCTCACCCGCTATGCCCTGCGGGAAGGGCTGCTCACCGGTTAGCAGCCCGCGCCGCGTCCCGAGGTCCCCTCGCCGCAGGTTCACTCGAGCTACCTCGCTCTCTCCAACTCTCCGGCTCCCCTTTGCTGGGGCGCACCCAGGCTCCCAGCTCTCTCCCGCTCCCCGGCCCCCGGCCCCCGGCCCCCGGCCCCCGGCCCCCGGCCCCCGGCCTCCGGCCTCCGGCCTCCTGACTCCTGACTCCCTGACTCCCTGACTCCCTGACTCCCTGACTCCCTGACTCCCTGACTCCCTGACTCCCTGACTCCCTGACTCCCTGACTCCCTGACTCCCGGTGTTCAACCCCTGTCCCGTTCACCGCTCGCCGGCAGCCGCGAGATTCCCGCCCGATGCGGTTTCTCCCCGGTCTCCGTTATGCGTATACAGGAAAATTCCCTATGTACTAGGAAAAAACCTGATATTGATGGGGCCGAACCGGCCGAAGAGCAGAATCAAGAGGTAGTTCTAGCTGATGACGGGGGGCGAAAATGTATTTCATGCCACTCGTCCAGCGCTTCGAGTCATAAGGAGGTTCTCAGATGTCAGTTGCAGCGATTACCGAGAGTGCCCAGTACCTGACCTTCAGACTTGGTGAAGAGACCTTTGCGCTCGATGTCGGCAAGGTAAGAGAGATCCTCGACTTTACCGTCGTCACCAAGGTACCCCAGACCCCCCCTTTCATGCGAGGCGTGATCAACCTCCGTGGCAGCGTGGTGCCGGTCATGGATCTCCGCCTGAAGTTCGGGATGACCGAGACCACGAAGACCGTTGACAGTTGCGTCATCGTGGTCGAGATGAAGCTCGAGGACGACCTTTTGGTCATGGGGGTGCTGGCGGATGCCGTGCAGGAAGTGATCGACATGGCGCCGGAGCAGATCGAGCCCCCCCCTCGCATCGGTTCCAAGCTGAACACCGACTTCATCTTCGGCATGGCCAAGCACGACCAGCAGTTCATCATCATCCTGGACATCGACCGCGTCTTCGCCGGCGAAGAGGTGGCGGTGGTTGCCCAGGCGAGCCAGCAGGCCGCCTGACGGGACGGCCGATAACGACGTAGGCCGATGGCGTTGAGCTTCATGCGGGATCGGCCACCCCTGGAACGGGAGGCCGACTTCCAGGTCCCGCACGCCACCGGTCGCAGCCGGATCAAGTTTGGGATGCCGAGGGCGTTCCACGGTCGGGAGAGGTGTATCCCGGCTACGACACACCCTCTCACCCCAACACCACCGGCGGCGATTACCGCCTCATCCTCTGAAACCACGTGCCGCTCCATTTCCCTGACGGCAAAGGGGGGAAGTGGGCGGGACGTCACACCAGGCGTTCGCCCGCGGTGGGTATCTCATCACCGAGACATACAGCGAAGCATCCTGGCGCGCTTATCCGGCTCTTCGTCCAGGGGCCCCCGATGACAGCAGTTCCCAAGTAGACCCAGAATCGCCCACTTTCTCAACTAGGAGACGCGCCCATGAAATGGCTCGCTAACGTAGCTATAGGCAGAAAACTATACGCCGGATTCCTCACCGTGGTCGCCATCGTGCTGGTGCTGGTCACGGTCGCCTACCTCAACTTCAGCGCGCTCGGTACTGCCAACCAGATGAACGTGCACACCTACGAGGTACTCGACCACGTGGGAAACATGCTTACCTCGCTCATCAACATGGAGACCGGGACCCGCGGCTACGCCCTTTCGGGGGACGACAAATTCCTGGATCCTCTCAAACAGGGGAAGATCGCCTTCGCCAAGGACTTCGAGGAGGCAAAAAAGCTGACCGCGGACAACCCGCGCCAACAGGAACGCCTCTCCCAACTTTTGGCCATGAAGGACCAGTGGATGCAGGTCGACGTGGAGCCGACTATCGCCTTGAGGAAGCAGGTGGTGGCGGGAAGGGCCTCGATGGACCAGGTGGTGAGAAGCATCCAGGAAGCCAAGGGGAAGACGCAGATGGACGCCATGCGCGCCGTCCTTTCGGAGATGACCAAGGAGGAGAGCTCCCTCTTGGCCGTGCGGATGAAGTCGGCTGACTCCCGCAGGTCCACCACCAAGCTGGTCATGATCGGCGGCGGGCTCACGGCCGTCATCCTCGCCATGGTGATCGCCTACTTGCTGGACCGCGCCATCACCCTCCCCATTTCCAAGGCGGTCGAGGTGGCCAAGAAGGTCTCGGAAGGGGATCTCTCCAGCGAGATCGATATCGAGAGCAGTGACGAGGCGGGGCAGCTGCTGGCGGCCCTGCAGGAGATGACCACCCGGATCAAGGCGCTGGTCGCCGACACCAACATGCTCTCGGGTGCCGCCGTGCAAGGGACGCTCTCCACCCGCGCGGACGCCTCCAAGCACAAGGGGGATTTCCAGAAGATCGTGGCCGGCGTCAACGAGACCCTCGACGCCGTCATCGACCCCCTCAACGTGGCCGCCGAATACGTCGAGAAGATCTCCAACGGCATCATCCCGCCGCAGATCGCCGACAACTACAACGGGGACTTCAACGTCATCAAGAACAACCTCAACAACATGGTGAGGATGATGAACGACCTGCTGGCGCAGACCGACATCCTGATCCAGGGGGCGGCCAACGGCGAGCTCGACAAGCGGGCCGACGCCTCCCTCTTCGTCGGGGGGTGGAACAAGCTGGTGGTCGGGGTGAACGACACGGTGGCCAACATCGTCAATCCCCTGAGGGTTACCGCGGAGTACGTGGACCAGGTGGCCAAGGGTGTCATCCCGCCGGCCATCACCACCGACTACAAGGGCGAGTACAACGTCATCAAGAACAACCTCAACAACCTGGTCCTCATGATGAACGACCTGCTGGCGCAGACCGACATCCTGATCCAGGGGGCTGCCAACGGCGAGCTCGACAAGCAGGCGGACGCCTCCCTCTTCGTCGGCGGCTGGAACAAGCTAGTGGCGGGGGTGAACGACACGGTGGCCAACATCGTCAATCCCCTGAGGGTTACCGCTGAGTACGTGGACCAGGTGGCCAAGGGTGTCATCCCGCCGGCAATCACCACCGACTACAAAGGCGAGTACAACGTCATCAAGAACAACCTCAACAACCTGGTCCGCATGATGAACGAGCTGCTGGCGCAGACCGACATCCTGATCCAGGGGGCCGCCAACGGCGAGCTCGACAAGCGGGCCGACGCCGCCCTCTTCGTGGGGGGGTGGAACAAGCTGGTGGTGGGGGTGAACGACACGGTGGCCAACATCGTCAATCCCCTGAGGGTGACCGCGGAGTACGTGGACCAGGTGGCCAAGGGGGTCATCCCGCCGGCCATCACCACCGACTACAAGGGCGAGTACAACGTCATCAAGAACAACCTCAACAACATGGTGAGGATGATGAACGACCTGCTGGCGCAGACCGACATCCTGATCAAGGGGGCTGCCAACGGCGAGCTCGACAAGCGGGCCGACGCCGCCCTCTTCGTGGGGGGCTGGAACAAGCTGGTGGTGGGGGTGAACGAGACGGTCACCAACATCGTCAACCCGCTCATGGTCACCGCCGACTACGTGGACAGCATCAGCAAGGGGGACATCCCCCCCCGCATCACCGCGGAGTACAAAGGGCAGTACAACATCATCAAGAACAACCTCAACGTGCTGATCGATGCCATGCAGTCCATCACCACCTCCGCCAAGGAGATCGCCTCCGGAAACCTCCTCGTGGAAATCAAGGAGCGCTCCGAGAAGGACGAACTGATGCGGGCCCTGGGGGCCATGGTGACCCAGCTCTCCAACGTGGTGGCCGAGGTCAAGGCGGCGGCCGACAACGTGGCGGCCGGGGCCATGGAGATGAGCTCCGGCTCGGAGAACATGTCCCAGGGGGCAACCGAACAGGCGGCGGCGGCCGAGGAGGCTTCCTCCTCCATGGAGCAGATGAGCTCCAACATCAGGCAGAACGCGGACAACGCGCTGCAGACCGAGAAGATCGCCGTGAAGAGCGCCCAGGACGCGCTGGAAGGGGGCAAGGCGGTGGCCCAGACCGTTACCGCCATGCGCGAGATCGCCGGCAAGATCAACATCATCGAGGAGATCGCCCGCCAGACCAACATGCTGGCCTTGAACGCGGCCATCGAGGCGGCCCGGGCCGGCGAGCACGGCAAGGGGTTCGCGGTGGTGGCCTCCGAGGTGAGAAAGCTCGCCGAAAGGAGCCAGGCGGCGGCCGGCGAGATCAGCAAGCTCTCGGTCTCCAGCGTGGACGTGGCCGAGCAGGCGGGGACGATGCTTACCCAGATCGTGCCGGACATCCAGAAAACCGCCGAGCTGGTGCAGGAGATCAGCGCCGCCTCCCGCGAGCAGGACACCGGCGCCGGCCAGATCAACCGCGCCATCCAGCAGCTCGACCAGGTCATCCAGCAGAATGCCGGCGCCGCCGAGGAGATGTCGTCCACCGCTGAGGAACTCTCCAGCCAGGCCGAGCAGCTCCAGTCGACCATCTCCTTCTTCAAGGTGCGGGAGAGCGGACAGGCCAAGAAGCCGGCGCCCCAGAGGAAGGTCCAGTCCAAGGCCGTCACGCGGGTGGCTCCCCACCAGCTTACCAAGGCGGAGGAGCAGGTGAAAGGTGCCCTCCTGGCCATGAACGGCGAGGGGATGGACAGCGATTTCGAGCGCTTCTGATCGGTGGAGCGCCATGCGATGCAAAAAGGGGGGCCGGCTTAGCCGGCCCCCTCTTTTTTGGCCGCCGGGGCGGTGTGGTTGACATCGATGGGTGGGCCATTAGAATGTTTTTGCCATTACCGTGCCAGGAGGTTCCCATGAGTTCCGATACCGGTTCCATCCGCAAGATCCGCAAAGTCTGGAAGAGCAAACCGACCCTGGAAGGCGCCGGGGTCCATCTCAAACGCGCCTTCGGCTACTACCAGGTTCCCAACCTCGACCCCTTCCTCCTCCTCGACGACTTCCGCTCCGACACACCGGAGCACTACCTGAAGGGGTTTCCCTGGCACCCCCACCGCGGCATCGAGACCATCACCTACGTCTTGCGCGGCCGGGTGGAGCACGGCGACAGCATGGGCAACCGCGGGGTGATCGGCTCCGGAGACCTGCAGTGGATGACGGCCGGCAGCGGCATCATCCACCAGGAGATGCCCAAGGGGGACGACGAGGGGCGGATGTACGGCTTCCAGCTCTGGGCGAACCTCCCCGCCTCCCACAAGATGATGGATCCCCGCTACCGCGGCCTGACCGCCGCCGAGATCCCGGAGGCGCGCCTTAAGGACGCCCGGGTCAAGGTGATCGCCGGCCAGATCGGCGGCGTGCGGGGACCGATCCGCGACGTGGTGGTCGATCCCGAGTACCTCGACGTCACCCTCCCGGAGGGAACCACCTTCACCCATGCCATCCGCCGCGGGTACACCGCCTTCGCCTACGTCATCGACGGCCACGGCTACTTCGACCTCGAACGCAACCCCTATGCCCACGAGATGGTGGGGACCAACTACTTCGACCTCGAGCGTACCTGCGAGTGCGGGAGCGAGAACCTCGTTCACTACGACGACGGCGATGCGGTGGCGGTCTCCACCCAGGAGAGCCCGGTCCGATTCCTGCTGATCTCCGGCAAGCCGATCGGGGAGCCGGTCGCCTGGTACGGCCCGATCGTGATGAACACCCAGCAGGAGCTGGAGGTCGCCTTCCGGGAGTACCAGGAAGGGACCTTCATCAAGCACCGCTAGCCGAACTTTTTTCATTGACCGGCTCACACTCCCGATGCTAGCTTGCCGCCAGCAGTCCAAGGAGCGTCAAGGAGTGATGGAAGGATGAAGATTGCCGCGATGATCGGATTTTTCTGCGCAGGGGGCGGGCTGACCCGCTACTACCTTTCCGGTTGGGTCTATTCGATGCTGGGGAGGGCATTTCCCTACGGGACCCTGGCCGTCAATGTGATCGGTGCCTACCTGATCGGTGTGGTGATGGAGCTCGGGATGCGCAGCACGGCGATCTCCGACACCCTGAGGGTCGGGCTCACCGTCGGCTTCATGGGGGGACTCACCACCTTCTCCACCTTCAGTTACGAGACCTTCAAGCTCCTCGAAGACGGCCAGTTCGCGGTAGCCTTCGGCAACGTTTTGGGGAGCGTGGTCCTCTGCCTTTTATGCACCTGGCTGGGGATCGTCACCATCCGCTCGATATGAAGGAGGGGCCTTTGAAACAGGTAGGGGAAAAAGTGCTGATGAGGATCTTCATCGGCGAGGAGGATCGCTTCGAGAAAAAGCCGCTCTACGAGGCGCTGATGGAGCTTTTCCTGGCGGAGGGGTTCGCCGGCGCCACGGTGATCAGGGCCGTCTGCGGATTCGGCGGACACCGGGCCTACCATACCCAAAAGCTGCTCGATCTCTCCGCGGACCTTCCGCTCATCGTGGAGGCGGTCGACACCCAGGAGAAGATCGACCAGGTCATGCCGAAAATCGACGAGATGATGAAGGGAGGGATGATCACCCTGGAGAAGGCCACGGTGATCCGCTATGGGGAAAAATAGCGACGCGCTCTCCCGCAAGGAGGCTGCTATGAAGGCTTGGCCTGGCTTGCCGACTTCGCCATGAGCCTTCCCGGACCGGTGCTGATCCCCTGGGAGCACAAGGAGAAATCCGCGTCATCCGCGTTCCATTGTCTTTGTCTTAGGTGTTCATCGCCCTTACAAACTGATCGATGATTTGGAAGGTCTCCCTCGGCTTCTCTTCCTGCGGGTTATGACCGCACTGCTCGATGATCTCCAGCCTCGAGCCCGGGATGACGGCATTGAGCCGGGTCCCCTGGGAAAGGGGAACGATCCGGTCCTCCCTCCCCCACAAAAGAAGTACCGGGAGCCTCAGGTCGCCGAAGTGGGAGGCCAGCTCTTCCGCGTCGTCCGGCACCAGCGATCGGCAGGTCTGCACCAGGGCCCGCTTGGCCGCCCGGTCCCGGTAGCAGGGGGCGTACCTCTTGATATGTTCCCGGTCCACCAGGCTATGGTCATGGTAGGCCGCTCTGAGTCCCACCTTGATCCAGATATCGGGGGCGTACATCGCCACGAAGAGCCGTCCCACCAGCGGGTAGCCGAACAGCTCGGCGATGAGCGGGAGCTGCTGGAGGTAGCCCGGCCCGGCCATGATCACCAGGGAAACGACCAGCGCCTCCTTGCCGGCCAGATGGAGCTCGACCGCGGTCATCAGCGTCACCGCCCCCCCCAGCGAATGTCCCACCACGGTTACCCCGGCGAGCTCCTCCTTCTCCAGGAAAGCGATGAGCCTGCGGCTGTGCCCCCGCATGGAGTAGTCACCGTTTTTGGGCTTGGACGAATCTCCCGATCCCAGGAGGTCCACCAGGTAAAGGGTGTAGCGGTCGGCGGGGAAGAGCGGCACCAGGTCCTTCCAGCAGGCGGACCGGGAGGCGAGCCCGTGCAAAAGCACCAGGCGTTTTGGACCGTTTCCGTACTTGCGGTAGCGGAGCGTTTCGGTCTCGGAGAGGTGACAGGCGAGGGGCGTTGAGTTCATGGGGATGATTGTACCAGAAGCGGCGTGAAACGCCCGCGGGGACTAGGCCGGCGGCGCGGCCGTGATTTCAAGGGAGTGCGAGATGGCCAAAGAGATCGAACGCAAATTCCTGGTCGCCGGCGACCAGTGGAGAAAGGGGGCTTCGCCCGTCCACACCCGCCAGGGGTACCTCTCCTCCGGGGCGGAATGCACCGTGCGGGTGCGCCTGCAGGGTGAGAGGGCCTTTCTCACCATCAAGGGGAAGACCCGGGGGGTGAGCCGGGACGAGTACGAGTATCCGATCCCCCCCGCGGATGCGCGCGAGATGCTGGACAACCTCTGCCCGTCGCCGCAGGTCGAGAAGAACCGCTACCACGTCACCTACGCGGGGATCCAGTGGGAAGTGGACGAGTTTTTGGCCGACAATGCCGGCCTGGTCGTGGCCGAGGTCGAGCTCGAGAGCGAGGATCAGCAGGTCGAACTTCCCCCCTGGGTCGGCGAAGAGGTCTCCCGCGACCCGAAGTACCGCAACGTGAGCCTCGTGCAGCACCCCTTCTCCCGGTGGGGAAAGGAGGGGGGGGAATCACGTAAATAGTACCGCTGCCCACTCTTCAAACGTATACGCTATCCCGCCATTCTTCCTCATTGAATCGCTAAAGTTATCCCTGCCGGGGTCGATGGGGTAACTTGTCGCTCGGTACCGATTTCATCTCGAAACCATTGGCCGGCGTTAATTGCGCCACGCCTCCGTCCGGTTTCTCGAGATGCCATCGCGTGCCGATCCATCCTACCCAGCAGGAGCCCCGCGATTGAAGATAGCCACCAAGATTTCTCTCTCCATTATTGTTGCCGTCTGTTTTGCCGTGGCCGTAACTTCCTTCCTGTCTCTTTACCAGACCAAAAAGGAACTCACCAACAAGGCCAGGATCGACCTCGACGCGAGGATGAGAACCCTTCACCTGCTCTTAGAGAGCAAGGGGGGCGATCTGAGGATGGCCGACGGTAAACTTATGGCCGGGTCGTATGTCATAAACGACAACTACGAGATTCCCGACAAGATCAAGGAGCTCTTCGGGGGCGCCGCGACCATCTTCATGCAGGACACCCGCATCTCCACCAACGTGATGAAGCCGGACGGAAGCCGTGCGGTCGGCACCAAGCTCCAGGGGGCCGCGTATGACACGGTCCTCAAGGAGGGGAAACCGTTCCGCGGGGCGGCCGACATCCTGGGCGTTCCCTCCTTCACCGCCTATGACCCCATCGTGGACCGCTCCGGTGCCGTCATCGGTGCCCTTTACGTCGGCGAAAAGCAGAGTGAGTACCTGGCCCTCTACCAGCATCTCGCCTACATCGTGGCCGGCATCGGACTGGCTCTCGGGGCCATCCTCTCGCTCATCATGCTGGTGCTGGTGAAGGGACTCCTACGCCCCTTGGGGAGGATGTGCGTGATGATCGAGGACATCGCCCAGGGGGAAGGGGATCTCACCAAGCGGCTCGAGGTGAGCTCCTCTGACGAAATCGGGGAGGTCGCCGGCTGGATGAACCACTTCATGGAGAAACTCCATGGCATCATCTCCCGCACTGCGGAGACCACCCAGAGGCTCGCTGCCGCTGCTGCCCGGCTGGAGGAGACGGCCCGGAAGATGGCGCAGGGAACCGACCGGGTGGCTCTACAGGCCGAGTCGATCGCTACCGCCGGGGACGAGATGTCCGCCACCTCGGGTGATATCGCACAGAACTGCGGGAAGGCGGCGGACGGGTCGGGCCGCACCTCGAAGGCGGCCGCGGAAGGGGCTAAAGTGGTCGAGGAAACCATTACCCTCATGGCCGGGATCGCCCAGCGGGTCCAAGAGAGCGCCCAGCGGGTGGCGGGGCTTGGAACGCGCTCGGAGCAGATCGGCGCCATCGTCAGCACCATCGAGGACATCGCGGACCAGACCAACCTCTTGGCCCTCAATGCCGCCATCGAGGCGGCCCGGGCCGGTGAGCAGGGGCGCGGCTTCGCGGTCGTGGCCGACGAGGTGCGGGCCTTGGCCGAGCGGACGGGGAAGGCTACCAGGGAGATCGGGTCGATGATCCGGGGGATCCAGGCGGAGATAGGCACCGCGGTAGTCGCCATGGAACAGGACGTCCATGAGGTGACCAAGGGGAGCCGGCAGGCGGCGGGGTCGGGCCGGGCACTGGAAGAAATCCTCGGCATGATCGACGACATGACGGCCCAGATTCACCAGGTGGCGACAGCGGCCGAGGAGCAGACGGCGACCACCGAGGAGATCAGCCACAACATGCACGACATCAACCACGCCTTGGCCGAGACCTCCCACGGGGTCCAGGAATCGGCCGCCGCCGCCCACCAGCTCGCCTCCATGGCCGAAGACCTCCGCCAGATCGTCGGGCAGTTCCGGCTGCGGGCCTAACCACCCCGGCTTCCGCCCAGCCGAGGTCTCCCTCCCTTCAAGGGGAGGGCGGGGTGAGGAGGGGAAAGGAGCGCCCGGGGGAAGATCGGCGCATCCGGAAGGCTTTGGAGCTTTCGAAAATAAAAAAGGCCCGCCGGCACTCATGCCGCGGGCCTTTTCCCGAAAAATAACTGACGTCCATGTTGGGACCTTCCTGAGTTTCCGTTGCACAGGTATGTGACGACAGCCAGGGTGCGATGGGGTACCCCAACTGGTTTGTGTCACGGAACCTATTTCAGCGGGTTTGGCCGCTGGAACGGATGGGGATGTAGCCGCTTCAGTTTTTCAGGCGTGGTCGGCTCGGTCCGCGTGGACGTCAATTACCAACCCCTACGGCCTTTTGCGGACCAAGGGATTGTTTCAAAGAGCTTGGTGTTCCTTCCTTCCATTAAGTTCATTCTACTCCCCCCCTAATTCCGGTGTCAATAGCACCTCTCATGGAAAAATATCCTCGAAGCCGCTAACGTATTCCCTCCCTCCGTCTTGGGCCGTCCAGCGGGGATCTATCTTTCTGATACACTCTTCTAATCCAATGAAAAGGGCAACCGGGCCGGATTCATCGGTGGAGTCACCCGTGTGGCGGCTTCCCATCCTCCTTTTGCCCGGGACGTCGGCAAAGCGCTCCCCACCGGCGGGAAGACCCGTTCGGGGGAATCCGTCCGCTGGTACGACAGGCGAGGTCATGACCGCTCGTATCCTCATCATCAATACCAACCGAGAACTCTCTCCCCAGCCGGCGGTGCCGGTGGGGGCGGCCTGGGTGGCCGAGGCGCTCCACCAGGCGGGTTTCAACGTGAAGCTGCTGGATCTCTGCTTCGCTCCCGACCCGCTCAAGGCGATCGAGCGGATGCTGGCGGTCTTCTACCCGGAAGGGATCGGCCTGTCGGTGAGGAACCTCGACAACTGCGACTTCCTCGCTCCCCGCAGCTATCTTCCCGAACTGAAGGAGGTCGCCGCTCTTCTCAAAAGCCGCAGCGGCGCGAGGATCCTGGTCGGAGGCGCGGGGGCCAGCATCATGCCCCGGCAGCTGCTAGATTACCTCGATCTCGATCACGCGGTGGTGGGGGAGGGGGAGCGGGCCGCGGTGACCTTCTTTGGTGGCGGCAGGGAGAAAGAGATTGCCGGCCTGGTCTCGCGCGGTAACCTGCGGGATGGGAACCGGCCGGCGACGGTCGTCCCGCAGGGGAAGCCGGCTGCGGTCACCGCTTCCTGCGGCACCATCGACATCATGCCCCGGCTGCACCGCTGGATCGACACCCGGCGCTACCTGAAGCTGGAGCCGGTGCTGCCGGTGCAGGGTAAGCGCGGCTGCGCCAAGGGCTGCCTTTACTGCACCTACGGCCGCATCGAGGGGGAGAACTGGCGGCTAAGGGACCCCTCCCGGGTGGTGGAGGAGATCGAGCGCTCCATCCGCGACACCGGCGCCCGCGAGTTCGAATTCGTGGACAGCGTCTTCAACGAGCCGGAGGGATACCTCGAAGGGGTGCTGGAGGAGGTGCTGAGAAAGAGGGTGAAGGCCCATTTCAGGGTCTCCTCCCTTTCCCCGAAGGGGCTGACCGCAAAGCAGCTGGCCCTGATGGAGCGAAGCGGGGTGAAATCGCTGGTGGTGACCCCCGA
Source organism: Geomonas sp. Red276 (assembly GCF_054784495.1). NCBI lineage: Bacteria > Pseudomonadati > Thermodesulfobacteriota > Desulfuromonadia > Geobacterales > Geobacteraceae > Geomonas > Geomonas sp. Red276. Next base: position 115,116 of record NZ_BLXW01000007.1, read on the forward strand.
GAGCGCCTGCGACCGGACCCTGGCGTCGCTGGGGAAGGACTTCGGCGAGGACGAGGTGCGCCGTGCCGCCGAACTCTTCGCCCGCAGCCGGATGCGGGCACTCTGGTGCTTTCTGGTGGGGGCTCCGGACGAGGACGAGACGAGCCTCACCAAGACCGTATCCTTCATCAACGGCGCGATCGGGAAGAAGGATGCCGCCTTCGTCACCATGGGGATCAGGGTCTATCCCGATACCCCGCTCCATCGCGTGGCCGTCGCCGAAGGGGTCATCCCCGCCAGCCACGACCTGCTGATGCCGTCATTTTATTTCAGCGGCAAACTCACTACCGGCCGTGCCAGGGAGTGCTTTCAGGCCGGGGTGAACGACCTCTCTCGCTGTATCTTCGTTTCCGATACCGGTTCCCGCACTGTCACCGGATTACGCCGTCTGGGCACCATGATGAAACTCCCCGGCCCCTTCTGGCGCTATGCCAGGTATCTCAACCGGATCAACGGGAAGGGGCGGGTGATCTACCGCGGTTGATACCGGGGAAAGCAGATTGAAGATGTTGTGTTACAATCCTCCAATCCTATACGGCGGCCAGTCGGCGCTCTGAAAGGGGACCGCCACCACCGGAGGTCATGCTATGAGAGTTCATCTGCTCCTGTTTCTCCTTCTTTTCCTGCTCGTCTCCACCGCCTCCGTCCAGGCCGCCCCCGTGCCCGTCCGCTTCGGCGAGGGGATGACGCGCGGCTTTCTCGTCCTCAACGACACCGCCGGCAAAAGGCTCGCCTCGGGCGATTTCCTCCAGGTCAAAAACGGCGAAGAGATCAAGGCCCGCGTGCTCCTGCACTTCAAGGACGGCTCCCTCCATGACGAAACCGCGGTCTTCACCCAGCACAAGGTCTTTTCCCTCCAAAGCTATCACCTGGTCCAGCAAGGCCCCTCCTTCCCGACCGGGATGGACGTAACCGTCGACTGCGCCAAGGGGAGCTACCGGATCAAGACCACCGAGCGCAAGAACGGCCATGAGAAGGAGCTGACCGGGAAGCTCGACCTGCCGCCGGACGTCTACAACGGGATGGTCCCGACGGTGGTGAAGAATCTCCCCAAAGGGGCGGGCGAGAAGATCCACATGATCGCCTTTACCCCGGCCCCCCGGGTGATCGAGCTGGACATCTCCCCCGTGGGGCAGGAGCCGGTCTCCATCGGCGACCTCAAGCGGAGTGCCGAACATTATCTCCTGAAGCCCAAGCTCGGCTGGCTGAAGATCCCCGCCGCCATCACCGGCCGCACGCCGCCTGACGACCACATCTGGACCATCACCAGCGACGTCCCGGCCTTCCTCAAGTTCCAAGGTCCCCTCTACACGGACGGCCCCATCTGGCGGATCGAGCTGAACAGCCCGGTGTGGGGCAAGTAGCCTGCGAAAGGATCCCTGATGCCGTTCGTCCCGCAGAAAAGAACCGCTCCCGAATTCCTCGATCTGCCGCCGGAGTCCTACGACGCCGCGGAGCTGGAGGGAACGCTGGCCGACATCCGGACCATCAACCGCTATCTCGGGGACAGCCGGGCGGTGGTGAAGCATCTCTGCCGGCTGGTGGCGGGCCGCGACTCCTTCAGCGTCCTCGACATCGCCACCGGGTCGGCGGATATCCCGGTCGCCGTGGTGAAGTGGGCGAGGAGCCGGGGCGTCCGGGTCGAGGTGACGGCGGTGGACATCAACGAGCGGACCGTCGCCATCGCGCGCCGGGAGACGAGCGAGTACCCGGAGATCCGGCTGGCGGTGGCCGATGGTCTCAGCCTCCCCTTTGCCGACGCGAGTTTCGACGTGGTCCTCTGCAGTAAGACCAACCACCATCTGAGCGACGAGGAAAACGTCCGCCTCGTCAGGGAGATGCAGCGGCTCGCCCGGCGGGGATACCTGGTGATGGACCTGCGGAGGAGCTGGGTCGCCTGGTTCCTGATCCGGATGCTGAGCACCATGTTCACCCGCAACCGGCTGACCCGCTACGACGGGCCGCTTTCGGTCCTGAAATCCTTCACCGAAAAGGAGCTGGCCTCCCTGGCCCGGCAGGCCGGGACCCGGCGGTTCAGGGTCAGCCGGGAGCCGTTCTGGCTCCTCGTTCTCGCGGGGGAGGTGGGATGAAATTCTCGGTCGCCACCAATTTCCAGCCCGGCCTCGTCACCGCCCTGAAGGGGTATCCGGTCGCCGAGCTGTTCGGGAAGCTCCCCTCCGACCCGGTGGGCGGGGGACGGGCCTCCTTCATGCTTTCCCCCCTGAGTGCCAAGGCGTTCGAGGAACATGTGCGCGAGGCGGCGGGGAAGGGGATCGGCTTCAACTACCTGGTCAATCCGGCCTGCCTGGACAACCTGGAGTACACGAAGAAGGGGCAGGCGGCGCTCGAGCGGCTCTTGGGATTCGTGGAGGATTGCGGGGTGAGCTCGGTGACGGTATCGCTCCCCTTTCTCCTTCCCGTCATCAAGAAGCGCCATCCCCGCCTGAAGGTGCGGGTCGGGGTCTACGCCCGGGTCGACTGCGTGGCGAAGGCCCGTTTCTGGGAGGAGATGGGGGCCGACTGCATCACCCTGGAATCGATCGCCATCAACCGTGACTTTTCCATGCTGAAGGCGATCCGGCGGGCGGTGAAGCTGGAGCTGCAGCTGATCGCCAATTCGAACTGCATGATCTTCTGCCCGCTGTCCGGTCAGCACATGGTGAACCTCTCGCACGCCTCCCAGAAGGGGCACGCGAGCCGCGGGTTCCTGATCGATTACTGCGCGCTCCGCTGCTCCCACGACAAGCTCGCCGATCCCACCCATTTCCTGCGCTCCGAATTCATCCGGCCGGAGGACCTCGGGATCTACCGCGAGCTGGGGTTCGATTCCTTCAAGATCCTGGAGCGGGGAGCGCCGACCCCGGTGCTGGCGACCCGGGTGCGGGCGTACGCGGAGGGGCGCTTCGACGGGAACCTCCTCGAGCTGATCCAGCCCTACGGTTACCAGGTGGGGAGCGAGGCGAAACCCGGGCGGCTCGCGGAGCTCCGCCGGTTTCTCCGCTACTTTTTCCGCCCCGGTGTGGTGAGGGCGGGGGGGCTCTTGCGGCTTAAGAAGCTCGCCGAGAAGCGGGGGCTGATCCGTTCGCTCGACCGGGATCCGGTACGGGTGGACAACCGCAGCCTGGACGGTTTCCTCGCGGGGATCAAGGAGATCGACTGCCGGGAGACGGCCTGCGGGGAGTGCGGTTACTGCGCCCGCTGGACCGAGCAGGCGGTAACCGTCGACGGGGAGTATCGCCGCGAGATGATGGAGCTTTACCGTGAGGTATTCGAGGAGATGTATTCCGGCGCCTTGTGGGGCGTCTGTGAAGGGGGGAGGCATGACTAGGGAACCGGCAGACCAGCGTAGAACCCAAGACCACTCCCGGCGCGCCTACATCGGCTCGCTCGCCACCGTCGCGCCCCCCATGGGGACCGACCAGCGCACCGCGGCCGAACTTCTCAAGGAGCATTTCGGCCACCGGCTTACCGCGAGGAGCATCGCCCAGATCCGGGCCACCTTCCTCCATTCGAGCATCCGGAAGCGGCACTTCGCCATCGACGAGCCGGCCGACATCATGGGGGAGAACGCCGACCAGCGGGTCCGCCGCTTCACCGAGCGCTCGATCGATCTCTCCGCGAAGGCGGTGGAGGGCGCCCTGGCGAAGGTCGGCCTGACCGTGAAGGATGTCACGGCGCTCGTCGTCAACACCTGCACGGGCTACATCTGCCCCGGGATCTCCACCTACCTCGTGGAACGGCTGGGACTGGGGCGGACGATCCCGGTGTACGACCTGGTGGGAAGCGGCTGCGGCGGAGCGATACCCAACCTGCAGGTGGCGGAGGCCATGCTGAAGGCGAACGGCGGGGTGGTGGTGAGCGTGGCGGTGGAGATCTGCAGCGCCGCCTTCCAGATGGACAACGACCTGAGCCTGATCCTCTCCAACGCGATCTTCGGTGACGGCGCGGCGGCGGTGGTGCTCTGGGAGCGGCCGTCGGGCTTTGAGCTGGTATCTTCGGCGGGGCGCTACATTCCGGAGCAGCGGGAGTCGATCCGCTTCGTTCACAAGAACGGGCAGCTCCACAACCAGCTCTCCCTCGAGCTTCCGGAGCTGGTCGGGAAGGCCGCTGCGGCGGTGGTGGACGACCTGCTCGCGGAAGCGGCGCTGAAGCCGCACCAGGTGGGGCATTGGGCGCTGCACACCGGGGGGGACAAGATTCTCAACGCGGTGCGCGAAAGCGTGGGGATCGACGAGGAGGCGATGTGGGCGACCCGGAAGGTGCTGGCGGAGTACGGGAACATGTCGTCGCCCACCGTACTGTTCGTCCTGGAGGAGCTCCTGCAGCACGGGATAGAGCCTAAGCAGCTATGCGTCCTATTAGCCTACGGCGCCGGCCTCTCCGCCCATGCCTGTCTCTTAAGAAAGATGTAGTTCAACCCTCGCCCCTTCAGGGGAGAGGGTGGCCGAAGGCCGGGTGAGGGAGGTTTTAAGGGGAGAAAATGAATGCCCGAAGGCCGGGTGCGGGAGGGTTTTTCAGAACCTATGCCGTGACCGGAACTGGTCGCCGGTGAACCATCCCCGCACGAGGTCGAGATTGTTCAGCATCACCTTCCATGCCGCCTTCTCCCGCCGCCGCACGAAGTAATTCCCGATGAACATCCCCGGGCTGAAGAACGCCTTCAGGTTCTCCCAGTTCATGATCCTGTTCAGCTGCCGCTCGCTCAGGTGGCGCGTCCGCACGTTGCACATGAAGCCGGTGTACCGGCTCAGATCGTGCGGATTGGTCACCAGCCCCTCCTTCAGCAGCTCCTCCCGGATGCGGGTCCCCGGGTAAGGAGTCACGCACTGGACGTAGGGGAGATCGATCTTGAGCTTCTTCGATGCCCGGAAGATGGCCCGGATATCATCGGCGCGGTCGTCCGGGTTCCCGATAATGAAGCCCCCCATGACGCCGATCCCGTGCTCGCGCAGCCGCCGCACGGCCTCCTCGGTCTTGTCCTTGACGTCCCCCTTCTGGAAGAGCAGCAGATTCTTCGGGAGCACCGATTCGATCCCGAGAAAGACCATGGTGAAGTTGGCCCTGGCCAGTGCCGGGATCAGCTCGGGATCGGCCACCATCCCGGCCACCGAGGCCTGGACCAGGTACTCCATGTCGTTGAGCCCCTCTTCGGCGATGGCCTCCGCGATCCTCCGGAAGCGCCGGGGATCAAGCGTAATGTTGTCGTCTACCAGCAGGACGCTCTGGGTCCCCCGTCTCTTGAGCTCCTTCAGGTCGGCCACCACGCGCTCGACGGCATGGCAGCGGAAGCTCGAGCCGTACATGCCGGTGATCGAGCAGAAGGTGCAGGTCATGGTGCAGCCGCGCGAGGTCTCCAGGCAGTCAAGCTTTCTCCCGAGGTAGCTGAAGGTGTCGAGCAGGCGGGCGTCGCGGGCGGGGGGGGGGAGCGACTCCATTTCCATGAGCGGGGCCGGCGGGTTGTGCTTGAAGACCCCCCGGTGGCACCAGGAGAGCGATGGTACCTCCTCGAAGGGAAGCTCCCCGTGGAGGGCCTTGACCAGGGCCACCATGGCCCGTTCACCCTCTCCCCTGACCAGGAAATCGAAAGGGGTGGGCCAGCGGCTGGTGAGCTCACGGTAGGCGAGGGTGGCATGGTACCCGCCGAGGACGACGTGGGCGCTCGGGATGGTCTCGTGGCAGATCTTCATCACGCGGACCGCGCTCTGGTACTGAAAGCTCATGCTGCTGATCCCGACGATCTCGGGGCGGAACTCGGCCAGGAGTTTCGCAAGCCAGGAGGTGATGTTCCGCTGGACCAGCACGAGGTCCACGATCTTCACCTCGTGCTCCGGCAGATGGGCCGCGATCGAGCAGAGGCCGAGGTTGGGGACCTTGATGACCCGGTTGAAGTTGTTGGCGGCATCCGGCATCGCCAGCAGAAGGATTCTCATGGGGCGCTCGCGTTTAGGTATCCCCCCTGTCCCCCCCTTGTTAAAGGGGGGACAGGGGGGATTTGCCTTGGGAATTGTTCGTTCTATCCGTGCGGGACGTGGTAGCGTTTGCCGCCCAGGAAGTCGATGAGGAGGCGGACGCCGACGCCGGTAGCCCCCTTGGGACTGTCGGGGCGGGCCTTGTCGGTCCAGGCGACCCCGGCGATGTCGAGGTGGACCCAGCGGTTTTGGCCGACGAACTGCTTCAGGAACCAGGCCGCGCTGATGGCACCGCCGTCACGGGTGCTGGCGGCGTTCTTGAGATCGGCGATGTCGCTCTTCATCAGCTCGCCGTACTCCTCCCAAAGCGGCATCTCCCAGACCCGCTCGCCGCTTCGCTCTCCGGCCCGTTTCAGGTCCTCGATCAGCCGGCGGTCGTTTCCCATCATGCCCGCCGTTTCGTGGCCGAGCGCCACCACGCAGGCGCCGGTGAGGGTGGCGAGGTCGATGACCGCCGCGGGCTTGTAATGGGTGCAGGCGTAGTGCAGGGCGTCGCAGAGAACGAGCCTCCCCTCGGCATCGGTGTTGGTGATCTCGATGGTGGTCCCGGACATGGCGGTGATGACGTCCCCCGGCTTGTAGGCACGCCCCCCCGGCATGTTCTCGGCGGTGGGGACGATCCCCACCAGGTTGACCGGCAGCTTCATGAGGGCGGCGGCCTCCATGGTCCCCAAGACCGCCGCGGCGCCCGCCATGTCGGTCTTCATCGCCTCCATCCCGGCCCCCGGTTTGAGCGAAATCCCGCCGGTGTCGAAGGTGATCCCCTTGCCGACCAGCACGGTGGGACGGATGCGGTCACCCGCGCCGTTGTACTCGGTGACGATGAGGCGGGGAGGCTCCACCGACCCCTTGCCGACCGCCAGCAGCGCGTTCATCCCCATGCTCTCCAGGACATCGGCCTCGAGAACCAGGCAGCTCAGGGAGCTGCGGGCCGCGAGCTCGTGGGCCGCGGAGGCCAGGTAGCCGGTGGTGGCCACGTTGCCCGGCTGCGACACCAGGTCGCGGGCGAGCTGGACGCCGCGGTAGATGGCGTCGGCGCGGTGCGCCACCTCCCAGGCCGCCTCCTCGTTACGATTCACCAGCACCGTCATGGTATCGAAGCGGAAACGGTCCTCGCGGTCCTTGGTCTTGAACTCGTCGAAGCTGTAACTCCCGAGCAGGGCCCCTTCGCAGGCTACCTGCAGGCCGGTCTCGTGACTGGCGGCCAGGTGGAGGGCCAGGGCGAAGGAGGGGATCCGGGCCCGGCGGAGGGCCTGGACGGCGTCGCCTGCCGCGTTGCGGACCCGCCGGTCGTCGAGGTCCCCCTTTTTTCCCAGTCCCGCCAGCAGCACCCGTTCGGGAGCTATTTTGCCGAGCGTGTGGATGAGGTGGGTGGAGCCGGGCTTGCCGGTGAATTCCCTGGTGGCGGTGAGCCTGGTGAGGACCCCGCCGAGGGCCTGATCGAGGGAGGAATGAAGCTCGTCGGGGCTATCTTCGAAACACCCCACCACGAGGGCGGCGGTGGCAAAGTCGAGCGGGGAGGAGGTGGTGACGTCGATTCTCATGGCAACCTCGTTCTGCTGGATTGGACAGTTCTACTAAAGGATGCAATGAAATGGTCGATTATGCAAACGGCAGCCTTGAGCTGAGCTATGAGTGAAACTCTCCCCGGCCGGTGACATATCCGGAGGCCAGAGACTAAACGTCCGAAGTTGCGTTGCTTTGTGACGTGGGTCACTTACAGGGAGCGAACTTTTCCTTACCCTGTTGGCAGTCTCAAGCTAACGTTGCAGCAATCCCAATTCGCCGGAGGGGACTCCTCGATGTCTTTGCGCACCACCTTGTTACTGACCGCGACCATTGCTCTTTTTTCATCTTCAAACCTTCTTGCCGCCAGTTCCGGACCGCTCAAACCGGTTCCAGCCTCGAAACTGGAGATCTCCTCCACCTCGATGCATCAGCCGGCATCGGAGGCTTCCTGTGAGCTCAAGGTGAAGGAGCGCTACGAGTACTATGACATCGACGGCCCCACCGTAGAGGACCTTCAGCGGCAGATGAGACACAACGGCACCAAGTGGGGGGATGGGAATATCTACGCCGCCCTGACCACCTGGGACCTCCATTTCGACTACGACCTCACCGAAGACGAAGGACACTGTTCGGTCAAGTCGGTCAAGACCAACGTCGAGATCGTCTATCACCTGCCGAGGCTGGTCGGCAGCAAAGGCGCGGAGCTCGCGCCCTTGTGGGAGAAGTACCTCGCCCACCTGAAGCTGCACGAGTTCGGTCATAAGGACATCACGGTGAAGAGCGCCGGGGAGATCAACGAGGTGCTCTCTTCGCTGCAGAATTTCAAAAGCGAAAGGGAGCTGGAGAAGGAGGCCAAGCGGCTGACCGACGAGAAGCTGCGGGAGCTGAAAGACCTCCAGGTGGCCTACGATGCCAAGACCCATCACGGCGAGACACAGGGGGCGGTGCTCGCCGCGGGGCAGCCGTGATGCGCCTCGGGGACCTTCCCCGCCCCCCCGGAAAGGAACCTTTCCCCGCGGTAATCCCGTTACATCCCAATTCCTACTCTTCTTGCCTCGCCTCCACCTTGCCTACCCTGTTGCGCAGGGAGAGGAAAACCTGCGGCGCCAGGCTGGTCGCCAGCATCACCATGGAGATCTCCCGGTGGTCGTTCCAGGTGCCGGTCTCCTGGTTCAGCGGGTCGAGCCAGAAACGCTCGATCCGGTCGGCCATCGGCAGGTACCCCTTCAGAAGCTCGAGCCTTTCCCTGATGGCCGGGTAACGGCTGCCGAACAACGCCGCCTTTTCCTCGGCCAAATCCGCCATCGGCAGGATACCCTTCAACCCGATTGAGAGCCCCAACTCCCTGAAAGCCAGCCGGAAACGGGCGGAGATGTCGAACTGCCCCTCGCTGTTGATGGCATTGAGCCCGAAACGGGCCGACTCGAGGACCTCCTCCAGCAGGTGGAGATCGTCGAACGCCCCTTCCGCGGTGAGCTGCACCATCCGGTAGGCATCGCTCAAGAGGCTCCCGACCCCCAGGGTGTCGTCGGTGTCCCAGTCCCGGCCGCGGCACATCTCCCGCAGATCCTGGATCTCGCCGGTGAGTGGCGGGAGGCCGACGTCGGAGCTGGCGGTGGCCGCCTTGAGCTCGCAGCAGGTGACCAGCCCGTCCAACGGGTCGTGCTGCCCCATCGACAGGGCCTCGGGCCGGGAGAGGTCGATGCTCATCTTCCAGTACAGCCGCTTTCCTTCCTCGGTCACCGGCTGGTATGAAAACGCGGAGTGGGCGCTCTGGGCGAGCTCAACCGCCCAGCGCAGGGGATCGATCTCGCCGGTGATCCGGTTCGCGCAGGTCAGCGCGTGCATCCACTTGGTCAGGTAGTGGTAGTACTGGCCGTCCCGCTCCCATTCCAGCCGCTCGTCCGGGAACTCGTCCGGCTTGCGTTCGTTCAACGCTTTGCCGATCCGCAATCCCCCGCGGGTCGGGTGATGCTCCCCTTCCTCTTCGCTCATCCCTCCGATCCACCCGCTGCGGTCTGAGTCGGGGCGGTGGCGCCCCAGGACGTGGTGCACCTCGTCGATTAGGCGCATGGCCAGCTCGCGCCACCTCTGCTCCCCGGTCTGGCGGTACAGTTCCAGGTAGTTGCAAACGGCGAAGGCGTCGGTCCAGAGGTAGCGCCGTGACGGCCCCCCTCCCTCCAGGCCGGTGGCCCGGGCGAAGTAGAGCATGATCTCCTTGACGACATCGAGGCTTCTTTCCATGTGGTCCTCCTTTTGGCACCCTTTGGGCGCGGAGACGGCACGGTACGGTCCCGAGCGGACCTGTCAGTCGGGCTTGCCGGTGAGGTAGCGGCTGTGTGCGGGCCAGATGTCCATGATCTGCCGCATGATGGCGATCTCGCCGATGTGTTAGGCGTTGTGGTCGGCCACGGTGAGGATCTCCCGGTATATCGTGTAGTTCCTGGCGTGGGGGATGGGGGCCAACAGGTCCAGCGACTGGTTGCGTACCATCTCCATCAGGGAGGCAAGGTCCCTTCGGAAACAGTCGCAGCTCTTGTACCATCCCGCTTCGTCGGTCTTCTGTTCGGCCCCGGGACGGTACCCCTGCGGGTAGTCGGGGGAGATATGGTCGGGATTCCTGATGAATTCGAGGATGTCCCACTGGGCGATGCGCAGGTGCTCCACGAAGTGCCAGAAGGAATAGGGGGTGTTGGGCGGCCGCCGGTTGAGGAAGTCGATGGGGAATTCCGCCACCGCGTCATCGCAGCTCATGTGCGCGTTGGCCCCTTGAAGAAGTCCCATCAGCTCGTTTCTCATGATCTGATCGGCTTTCATGACGACTCCTCTTTTTGTGTTCCCATTTGTCATAACTCTACTTGTGCTGGATAAAAATTGCAAAGTGACGGCACCGCCGCTGGGGCGTTCGCCCGGCGGTGCGTTGACGGGTAGGTGCTATACATTGCAATTCACTAATATCTTTACGCCCCCACAAGGAGGAACCATGGATTCGTTCTTCGCCTCACCGGAGATGCAGATCTGCCGGAGCTTCCGCGACGCCTGCGCGGGAACCGGCTCGTGCATCATCCGCGGTTCCTTCCCCACCGACGAGGTCCGCGATTTCGCCCGCTCCACCGCCTCCGGGATGCTGTCGGCTCCCAGGCGGCTCGAGTCCCGCTTACTGTACGACTCCCAGGGGAGTGCCCTCTTCGAAAGGATCACCCAGCAGCCGGAGTACTACCTCACCCGTACCGAGACCTCCATCCTGGCCACCCACGGCGGGCGGATCCGGGAGTCGGCCGGCCCGGTCAACCTGATCGAGCTCGGCTCCGGCAACGCCATCAAGACCGACATCCTCCTCGCCGCCTGGCTCAAGCGGGGGCCGCCGCCTGCTTCACCCGGAACCTCTTCGCCCGCATGAACCGGGAACTCGGCTGCGGCTCGATCTTGACGGCATCCAGCATGTGGCGCTCTACAACCGCGAGAAGGAGCAGATCGAGGTCTACGCGCACTTCACCCGCCAGCAGACGGTCCATCTCTCGCCGCTGGGGAGGGAGCTCGTCATCCCCCAGGGAGAGATGGTGCAGGTGGAGATCAGCCGGAAGTTCCGGCTGGGGAGGTTTCTCCCCTACCTCGAGGAGTTCGGATTCGAGAGGGTGGAGCTCTTCACTGACGGGCGTGAGTGGTTCGCCCTCCTGCTCATGCGGCGCAGCCCGAAGTATCTCTCCGGGCGGCGGGGGAGGGAGTGATGGCGGTGGAAAAACGCGATGGCCTCTGTGGCATCTGTCCCGCCGGCTGCTTCGTTACGGCCACCCTCCAGGATGGTCGGCTGACCGCGGTGGAGCCCCGGGAGGGGCACCCGCTCGGGATGATCTGCCACATCGGCCGCCACTCCATCCAGCCGGTGGCGGAACTGGCCGCGCTCGCCCACGCCCGGGGCGCGCTCTTCCACTGCGACGCGGTGCAGGGCTTCGGAAAGATGCCGATCGACGTGGAGGCGTTGGGGGTGGATCTCCTCGCTCTCTCGGCCCACAAGCTCCACGGTCCCAAGGGGGTGGGGGCGCTCTACGTCGGGAAGGATGTGCCGATCGAGCCGCTCATCACGGGAGGAGGGCAGGAGCACGGGTTGCGGGCGGGAACCCAGAACGTGCCGGGGATCGCCGGTTTTGCCAAGGCGGTGGAACTTTCCCAGAAGAGGCTCTACGGGGATGAGCCGGCGAGGCAGGCGAGGCTTCGCGACAGGCTGGAGGAGGGGATCCGCTCGCTGATCGCCGGGGCACGCCGTAACGGCCCCCGGGAGGGGCGGCTCGTCAACACGCTCAACATGATCCTCCCCGGGATCCGCGGGGAGTCGCTGGTTCTTCATCTCGACAGGAAGGGGATCGCCTTTTCCTCCGGGTCGGCCTACAAGTCCGGCAATCCGGACCCCCCACGCGCTGCTCGCCATGGGGCTCTCGCCGCAGGAGGCGCACTGCGCGGTCCGCTTCTCGCTCGGGGCGGCAACTACCGACGAGGAGATCGACTACCTACTGGCGGCGCTCAAGGTGATCCTGGGCGAGACCCGCAACGTCGTCCGCTTCGTCCCCTGCCGCTGACCGACTTGCTCCAGGTCACGATGGCGAAGACCGCCCCCGAGCCGGCCACGTTGCCGAGGCTCACGGCGGTGAACATCCGGTCCTTGACCAGGAGCCATGCGTAAACCGCGCTGATGAGCGAGCCGACGCACCAGCCGCCGAAGGTCAGCCGGGAGAGGGACAGGCATGCTCCCGGTCCCGCCAGGCCTTGACGACCTGGGGAAGGTAAAGGAGCACGGCTACCAAGCCGTTGAGGGCGTAGAGGGATTTGATGGTGGTGCAGAAGGTCATGTCGGGTTCGGTGCTGCATCGGGTGGATTCAACTGGTGAGCATAACCCGGGGCGGACGAGACGAGGGTGAACTGCGTCACAAAATGGCAGGATGCTGGATGGGGTAAGAGCCTGGCTGGTGTCCGGAAGGGAGCGCTCATGCCGGAGAGCCAACCCCGCTCATGGGGGAAGCGGCGCCCGTTAAATTGCCTGCCCCCCTCCCTCAAGCCTCGAGGGAGGGGGGCAGTAACGTGTCGAGGGGGAGGAACTATTTGAAGGTCGCCAGGGTGTAGTCGGCGATCTTTTTCGCATCGTCGTCGGAGATCTGGGTGACCGGGAACTTGGTCATGCCTGGGCCGGGGTTACGCATGAGCTTGACGACGTCGTCGGCGGACTTGACGCCGTTGGCGTCCATGTCGGCCTTGTGGAGCGTCTTCTTCGCGTTCATCACGTTCCCGCCGTCAGCGTGGCAGGAGGCGCAGTACTGCTTGAAGAGGGCTTCTCCGGTCAGCCCGGTGCTGGCAGGGGCCGGCTGGGCCGGGGTGCTTGGGGGGGGCAGCGCGGAGGCCGATGACGTGGCCTTGGCGGCCGGTGTCTCCGCCTGCTGGGGTGCTTGTTTCTTGCAACCCGCCATTCCAATCGCGCCGATAGCCACCGCTGCCAAGGATAAGGCGATACGTCTCTGCATGGGCACTCCTCCTTTGTGTGAATTTTGCCTAATTGTAGCAGAACTCCTTTCGCAGTCTTGCCCGCTTTGGCAAAAAATTAATTAGTGCTAGTTTTTTTGTTGATTCCCCCTCCCCCATTTTGCCGTCGTAGCAGGAGGCCCGATGATTCCCATCAAGGTCAATGGAAAGGCCTATGAGCTCGACGTGCCGGCCGGCATGCCGCTGCTTTGGGTGATCCGCGACGAGTTGGGGCTGACCGGCACCAAGTACGGCTGCGGAAGCGCCCTCTGCGGGGCCTGCACGGTCCACGTGAACGGCCAGGCGGTCCGCTCCTGCGTCACCCCGCTCTCGGCGGTGCACCCCATGCACGTCGAACGGGGACGGGACGGCCTGGGGAAGAACGGCCTCCTCTGCACCACCTGCCACCAGGAGAAGAACCAGGAGTACGATCACACCCCTCCCGGGGCACCGGAGTGGCAGCTCCCTTCGGCGGACATGAAGATGGTCTTCGAGAAGAGGACGCCGCGGCAGCTTTGCGAGCAAGTTGAAGGACCCCGCCCGCAACGGGTCGCGGACCCCCGCCGAGGTGGTCGATCACGTGCGGGATGCCCCCCTGGTGCTGTGGGGATGGCATCCCGGCGACGGCCGCACGCCGGTGCCGATGTCCCACGCCGAGTTCGTCAAGCTGATGTCCACCTGGGCCGATAGCGGGGCCCCCTGCCCGTGACAAAGGAGCCGACCATGATGCCAACGACCAAGCTTTCCTCCCTCGCCTTCCTGCTCCTCTTCTGGGCCGCCACCGCCTCCTGCGCGAGCGATCCCAACCGCGCCGCCGGCCTGGTCCCGCCGGACACTCCCGAGGCTCGCGATCCCGCCAAGGAGGGGGCCTGCGACTGCTGCCAGAAGTGCAAGGCGGCCAAGAGCCCGGTCCAGTCGAAGAGCAAGGAGGGGGATGCCGTGCAGGACGGCTGCGAGGAGTGCTGCAACCGCTGCGGGCAGCCGCTGAAACCCGCACCCCAGGGAACCCCGCCGGAGGTCATGGAGAAGAAGGCCCCGGCCGACATCAAGGAGATCCCGGGACCGAAGCATTAGGGAGTCGCGAGGCTACTACCATGGAATTCGAACTCAACGACGAGCAGCAGGAACTCCAGGAGCGGATCCGCGCGTTTGCCGACCGGGAACTCGCTCCCGGTGCCTCCCAGCGGGACGCCACCGCGGAGTTTCCGGCCCACGCGGTGAAGAGTCTCCAGGAGATGGGGCTTTTCGGGCTGATCTTTCCCACCCGCTACGGCGGAGGAGGGAAGGATTTCGTCTCCTACATCACGGCGGTGGAGGAACTGGCGCGGGTGGACGCCTCGGTCACCATCACCCTGCTCGCCCACACCCTCTGTGCTACCCACCTCGATCTCTTCGCCTCCCACGACCAGAAGGAGCGCTACCTCGCCCCGCTGGCCACCGGCGAGACGATCGGTGCCTGGGCCCTCTCCGAGCCTGACGCGGGGAGCGATGCCGGGGGGATCCACACCACCGCGGCCCGCGACGGCAACGGCTGGCTGCTGAACGGCCGCAAGCATTTCATCAGTAACGGCTCCCGTGCCGGCGTGCTGGTGGTGATGGCCAAGAACGATCCCTCCCTGGGTGCCAAGGGGATCTCCGCCTTCGTGGTGCCGGGTGGTGCCCAGGGGCTCGAGAAGGGGAAGAACCTCGAGAAGCTCGGCTACCGGTCGAGCGACACGGTGGCGCTCCTTTTGAAGGAGCTCCGGCTTCCCGCCGAGGCGCTGGTCGGCGAGGAGAACGAGGGATTCACCCAGGCCATGCAGGTCCTCGCGGCAGGGCGGATCGGAATGGCCGCCATGGCGGTCGGCATCGGGCGGGCCTGCCTGGAGCAGAGCATCGATTACCTCCAGAAGCGGAGCGCCTTCGGGATCAAGATCGCCGAGTTCGAGGCGCTGCAGTGGATGGTGGCCGATATGGCGACCGAGCTCGACGCGGCGAGGCTTTTGACCCTGCGGGCCGCCAGGCGCAAGGACCGCGGCCTCCCCTTCGGCCGGGAGGCCTCGATGGCCAAGCTGTACGCCTCCGAGGCGGCCATGCGGGCGGCGCTCAAGGCGGTGCAGATGCACGGCGGCCATGGATACACCAAGGCGTTCCCGGTGGAGCGCTACTTCCGGGAGGCCAAGCTGTGCGAGATCGGCGAGGGGACCTCCGAAGTGCAGCGGCTGGTCATCGCCCGCTCCTACCTTAAAGAGGTGATCAAGTCATGAGACCGGTCTACATGATCTCCGGAGGTATCACCAAGTTCGCCAAGGCGCTCCCGCAAACCGATTTCCGCCGGATGGTGAAGGACGCCTTCGACTACGCCCTCGCCGATTGCCCGGCCCTTTCCCGCGAGACGATCGACGGGAGCGTCTGCTCCTACTTCTCCGACCACTTCACCCGTCAGCTCATGGCCGGCGCCATGGTGCAGGACTACCTCGGACTGAACCCGAAGCCCTCCCGGCGGGTGGAGGGGGGCGGCGCCACCGGCGGCCTCTGCTTCCAGTCGGCCTGGGAGGCGGTCGCCTCGGGGCGGATGGAGGTCTGCCTCGCGATGGGATTCGAGACCATGGGAAGGGTGAACACCTGGAAGGGGAACGAGTTCATCGCGCTCGCCTCGGACACCAACTTCGACTACCCGGTCGGGGGATTCTACAGTGGCTACTACGCGATGATGGTGGTGCGCCACATGCACGAGTTCGGCACCACCGTCGAACAGATGGCCAAGGTCTCCATCAAGAATCACCTGAACGCGCTCTACAACCCCTACGCCCAGCGCCCAGAGCGGCTGACCATCGAAAAGGTGCGCGCCTCCCAGATGGTCTCCGAGCCGCTGACGCTGCTCGACATCTGCCAGATGTCCGAGGGGGCGGCGGTGGCGATCCTCGCCTCGGAGGAGGCCGCGCAAAGGCTGGGCGGCAACCCGGTCCGGGTCACCGGGGTGGGGTGCGGCACCGATGCCATGCGGATGGCGGACCGCCCCCAGGGGGAGGTCATCCTCCTTCCCCACGAGAGCGCCGAGGAGTATGCCGACCTCCGCTATCCCGGCGTCCACTCCTTCCGCGGAGGGAGGATGGCCGCCAAGCTCGCCTACCGGATGGCGGGGATCCTGGACCCGGGAGAGGAGCTCGATTTCGTGGAGTTGCACGACGCCTACACCTCGTCCGAGATCCAGACCTGCGAGGACCTGGGACTTTGCCGGTACGGGGAAGGGGGGCGCTACGTCGATTCCGGCGCCCCCTTCATGCCCAACCTCGACTACGGGCTCACCTTTTCGGGCGACAAAAGGTGGAGGCCGCTCCCGGTCAACCCGTCGGGGGGGCTCCTCGCCTGCGGGCATCCGGTCGGGGCGACCGGCCTCATGCAGGCGGTCTTCGCCTTCTGGCAGCTTCAGGGGACCGTCGGGAAGCACCTGGACGACGCCACCCTCCAGATCCCCGAGCCGCGGCGGGGGCTTATCCACAGCCACGCGGGGACCGGGACCTACATCACGGTCTCCATCATGGAGAGGGTGTGACATGGACAAAGACGCGAAACTGGCCGAAAGCGAAGAGGGGACCGTCCTCTTCAATACCGATCCCATCATCCTCAAGTACCACTACGAGATCGACTACCTCCACTCCTATGCGCAGGATTCCCCCTTCTTCACCGGGCTGACCCGGAAAAAGCTTCTCGGGAGCCGCTGCACCTCCTGCGGCCGCCGGTTCGCCACCCCGCGCGGGCACTGCATGGAGTGTGGGGCCCCCACCGAGTGGTTCGAGCTTCCCCGCGAGGGGAGGGTACACACCTTCACCACCTGCCACTTCGGTGGCCAGGCCTTCCTCAAGGAGACCCCCTTCACGCTGATCATGGTGGAGTTCGAGGGGGTCGACACCCTGTTCCTTTCCCGCCTGATCGGCGCCCGCCCGGAGGAGATCTCGGTCGGCATGCCGGTGCAAGCCCGCTTCTTGAGAAACTGCAAGTTCAAGCCGACCGACGTCTACTTCGTGCCGAGGTGACGGTCGACCCGCTTGGACTGGGTGGACTCCGTGGACTGCGTGGACTGCTGCGTCTCTCACCCATTTCGGCGCGCCGAAATATGGGGTAAGTGGTCGATTTGGCTAAGGTATTCTTGAAAGGCTGGTGCAGAATCTCATTAAAAAGCCGCCGACAACTCGCGGACTCGCATGGGGGGCGTGGACTCGCGTAGGAGGCCGGAGGCACCTTGCGGGGGGGCTAGTTGGCGAGAAGGGCGGGGGGGGCGGCGGGGTGGAGAACCGATTCGTCGCCGGCGGCACAGGTCACCCGGTTTCTCCCCTGGTGCTTGGACTTGTACAGTGCGTCGTCGGCGGCGTTCACCAGTTTTTCGAGGGTGTCGCGCCCGGGGGAGAGCTCGGCCACCCCGACGCTGATGGTGACCTTCAGGGTGTGGGCGCCGAAGGTGTGGACCTTCTCCTCCACCATCCCCCTCAGCCGCTCCGCCAGCAGTACGGCGTTGTCGGCGGCGGTCTCCGGCAGGACGCAGCAGAATTCCTCCCCCCCGTAGCGCCCCACCACGTCGATCCGCCGCACGGTGTCCTTCAACAGGTTGGCGATCGCCTTGATAACCTGGTCACCACAGACATGCCCGTAGGTGTCGTTGATCGACTTGAAGAAGTCGATGTCGATCATCAGCACGCTGAGCGGCGTCCCGTACCGCTGGGCCCGGCTCATCTCCTCGCTCAGGGTCTGCTCGAGGTGGCTGCGGTTAAGGAGCCTGGTCATGGGGTCGAGCCGGCTCATCTCCACCAAACGGTGCTCGTACATCACGTACTCGGTGACGTCCTGGATGGTGATGTAGATGCTCTCGATGGCCCCCTGGTCGTTCCTGATCGGGCCGGCGGTGCAGTTTTGCTGCATGTAGGGGATGTGGGCGGCGCTTGGATGCGGATTCTTCATCGGGATCAGCTGCCGGTGAAGTTTCTGGGAGAAGAAGGCGTAGTTGCCGAAGGAGAGGACGCTCTTGAAGAACCGGCTGAACTCCGGCTGGGCGAGATGCGGGTAGAACTGCAGGATCGATTTCCCCTCCACCTCGGCGAACGACAGCGAGCTGTGGAGTTCCATCCAGCGGTTCCAGGCCCGCACCCTCAGGTCACGGTCCAGCACCATCAATCCGAGATTGATGTTCTGAAATATCTGGTCATGCGCCTGCATATTTTTGGAGGTAGTTCGCTATGGACTGCTTGAGCCAGGAGAGGGCGGCCCCGTTGCTGACCATGAAGAGGTAGCCGCGGGCGTCGTACTCCTCGAATTGGAAGAGGGTCTTGAAAAAGATGGCGAAGGCTCCCTCTGCCTCGAACGATTCCCTGAGCGCGTCGCTTATCTGCTCGCGGGCGTAGAAACGGGGGGGAGAGTAGCTGACCACGTCCCCGAGCATCTCCGCGATCTTGCTGATGCAGGCGCCGATGATGATGTTGCTGATCTCGATCAGCGATTCCCGCTCCAGGACATCCATGTCGTGCCCCTCGGTTCCCAGCTCCCCGTTGAAAAGCCGCAGGAGCTTTTTCCCCTCGCCGTGCGGGAAGATGAGGATGCTCGAACCGCTGAAGTTGCCGGAGAACATCTGGGTCACCATGCTCATCTCGCCGGTGTCCGGGATCTTCCCCTTGATGTAGCGGGCCACCTCCCCGTGAGCCAGCACGTCGATGTAGGGAACCGACAGGGTGACGTACAGGTTGATGACCTCCGACAACCCGGCCGCCGCCTGGCCAAAGGAAATGTTCATGATTTCCTGGAGGACGTCCTTCTCCAGTGGGGTCATCAGGGATGCGGTCTCACTCATCACGATTTTGCTCCGCTTTTTCCAGCGCCTGAGCCAGCTTCTCCTGCAGGACCTCCTTGCTGCATGGCTTACTGAGCACGCCAAAGGCCCCCAGCTTCTCTACCATCTCCAACGTCTGCCGCTGGATGTCGGCGGTGCAGACGATCACCACTGCGTTGGGGTAATCTTCCTTGATGGCGGCGAGGACGTCGAGGCCGTTCATCCCCGGCATGGTCAGGTCCAGGAAGGTGACGTCCGGCTCCATGGCCCGAAAGGCTTCCAAGGCGCTCAGGCCATCCGACGCTTCGGCGATCTCATGCCCCTGGTCTTTGGGGATGCTGGCGATGTGGCACATCCGCGCCACCATGGAATCATCGACTACCAGTATCTTTGCCATTGAACCCTCGTTACCTGCCGTGGTAAGGGAAATATCAGCTCGCCCCCGAAGTGGGTGAAAATGCGTCGTTCGTCCCGGCGTCGGTTCCCTGCACCGGGTGCCGGGAACGCGAGGATTGCCAAGCCGGATTTAAAACGCTATTATATGGCCGCAAAATTACACTTACGCGCCGCCAATGTCAAGGTACAAGACAGGTTAGCCCCGCTCCCTTGGGCCATTTTTGCTGCCCCGCGACCACCCGGGGGCGGGTTGGGCCGGGGACGATGATCCCCAGGACCTGCGTCAGCGTACCCTCTCCGGCCTTCCCGCCAGAACGGCTCGCCGCACCGTCCCGGACCTCATGCTCTCTCCAGGAGTGCCCATGGATTCACCCACCACCGAAACGGACATCTCCCCCGCGCTGCTGCTCGACAGCCTGTTCGACGGGGTCTACTGCATCGACCTCAACCGGCGCATCTCCTACTGGAACAAGGGGGCCGAGCGGATCACCGGGTACCTGCGCGAGGAAGTGATCGGCAACAGCTGCGCCGATAAGATCCTGCAGCACATCGACATCGATGGGTGCGAGGTCTGCAACGATGGGTGTCCCCTCCATAACGCGATAACCGACGGCGAACACCACGCGCTGACCGCCATGGTGCATCACAAGCAGGGGTACCGCCTTCCCGTCCAGGTGCGGGTCTCGCCGGTCAGAAACAGCGAAGGGGCGATCGTTGGGGCGGTGGAAATCTTCACCGACAGCAACGCCATGCAGATGATGGAGCAGTTGGACCGGCTGCGCCACGACCTCTTCACCGATCCCTTGACCGATACCGGGACAAGGCGCCTGGGCGAGATGGCCCTCGACTCGACGGTGGGGGAATGGCAAACCCGCCTAACCCCCTTTGGCATCCTCTTCATCGACATCGACCACTTCAAGAACGTGAACGACCGCTACGGGCACCCCACCGGCGACGAGGTGCTGGCCATGGTGGCCAAGTCGATCGCCCACGTGGTCAGGAAGCTCGACGTGGTCGCCCGCTGGGGGGGCGAGGAGTTCATCGCCGTCCTCCCGGGAGCGAACCAGGCCACCCTGGTTTCCATGGCGGAGAGGATCCGGAGCACGGTGGAGCGGAGTTTCATCACGGTAGGGGAGGAGATCGTTGGGGTGACCATCTCGATCGGAGGGACCATGATCCGCAGCGGCGACGACGCCGAGAGTATCATCTCCCGCGCCGACTCGCTCATGTACCAGAGCAAGCAGCAGGGCAGGAATCGGGTAACCATCGGCTAGGGGAGGGGACATGAGAGAGATCGCCGTGGAAGAGCTGGTGGCCCGGCTCGGATTGACCCGCCACCCGGAAGGGGGATGGTTCAGGGAGACCTACCGGTCGAAGGAGACCGTCGCGACCGGGGGGCTGCCGGAGCGCTTCGGGGGGAGCCGGTCGTTTTGCACCTCGATCTATTTTCTGCTCGAGGGGAAAGACATCTCCGCGCTGCACCGGATCAAGTCGGACGAGCTCTGGCACTTCCACCTCGGCTCCCCCCTCACGGTCCAGGTCATCACCCCCGACGGCGGGCACCGGGAACTCAGGCTCGGGAGCGATCTCGCCGCCGGGGAGAGCCTGCAGGCGGTGGTGCCGGCGGGATGCTGGTTCGGGGCCGAATTGTCCAGCAAGAAGGGGTTCGCCCTGGTCGGCTGCACCGTTTCCCCCGGCTTCGACTTCGCCGATTTCGAGATGGCCGAACGGGATTCGCTCCTGGCACTCTTTCCTACTCACCGCGAGCTCATCACCCGGCTGACCCGAGCCCCATCCTCACCCTGTCCCTCCCCTTGAAGGGGAGGGGAGCTGTACCCCGTCCTCCGTTGCCACCTGCCCGCCATTCTCCTCCGGAGCCGGCACGGGGTGCCCACCCTACGACTCCCGAGAATACGGGAGCTCCAGCAATAAAAAAAGCCCGCGATCAGCGGGCTTTTTTTCGTTTCGGGTTCAGCTTCGGGCCGGGTCGGGCTCGGGGAGCCCCGGCGGGGAAGGGGCGGGGGCGTGCGGCGTGGAGGCGCCCTGTTGGTAGCGAAGGCCCGCCATCTCCTGCTGCAGCAGGGACACCTGGCGGGAGAGGCCGCTGACCGCGCCGTTGATGACCCGGGTGCTCTCCACGTTGCTGCGGGAGGACTGCTGGATGTTTTCCATGGCGTTGACGATGAGCTTCGAGCTCCTGGTCTCGTCCTCGCAGGCCTGCCTGACGTCGCCGATGGTGGCGGTGATGTCTTCGGTGGCTCGTACGATGTGGTTGGAGGACTCGCTCTGGGCTCGGGTGGAGATCCGGACCTGCGCGGTGAGGTCCTTCATCCTTTGCACGGCGGAGATGATCAGCTCGCTGCCGCGCCCCTGTTCGCGGGTCGCCCGGGCGATCTGCCGCACCATGTCGGCCACCCGCTGCATGGCGTTGCTCATGTTCTGGCTCATCCGCGACTGCGCCTCGGTGAAGTCGGCGATCTCGTCCACCTGGCTGGTCGCCTGCTGGACCCCCGCCACGATCTTCTTGAGGGCCTCCCCCGACCGCTGGGAAAGCCGGTCCCCCTCGATGATCCGCTTCTCCGAGAGCCGGATGGCGGTGACCACGCGATCGGTCTCTTCCTGGACCCCTTCGATGATCTCGGAGATCTCCTGCGTCGAGCTGCGGGTGCGGCGGGCGAGTTCCTTGATCTCGTCGGCCACCACCGCGAACCCCTTGCCGTGCTCCCCCGCCTGGGCGGCGATGATGGAGGCGTTGAGGGCCAAAAGCTTGGTCTGCTCGGCCACCTCGTCGATGACCATCAGGATCTTGCCGATATCCACCGTGCGGACCGCGAGGTTCTCGATCGCCTCCACCGAGGAGCTCGAGGAGCTGCGGATCTCGTTGAAGCCGGCGATGGTCGCCTCGACCGCCTTGCGCCCTTCCTCGGCGTCCCGGCGGACGCTTTCCGAGATGGCAGCGGTCTTGGCGGCGTTCTCTCCGACCTGCTTGATGGAGACGTCGAGCTCCCCCACCAGTGACGAGGTGGTGGCCGATTCCTGCATCAGGCTGTCGGCGCTTTCCCCGATCTGCCGCTCGGCGGCGGTCATCTCGATGATGGAGGCGCTTACCTCGTCGACCGCGGCGGAGAGCGCCTCCACGTGGAGGTTGACCTCCTCGATGCTGGCCGACATCTCCAGGATGGAGGATGCGTTATCGGTGGCGGAGCTGGAGAGCCCCTCCACCCAGCGGGCGATCTGGAGCACCGCCTCGTTGATCTCCTGCACCGCCACGCTGGCCGAATTCACCCCTTCCGACTGCAGCTCGGCGGCATTGACGCCGTTTTGGGCCACCTCGTTCATGTCGCCCGCGATCTTGGTCAGCTCGGCGATCGAGTGGTTGACCTTGGCGACTACCCCGGAGAGGCGCTCCATCATGGTGTTGAAGTTGTTGTTGAGCGCGCCCAGGTCGTCCATGCTGGTGACCGTCAGGCGGGTGGTGAGGTCGCCGTCCGCGCCGCGGTCGAGGGCGGCGGCCAGCACCCTGACCCGCTGGGCCAGCTTCCTCGATGCCAGCATGGCCAGCACCCCGGCCGCTACCGCCCCTTCCAGGGCGAGGAAGACCATCGCCGCGTAGGCGTAGGGGCGTCCCTCGTTGGCGGGAGGGAGCATGGTCAACAGGTTGGAGATGCAGGCCACACCGGCCACGGCGATTGCCACGCCGCTCGCCAGCGAGAGCCGAATGAAGTTGTAACCGAGACGCAGGTTGATAGCCATGGTGCACTCTCACGATCGGGTGGTGCTCAATACGGGGAACCAGGATCGGGATATTACGCCAAAAATGGCGTTCTACACAACTTAAATTAACGCTCGGTTCACTTTTACATTAAAGAAAATCCCCTAGTATCTTTTGGTAGTTGGAGAAACGGAGGGGATGAAAATAACGGTCAAGTCCGGGGGGGGATCGCCGATAAGGGTAGAAAAACCCGCAAAGAAGGAAACTGCACCTTTCATGGTCAACCCCACCATCATCGTTGTGGACGACGATTCGTTCTCCCTGCACCTTTTGGAGAGCCTTTTGTCCAAGGAATACCAGGTGATCTCCTGCGGTTGCGGCGAGGACGCCCTTCGCGTCATGGAGCGCCGGCGCGTCGACCTGGTCGTCTCCGACCTCGTCATGCCCCGCATGGGGGGACTCGAACTCCTCGAAGAGGTCCAAAAGCTCCACCCCGGTGTCCCGATGATCGTCAATACCGCCCACGGCAGCGTGGAGGGGGCCGTCGAGGCGATGCGGCGGGGAGCCTACGACTACCTGGTCAAGCCGTACAACGCCGATGACCTCAGGATGACCGTCAAGAGGGCGCTCGACTACCAGCAGGTTCTCCAGGAAAACGAGCAGATCAAGGGACTTTTGCGGGAGCGCTTCACCTTCCAGAGCATCGTCACCGTCAACCCGGCCATGAAGCAGATGCTGGCCCTGGCCGCCAAGGTCGCCAACGCCCGCCAGACCACGGTGGCGATCTACGGCGAGAGCGGCTGCGGCAAGGAGGTACTGGCCCGCGCCATTCACTTCGCCGGCAAGGGGCTCCCCAACGGTTTCGTCGCGGTCAACTGCGCGGCCATTCCCGAGCACCTTTTGGAAAGCGAACTCTTCGGCCACGTCCGGGGTGCCTTCACCGGCGCCGACCGGGACCGGGAAGGGAAGTTCAGCCTGGCCCGCGGCGGGACCATCCTTTTGGACGAGATCGGTGACATGCCGCTCCCCCTGCAGGCCAAGCTCCTCAGGGTCCTCCAGGAGCGGGTCTTCGAGAAGATCGGGAGCAACACCCCGATCAACGTGGAGTGCCGGGTTATCGTGGCGACCAACAGGGACCTGGCCGTCGAGGTGGCCGC
This sequence comes from Geomonas sp. Red276, assembly GCF_054784495.1. NCBI lineage: Bacteria > Pseudomonadati > Thermodesulfobacteriota > Desulfuromonadia > Geobacterales > Geobacteraceae > Geomonas > Geomonas sp. Red276. Next base: position 139,204 of record NZ_BLXW01000007.1, read on the forward strand.
CGGCCGCTTCCGCGAGGACCTCTTCCACCGGATCAACGTCTTCCCGCTCAGCATCCCGCCGCTTTGCCGGCGCCGCGAGGACATCCCCCTTCTGTGCGAGCACATCATGCAGCAGCTCAGGCAGCACCTGGGCAAACCGCTGCCCGGCATCTCCGAGAAGGCGATGGAGGCGATGCTCGCCTACCGCTGGCCCGGCAACGTGCGCGAACTGCGCAACTGCCTGGAGCGGGCCGCCATCCTCACCGACGGCGAGCTGATCCGCCCCTCCCACCTCGGACTGGGAAGCGCGGCCCCGGACTCTCCCGCTCCGTCCGAGGCGGCCGGGGGAGTCTCCTACCAGCTGACCCTCCCGGTGGAAGAGCTCTCCCTCGATGCCCTCACCGAGCAGATCCTCTCCATCACCCTGGAGAGGTGCGGCGGCAACAAGTCGAAGGCGTCCCAGATGCTCAAGGTGAACCGCAAGGTCTTCTACCGCACCTGATCGCGGGGAAGCGGATCATTCGACTCCGTTTTGTCCCGCGGTGTCCCAATTGTCCCCCTGCGGGACACGCCCCTCGCCTCCTCGGAAACCTAACTGCTTGAAATCACGAATCCGCCCGGTTGGCACCCCTGATGCTACTACATGGGTGAGGACAGCACAGGCTGTCCCACCTCGGGACGCAAAAGGAGTTCCCCATGTCACAGGATGCGGTAGAGAAGTTCCTGGGTCGCCTGCTCACCGACGACACCTTCAGAAATCTGGCGGCACGTGCTCCCCAGGAGGCCTGCCGCAGCTATGGATACCCACTGACCGAGGAGGAGATCGGCGCCATCAAGGCCGAGCACCTCGCTCTCATCGCGCTGGTGTCGATACGGCTCGACAGCAGCATCAAGCGGTTTTGTACCCGGGCCGGCATTCCCAGCCAGCATTTGAATAATGAGGTGGCATCATGAAAGCCTTCAAAGATTTAAAAGTAGGAACCAAGCTCGTAGCCGGGTTCCTTTCCATCGCGCTGATCGCCTGTGTGGTAGGGGTGGTCGGCATCACCAAGCTCCGCCAGATCGACAACCAGGATACCCTGCTCTACGAGAAGTACACCGTGCCGCTGGCGGACATCGGAACCATGGCGGTGGCCTTCCAGCGCGTCCGCATCAACGTGAGAGACGCGGTGGAGACCAAGGACCCGGCGCAGCGCAAAAGCTACGTGGAAACGATGAACCAGCTCAGGGAACTGGTCTCCCAGCGCTCCAAGGAGTTCGAAAAGTCGCTGACCACCGACGAGGCCAAGGCCCTGTTCGCCGACTTCACCCAGGCCCGCAAGCTCTACCTGGACTACGCCGACCAGGTGCTGCAACTTGACCAGCAGGGACACGAAGCCGAGGCGATGGCCCTTCTCCATGGCGACGCCAAGAAGGCCGCCCTCCGCGAGCAGGAGCTGCTGGACAAGCTGACCGCCTTGAAGGAAACCCACGCGAAGAACATGTCCAATGAAAACAGTGCGCTCGCCAGATCGGCCACCATCACCATGCTGGTGCTGGTGGTGCTGGGGATGGCGGCAGCGGTCGGGCTCGGGCTCCTGATCACCCGGCAGATCACCGGCCCGCTGGCCAAGGCGGTCGAAGCCGCCAACCGGCTGGCCGCCGGGGACCTCACCGCCAAACTGGAGGTGACCTCCAAGGACGAGAGCGGGCAACTTTTGGCGGCCATGGACAACATGGTGACCAGCCTGAAGGATATGGTGGAACAGACGGTGAGGATCTCCAACTCCATCGCCTCGGCCTCCACCCAGCTTCACTCGACCTCGGCCCAGATCGCCACCGGCGCCGAGGAAGTGGCCTCCCAAAGCGGCACCGTGGCCACCGCCAGCGAGGAGATGTCCGCCACCAGCAGCGACATCGCCCGCAACTGCCTCCTGGCTGCCGACATCTCCCGCAAGTCCAACGACACCGCCGAGGCGGGTGCCCGTATCGTGCAGGAAACCATCACCGGCATGGAGGTCATCGCCGACCGGGTACGGCAGAGCGCCCACACGGTGGAGGCCCTCGGGACCCGTTCCGAGGAGATCGGCAACATCGTGGGGACCATCGAGGATATCGCCGACCAGACCAACCTTTTGGCACTCAACGCAGCCATCGAGGCCGCCCGCGCAGGGGAGCAGGGACGCGGCTTCGCGGTGGTGGCCGACGAGGTGAGGGCGCTGGCCGAGCGGACCTCCAAGGCCACCAAGGAGATCGGGTCCATGATCAAGGCGATCCAGGGGGATACCAAGGAAGCGGTGCAGGCGATGGGGGCAGGGGTCCAGGAGGCCGAGAAGGGAGCCGTTTCCTCCCGCAAGTCCGGTGACGCCCTCAAGGAGATTGTGGAGCGGATCAACGAGGTAGCCGCCCAGGTCGGGCAGATAGCCACCGCCGCCGAGCAGCAGACCGCCACCACCAGCGAGGTGGCCACCAACATCCAGCAGATCACCCAGGTGGTGCACGAGACGGCCAGCGGCGCCGAGCAGACCGCCTCCGCCGCGGCCCAACTCTCCGAACAGGCGGTAGACCTGCAGAGGCTGGTGGGACGCTTCAAGTTGGCCTGATTAAAAGGAAAGTACGGAAAACGAAGGCCCTGGCGGAAATGGCCGGGGCTGCCGGAAAGGAGCCGCCCGTTGGGCGGCTTTTTTCGTCACCGCCCGCCGGGAAGGCGTCCGGCATGACGGGTGAGGGGAGTCAGGCTAGGGATGGTGCGGCACCGGGAGGCACCCTTCCTTGTCCAGGGCGTCGAGATAGGCGGTCCTCAACTCGACGAAGGCGTGGGTGATCCGGTCGATCAGGGCCTTGTGGCTGCATCCCACCAGCTCCAATAGCCCGTTTTGCTTGGTGGCGATGTAGCGCTCGATCTGGGCGTAGCGGCGGTTGATCTCGATGTGGTTGTGCCCGAGGGCACGGTTTACCAGGCTCAGCATGGCGTCGGTGACGAAGACGTCGATACCGTAGGCGGCGGCCACCATGGGACGATCCTTCAGCCTGAAAACCACCCTGAACTCCGGGTAGGGAAACTCGATGCCGGGGAGATGGTCGGGCCCCAGGAAGCTGGAGCAGGTCACCGGCAGCACCTCGATGACGCAGTCAAGCAGGATGGAGTCGATATCGACGGTGGTAAACTGGGGAAGTTTGAGCGCGGCACGGGCGAATTTCTCACCGTGTTCCAGATAGAGTGCAAGCTGCATATGACTCACCTTTGATCCATTCCTGCTGGCCGGTTCTTTTGACGCGGCCATTATTTACCAGACTTGGTTTCCAAAACACAAGAACAATCTCTTCCTTCCGGGGTGACAGAGCCCCCCCTTTTTTCCGATGATGGTCAGGGAATTAATCTAACCTAATTTGTGGCGATGTCAAACGGAAGGCGGCGCCATTGTGGTATGCTCATTCCAGGCTGACGGGCCAAGGCAAAGGGGGCGGGACGGTGCCGTCTTTGCTGGTAAGAGGGTCGCGAAATGCGACTCCCATCGGGGGGTAGTGACGTGAACGCGGAAGTCGTATCGATCAGGTACCGCATCGAACTGAACGAGGCGCAGATTGCCAAGCTCAGAAGAACCTGGCCAAACGGTGATCCTTTCTATCCGTATGAGAAGATGGAGCGATATCTGGCACCTCTCCAGGTTGAGGACCTCAACTGGCATCATTACTCCGGTCCCTATCTCTATTTTACCGTCTATGGTGACGATCTGGAAGGAACGCTGGCCGCCGCACTGAGGGTATTCGAGCAAAGGCTTGGTTGATAGCCGGTAAATTGTGGGGGACGGGGGATGGCTGTCAGGATGTGGGGCATGATGATCATCGTGCTGCTGATGCTAACAGCCGGGAACGAGGCGCTTCCCAGCGACGGCTTCGGCCGCCAGGTGGTGGCCGAGGCCAACCTGGCCCGCACCCAACCGCGACGCTACGCCCAGTACCTCCGGGAGCTCCGCCGCAGCTACTGGGGAAAATTCTACCGGGCGCCGGGATCGGTCGCCACCGTGGTGACCTCGGAAGGGGGGGCTGCGGTCGACGAGGCCATTGCCTTCATGGAGCGTCAGTCCCCGCTCCCGCCCCTTACCTGGTCGGATGGTCTTGCCGAGGCGGCCGCTGAACTGGTGCGCGACGAGGGGCAAAACGGAGACGTCGGGCACCAGGGGCTGCGCTCAGGCACCATGCAGCAGAGGATCGAGCGGCACGGCACCTGGTCCAACCGGATCGCGGAGAACATCGGCTACGGCCCCGAAGACCCCCGGCTGATGGTGATGGAGCTGATCATCGACGACGGCGTTCCCGACCGCGGGCATAGAAAGAATATCTTTTCCCGCGCTTTCAATGTGGCGGGGGCAGCCTGCGGACCGCATCCGGTCTACCGCAACATGTGCGTGATCGACTTCGCCTCTTTCTTCAGCAAGTAAGGGGGCCGGCTCCGATTTAGCAGGAAAGAAGTTGACACCGTCTGCGCGAGAAATTATAGCTAGACCGACGGTTTGAAAGCCCCATCCAAAGGACGACTCGGCGAACATGTACTGGGAACAATTAGGCTTCAAAGAACCGCCCTTCGCCCTTACCCCCAACCCTGCCTTTCTCTTCCTGAGCACGCCGCACCAGGAGGCCTTCGCGCACCTCTTGTTCGCCATCGAGAACCGCGTCGGCTTCATCGAACTCTCCGGCGAGGTGGGCACCGGCAAGACGACGCTGGTCCGCACCCTCTTGAACCACCTGGAGGCAGATACCTACCGGACCGCGCTCATTTTCAACCCCACCGTCTCCCCGCTCGGTCTCGCGCGGGAAATCAACACCGAGTTCGGGATCTCCGCCGAAGGGGGAGAGATCCGGGACCTGCATCAGGCCCTTAACACCTTTCTCCTGGAAGAGAACCGCTGCGGGCGCACGGTGGTGCTGGTCATCGACGAGGCCCAGCACCTCTCGGTCGAGGTGATGGAGCAGATCCGGCTGATCTCCAACCTGGAGACCGAGTCGGACAAGCTGATCCAGATCGTGCTGGTGGGGCAGCCGGAGCTGAGGACGCTCCTTTCCCGCTCAGAGCTTCGCCAGCTCGACCAGCGGATCACCGTCCGCTACCACCTGAAGCCTATGGGGTTCGAGGACAGTTGCGATTACATCAGGCACCGGGTCAAGGCGGCGGCCGGCGGTCGGGAGCCGGTGTCCTTCGCCCCGGGTGCCATGAAGAAGATCTACCGCTTCTCGGGAGGCTTTCCCCGCCTGATCAACGGCGCCTGTGACCGTTCCCTCTTGGCGGCCTATACCGCCGGCCGGCGGGAGGTGTCGCCATCGATGGCCACTGCTTCCCTCGCCGATCTCGGGAGGGAGGAGAAAGGTTCCCGGGCGATCATCAAGGTCATCGTTGGTGCCTTGGCGCTGGCGGCGGTGGCCTCGGCCCTTCTTGCTTTCCCGCGGCAGGATGCCGTCGAGGCGAAGAAGCCCGCCCCGGTCGCGGCGGCTCCCTTTTCGCCCGAGGTGGCCCTGCGGGAGCTCGCCTCGGTTCCTCCCCATGAGAACCTGCCGGTGGCGGTCAACGCCCTGCTCGGGTGCTGGAAGAAACCGCCGGTGAAGCCGGCCTCCGGGCAGGCGGTCACCCTCGCCGCCCTCTTGCGTGGAAGCGGCCTCACCGCCACCCGGATTACCGGAAATCTCGTGAGCCTCGAGCGGCTGGACGCGCCCGCCCTTCTGCAGGTCGCGGTGCCGGGAGGGGAGCGGGTGGTGGCTCTGGTGGGGGTGGACGGCGGCGGCCTTCAGCTGGTTCCGCCCCTGGCCGGGAAGGCGCGCCTGAGCTCCGGTGAACTGGGAGCCATTTGGAAGGGGAGCGCGACCGTGCTCTGGAAGGATTTCCACGGGCTGGCGGGACGGCCGAAGGCCGCGGAAAAGGCCGATAAGGTGAAGCGTCTGCAGGGGCTTTTGAAGGAGGCGGGCTCCTATGCGGGGCCGGTGGACGGCAAGGACGGCGCGCTCACCACCGCCGCGGTCAGGGAGTTCCAGGCCCGGGAGGGGATGACCGTCGACGGGAAGCTGACCCCCGAGACCCTGATGAGGCTCTACCGGCAAGCCGGCGGCTTCTTCCCGCCGGGCATCGTCAAAGATCGGAGATGAAAACCCCTCGCCCTTTACGGGAGAGGGGCGGAAACAATAATCCCCTCGCCCTCCGGGAGAGGGGCGGGGGTGAGGGAGGGGGTAAAAACTGCCCTCACCCGGCCTTCGGCCACCCTCTCCCCCAAGGGGGGCGAGGGTAATGTGGGGCAGGGCCTTCGGCCACCCTCTCCCCCAAAGGGGGCGAGGGTATCTAATGGACGATTCGGCCACTCTCCGCCGTGAACGGGCGAGGATATTAAGGACTTTATTGCTATCGAGGGCAACTCATGAGCCTGATACTTGATGCGTTGAGGAAGATGGAACAGGAGCGGAAAAGCCGGCGTTGCGCCGCGGCGGACCTGCGGCCGGAGGTGCTTCGCTACCGCGGCGGCGCCACCGATCCTCGTCCGCGCCCGTACCTGCTGGTGGCGGCCGGTGCGGCTCTCCTGCTGACCGGCATCGGTGCCGGGTTTTTCCTGAAGGGGCATGGAGAGAGCGATCGCCAGGTCGCCGCGCGCCAGGAGGGTGATCGTGAAAGGCAGGAAAATGCCGCCGCTCCACCGGCCGCGGTGATGGTTGCCCCGGCCGCTCCGCTTCCTCCCCAGGCGGCGGAAACCTTCGCCCCGGCGCCAACCGTGCCGGCTGCCACTGCGGTCACTCCCCCCCGTGTGGCCAAGGCGGCACCGGTCTCCTCCGCCCCGCCGGTTTCTTCACCTTCCGCCCCGGCTGCTTCGGTTGGCACGGAGCCTGTTGCGGCTTTCACCCCGGCGGGCAAGGGGAAAGCCAGGACGGCTGCGACGATCGGTGGCGGGGCACGCGGCGTGGCACGCGAACCGCTGGTCAAAATGAAGGGCTCCCGGGACGACGGTCCGGTAATCAGCCAGGGGGGCTCCGACATCACCATCTCCGGCATCGCTTTCCAGGACGAGCGGAGCCTGCGCCGGGCGGTGCTCAACGGCACCCTGGTGAAAGAAGGGGAAGAAGTGGCCGGGGCGCGGGTGGTGGAGATCAAGGAAACCAAGGTCCGCCTCTCCCGAAACGGCCGCCAGTTCGACGTCGTCCTCTCCTCGTCCGTCCCGTCGCGCTGACTCCTTTCAAGCGGTTGAGTCTCCCCCCCGGGGTGGTATGCTCCCGGTATCGTTCCCAGGCCTGCAGTCCTGGAGGTGACCCTTGCTGATCATCGTCGAGTCGCCGACCAAGGCGAAAAAGATCCAGTCCATCCTGAAGACCAGGACCATCTCCACGGTCGGCCATTTCAAGGACCTCCCCGATGCTTCCATGGGGGTCGATCTCGCCACCTACGAGCCCACCTTCATCCTCCACGAAAAAAAGAAGAACCTCCCCAAGGAACTCAAGGCGGCGGCCAAAGGGGAGACCGTCATGCTGGCCGGCGACCCCGACCGCGAAGGATACGCCATCAGCCGGCACATCTTCGAAGAGGTCAAGGGGGTGGCCAAGGAGTGCCTCCGGATGGAGATCTTCGAGGTCACCGAGAAGGGGCTCAAGGACTCCCTCTCCCGGGCGGTCCCTTTCGAAAAGACCAACTCCGGGCTGTACCACGCCTTCCTGGGGAGGCGGGTTGGGGACCGGCTGGTCGGTTACATCCTCTCCCCCCTGGCCAGCCGCGACCTGTCCGGCAAATTCAGCGTGGGGCGCGTCCAGTCGCCGGCGGTGCGCCTCGTGGTGGATCGTGAGCGGGATATCCGCGCCTTCGTCCCCGCGCCGTACTGGATACTCGCCATCCTGCTGGAGAAAGGGGGGCTCGAGTTCCTGGCCCGCCACGTCCGGGGGAAGTTCGAGCGGAAAGAGGAGGCGGAGGCCGTCATGGCCGCCATCCGCGGCGCCAAGGAGGCGCTGGCGGAGAAGGTGGAAAAGAAGGAAACCCGCCAGTCCCCCAAGCCTCCCTTCACCACCGTCGACCTCCAGGCCGCGGCGGCGGCGCGCCTGAAGCTTGCGCCCGAGCAGACCATGAAGCTCGCCCAGGCTCTCTTCGACCACGGTCTCATCACCTACCACCGTACCGACTCCGTCCGCATGGCCGACGAGTTCGTGGCCGAGATCCGTACCTTTCTCTCCGCCTCGCTGGGGGAGCGGTACGTCCCTCCCAAGCCGCACCAGTACAAGTCCAAGAACAGCCAGGCCGACGCCCACGAAGGTATCCGCCCCACCCACCTCCATGAGCTCTCGGAAATCAAAGCGCTGATGGGTAGGGAAGGGCTGACCGCCGAGCATGCCCGGCTCTACGAGCTGATCTTCCGGCGGGCGGTGGGAAGCCAGATGGCACAGGCGGTCTACGACTCCACCGTCATGCTCTTCGAGGTGGCCGGAGAGAGGTTCCGGGCCAACGGCAGGGTGCTCAAGTTCGACGGTTTTCTCCGTATCTATACCGATCAGGATGAGGAGAAGGAGGGGAAGGAAGACGACCCGATGCAGGCCCTTCCCGAGGTCGTGCGGGGGGAGATGGTTCCCAAGAAAGGGGAAAAGCTGGACGAGAAGAAGACCAAGCCGCCGGGGCGCTTCACCTTCGGTTCCCTGGTCAAGGAGCTCGAACGGCTGGAGATCGGCCGGCCGTCGACCTATGCGGCGATCACCCGGAACATCACCGAGCGCGGGTACGTGCGTGAGGAAAAGGGGAAGGTGGTACCGCTTCCGCCCGGAGAGGCGCTGGTCGACTACCTGCGGGCCAGGCACGGCTGGGTCATCGATTACGACCTCACCCGCCGGATGGAAGGGTTCCTCGACTTGGTGGTGGACAACAAGGAGAGCTGGCAGCGCTTCTGCAAGGGGGTCCACGCCAAGATGGGGTACGCCGTCCCGGTCGGCAGGGGCGACGGCAACGTCCCCTCCGAGGGGCAGTTGCGGTATGCGAAGGCGCTCGCCCAAAAGGCCGGCGTCGAGATCCCCGCCTCCGTCCTCGCCAGCCGCCGGGAAATCTCGAAGTGGATCGACGGAGCGAAAAAGAAAGACGCTAAGTCATAAATAGCTAGTGTTTTCACATCACACTCAGGCTGTTTGCAACGACCTTGGCTGAATCCGCAATTTCAGTTTGTCACCCAGAAGCCGCTTGGCTACTCTCAGGTCATAGTCAGCCTGCAAACCTGTCCACAGCTCGGGGGAAACCGAAAAAAACAGCCCCAACCTCAAAGCCGTGTCTGCGGTGATGCTCCTTTTGCCATTGACGATCTCGCTGATTCGGCCTGGTGGGACATCAATTTCCCTGGCGAGTGCATTGATACTCAGGCCGAGTGGTTTCATAAAATCCTCCAGCAAAACCTCGCCTGGCGGGATCAAGTCCAGTAACTCACCTGCCCTTACCATATCCTTCATCCGAGATACCATCTCTATAACCTCCACATCCCGATTATGTCCTGCTGAAACTCTAACTCTGCTGCTATTTCCCATACTCCAGAGCACCACGGGTTGCACGACGTATAAGCTGCTTCTTAGTGGTAGTCGACTATCTCCACGTCATAGGCATCGTGTCCATCCCATCGGAAACAAACCCGCCACTTGTCATTGATCCTGATGCTGTACTGTCCTTCCCGGTCTCCTGCGAGTGCTTCCAGCCTGTTGCCGGGTGGGTTTCGCAAGTCTTGAAGATTTCGGGCCTGATTCAGGAGCAGTAGTTTACGCCTCGCTGTCCTTTCAATTTCCATGAATTTCGCCACCCTGCGGTCGGCAAATAATTCCTCAACCTCCCCCCCTTTGAACGTTTTGATCATGTTACTTCATGGCCACCCCCCTCCTGTGAAAGCCGTCATAGCCTCTGTTACGTAATGCGTTATAGCAGAATTCCCTGTGAGTTGCAAATCATGGCGCGTGGAAGGCGTGCTACGCCTCCCGTTTTGTTGCGGCGCGGGAACTGCTACTTCGAAAAGCTGTCGATCTCAACGTGGGACATGACCTTTTCGAGGAAGCGGGACTTGAATTGGCGGGTGGCCAGGGCTCGCTTGACCGGGGGGAGACGGAGGACGGCGCCCAGGATGGCGGCGAGGGCGCGATGGCTGAAGTCGGCCTGGTTGTCGAAGATGAGGTTTTGCAGCTTTCCGCGCTCGATGGCCATCATCACCAGGCGGTGGGCCGTGTTGATGGGGGTGAGGGCCCGCTTCTCCCTGGCCACCAGGGAAATGGCGCCGGCGGGACAGTTCTTTACGCAGATGCCGCAGCCGAGACAGAACTCTTCCGCTAGCTTCGGGGACGGGCGACGGGAGTAAACCCCATCCTCACCCTGTCCCTCCCCTTGAAGGGGAGGGGACGCCGGGGCCATGGCGATGGCGTCTATCGGGCAGATGCGGGCGCATTGGCCACAGCCGGTGCACCTGGCGAGGTCGGTGCGCTGGATGAAATTGGTGGTGTACATCGAGTTGGGAAGGGTCAGCCTCTTGACGGCCAGGAGCCCCTCGCAGCAGCAGCCACAGCAGTGACAGATGAAATTGACCCCACGCTGTACGTTGTCGGCGCACTGGATCAGGTTATGCTCGCGGGCCTGCTCGAGGAGTTCCAATCCCTGGGCCGTGTCGATGCGTTTGGCGATGCCGTTGCGGATCAGCGAGGCGGCGGCCAGGTTGAGGGTCATGCAATTGTCCAGGGGAGCCTGGCAGGCGCGGCCCTGGTGGGCCATCTTGTGGCGGCAGTAGCAGAGCCCGACGGCGAGGTCGCTCGCGCTCCGGATGACTTCACTCGCCCGCTCGTAGTCGAGCACGTGGGAGAACTCCTCGGGAGAGAGCGCCGGCTCGTTGACCAGTACTCTCCCGATGGAGGTCTCTCCGCCGGCGAACAGGTCGCGTACGAACTCCTCCTCCACGTTGATGTACTGGAAGAAAAGCCCGGCCAGTTCCTTCTGGTCGATGTCGGCCCGGAAGCGCATCAGGGAGAATTCAAAGAACCCGGCCATGGGAGGGGGGAGGATGTAGAGGGTCTTTCCCTCCCGCTCGACGTCCAGCAACATCGCCCGGGAGGCGAATCCTTCCAGGGTGGCCTCCGCCTCCCGCTCGCCGACATTCCAGATGCGGGCGGCCCTGGTGACCGTGAAGGGCCTGAGGGGAAGCCGGGAAAGGAGCGAGGCGTCGGCCTCGGTGAATAGGATGGAGAATATCTTGAACAGCAGTTCCGAGGAGGGTGCCCCCTGCGGGAACCTGTTCAGGCGAGTCATGAGCTGGCGGTATCCGCTTTTTGATGTGTGATGACTCATGAAAATATATTACCAGCTCTCTCGAAGGGCACAACCGGCGCAACGGTCAAAGGATGTACGAATCCTCTTTGCCTGATGTGCCGGCGCTGAACACCATCTGTTCACCTGCCGGACAGTTCCAGGACGCCACCTGTGCGACATCCAACTGAGGCAATGAGTTACCGTCCGTTGCCGCTGGCATACTGCTTGAAAGAGATAGTGCCACTGGACAGTATCACTGTTGTCAAAGGAGATCTCAATGTCGGCGTTAGTTCATTTTGGTAGAGTAATTCCGCTGGTTTTCCCCGAGATCTTCCCCAGTACCGCAGGCTCGGTTTTTGACACCGCCGTCAAAAAATCGACGCCCGGTGCTGACCTCCAGCCTTCCTTAGATTCCGCCGATGCCCCTTGGGATAGCCAGGCAGAGATGCATGCCCGGCGTATGAAGAGCCTGTACCAAAGAAGCCTCCGCACCCAGCGTCACAGCGACAGCCTGACCTACAGCGGGCTTCGCGCCTGATCCACCTCGCCCCCAGTACCGAGGCCTCTTCCCGTCCGGGGGAGGCCTTTTTTAGTCCCGTGAAGGTCTCTCCCCTCACGCCCCGCCCCCACGCCTCACCCGCCCGCCGTCCCCTCCTTCCGTAGCTCAGCCTGGCAAAATTAACGAAAAGATCCGTCGTATATCATTAAAGGTTTTGTCTGATCCAGCCGATACCGTTACCAGCGACTGTTGCGCTCCGCGGCCTACCGGCCGGAAGGATCTCCCGGCAGAGAGCTGTCAGTTACCACGTCCACCGTCGAAGGAACGTTTGCCACGGCAAGGTACACGATATGCCCAGGTTGAGCCTCACCACCAAGATGAGTGTCATGGTCTGCCTGCTGGTAGCGGCGGTCATGATCGGCGTCACCTTGACCGCTTCCTGGTATCTGCAGGAGCAGTTCACCGCCTCGGTCTCCTCCCAGCAGTTCGCCATGGTCACCGCCATGGCCAACGAGATCGAGGGGAAGATCGCCATCGCCCAGCAGCAGCTCTCCACCATCACCGGAGTGGTTCCTGCCGAGGCCCTTCGGAGCCGGGAGGACGCGCGCCGCTTTCTCGCCACCCGTCCCGACGCGCTGGCCATCTTCGACGGCGGCATCTTCCTCCTTGACGCCAGGGGTGAGCTCCTCGGGATACTTCCCCATGACCCCGACATGGTCGGCAAGGATCTCTCCTACCGTGAATACTTCAAGCGGACCATGGCGAGCGAGGAACCGTGCATCTCGGTACCGCTTCTTTCGCTCCAGCGCCCCCGGCACCCCATCGTCATCTTCACCGCCCCGGTATTCGGCCCTGGCGGCGAGTCGGTCGGCATGCTGGGGGGGATCCATGACCTGAGCAAGGCGAGCTTTTTTGCCGAGCTCGGCAATGCCTCCCTCGGCAAACATGGCTACCTCACGCTTTACCACAAGGACCGCACCATCATCGCCCACCGCGACCCCAAGCGGATCCTCTCCAAGGGATCGCCGCCGGGGCGGGACCCGCTCTTCGACGACGCCATAGCGGGCAGGAACGGGACCGGCGAACGGATCGATTCCGACGGACGCCAGGTGCTCACCTCCTACAAGCGCCTGTCGTCGGTCGACTGGGTCCTCTCCGCGAGCTACCTCAAGGCGGACGCCTATGCGCCGATCCAGAAGACCAGGGGATACCTGATGGCGGCACTGGTGGCCGCGCTCGCCCTCACCGTGCTGGCGACCTGGGTCTTCATGCATCGGCTCACCTCCCCCCTTACCACCTTCATCCGTCATGTCGAGGCGATGACCGGTTCCGACCAGGAGCCGACGCCGATCTCCATCAAGACCCGTGACGAGATCGGCACCCTGGCCCTCGCCTTCAACCGGATGGTGCAGGAAACCCACCGGCAAAAGGCTGCCGCGCTGGCCCACGAGGCCTTTACCGACAGCCTCCTGCAGAACTCCTCGGTAGCCACCTTCGTCATCGATGCGCAGCACCGGGTCATCATCTGGAACCGCGCCTGCGAGGAGTTGACCGGAATCCACGCCTCCGAGGTAATCTCGAGCGACCAGCAGTGGAAGGGGTTCTATCCCTCCCCGCGCCCGGTGCTGGCCGACTTTGTGGTCGACCAGGGAGAGCCCGATCTCACCGGCTACTACACCCTTTGCGCCCGTTCGCCGTTCGCCCCCGACGGGCTCTGCGCGGAAGAGTGGTTCCCCAACCTCAAAGGACGCACCCGTTTCCTCAGCTTCGAGGCGGCCCCCATCCGCGATGCCGACGGCAGGATCATCGCCGCCATCCAGACCCTGCAGGACCTGACCGACCGCAAGGAGGCCGAGGAGTCGCTGCAGAAACTGTCGCTCGCGGTGGAACAGATGCCGGTGACCGTCATGATCACCGACCGTGACGGCATCATCGAGTACGTCAATCCCCATTTCACCGTGACCACCGGCTACCTCCCCGAGGAGGCCCTCGGAAAGAACCCCCGGCTGGTCCGTTCCGGTCTGCACCCGAGGGAGTTCTTCGAGAACCTCTGGAATACCATCCTTTCCGGGCGCGAGTGGCGCGGCGAGTTGCTGAACCGCCGGATGAACGGCGAGGTCTACTGGGAGTCAGCCTCCATATCTCCGGTCAAAGGAAGCGACGGGGAGATCCACCACTTCGTGGCGGTCAAGGAGGACATCACCCTCCGCAAGCAGGCCGAGGAGGCCTTGAGGCGGAGCGACGAGCGTATCCGCCTGCTGCTGGAATCGACCGCGGAGGCGATCTACGGGACCGATCTCAAGGGGGCCTGCACCTTCGCCAACCCGGCCTGTGCGGAGATCCTCGGCTACGACGACCCCGACGAACTGCTCGGCAAGAACATGCACCTCTTGATCCACCACAGCCACCAGGACGGGGCGATCTTCCCCGGTACCGAATGCCCGCTGCTCGGGGTGCTACGGGGAGGGGAGGGGCTCCACGGCGACGACCAGTTTTTCTGGCGCAAGGACGGTTCTCCCTTTGCCGTCGAGTACTGGTCCTACCCGCAGCTCCGGGACGGCGAGGTGGTGGGGGGGGTGGTCACCTTCCTGGACATCACCGAGCGAAAGCGGGCCGAGGAGGAACTGCGTAAAGCGACCGCCGCCGCCGAGGCCGCCACCCGGGCCAAGAGCGCGTTCCTCGCCAACATGAGCCACGAGATACGCACCCCGATGAACGCCGTGATCGGCATGCTCTACCTGCTGCGCCAGACCACTCTCAACGACCGGCAGCAGGATTACCTGGAAAAGGCCCAGACCGCCAGCAACATCCTGCTCCGTCTGATCAACGAGATCCTCGATTTCTCCAAGGTCGAGGCGGGGAAACTGGAGCTCGAGCAGGTGGCCTTCTCCCTCGACAAGGTGCTCAACGACCTGACCACGCTGGCCAGCGCGACCTTGCAAGGGAAGCCGGTCAAGCTGGTGGTGAACCGGTCGCCGCAGGTGCCCGACATCCTGGTCGGCGACCCGCTCCGCCTGGGGCAGGTCCTTCTCAACCTGACCAGCAACGCCACCAAGTTCACCGAGCAGGGGAGTATCGAGGTGGGAGTGGTGCTCCTTGCGGAAGAGGCGGGGGACGTGGTGGTCCGCTTCAGCGTCACCGATACCGGGATCGGCATGACGCCGGAGCAGCAGGCGACCCTCTTCCACGCCTTCTCCCAGGCGGATTCCTCCACCACCCGCAAGTACGGCGGGACCGGTCTCGGCCTCACCATCAGCCAGCACCTGGTGGAGCTGATGGGAGGCTCCATCCGGGTGGAGAGCGAGGTGGGCAAGGGGAGCACCTTCAGTTTCGAGATCGGCCTGCAGCGCCACACCGGGGAGCGGAGCCTCGCCCTCCCGGAACCGGCCGTGGCCGAGGTGCCCGCGAAGGAGGAGGGGCTCTCCGGCGTTCGTCTGCTGCTGGTGGAGGACAATTCGCTCAACCAGCAGCTGGTCCACGAGCTCCTGGTGCGCCGCGGGGCCCGGGTCGACATGGTATCCAACGGGCAGGAGGCGGTGGATCGCCTCACCAGCCATGGCCACCTCTACCAGGCGGTCCTGATGGACGTCCAGATGCCGGTGATGGGGGGGCTGGAGGCGACCCGGCGGATACGGCTCAACCCGAAACTCACCTCGCTCCCCATCATCGCGATGACCGCCTCCGCGTTGGCGAGCGAGCGGGACGACTGCCTCGAGGCGGGGATGAACGACCAGGTAAACAAGCCGATCGACGTGGATGACCTGTTCACCAAGCTCATGCACTGGGTGAAGGGGGAAGGGCTCTCCCCCGAGGCGGAGCCGCCACCCGGCGAAGAGGGCGAGGAGGTGATCTTCCCCGAACGGCTGCCGGGGCTTGATTTCGAACGGGGGCTTAAGACGGTGGAGAACCCTCTGCTCCTCAAGCGGCTCCTCTTAAGCTTCGCGCGTGAGAACGAGGGGACCTTGGCGGAGCTCGACGAGGTCCTGGCCGCCGAGGAATACGCCAAGGCGCGGCTTTTGGTGCACACCGTCAAGGGGGTAGGGGGGAATCTGGGGGCCGGGGAACTTTTCGGTGCCGGTTCGCGGCTGGAGGCGGCCCTTCTCTCCGCGGAGCCCGCGGCCCTCGACGAGCTCGTGGCGTCGTTCCGGGAGAGTCTTGGCGAGGTGCTGGCCTCGATCGCCATCCTGGAAGCGCAATGGGAAGCGGAGGCGGTCGAGGCGGCTCCCTCTCCGCCCGACCGCGACCGGGTCGCCTCACTGGGTGGGAAGTTGGCCGAGCTGCTGGAGGCGCACAACCTGCGGGCCCTGACCCTCTGGGACGATCTCCGTCCGCTGCTTCCGGCCGAGGAGGGGAAACGGCTGGATGCCTCGTTGCAGTCCCTCGATTTTGCAGACGCCGAGAAGCTTTTGGCCGGCATTATGCGGCAGCTCGGGCTTGGCCCGGACCAGCGAGGAAGTGATGAAGACGCCTGAAGCCAAACAGACACGCCAGAGAGTCCTCATCGTGGACGACACGCTGGCCAACATCGAGATCCTCTACAAGATCCTGCAGGACGACTACGATGTCTTCTTCGCCAAGAGCGGCATCGATGGCCTCAAGGTCGTCCAGCGGGAGGCTCCCGACCTCATCCTGCTCGATATCATGATGCCCGACATGGACGGCTACCAGGTCTGCGAGATCCTGAAGAAGGATCCGGCCACCGCACCCATTCCGGTGATCTTCGTGACCGCCATGGGGAGGGCCGAGGACGAGACCCGCGGGCTGGACTGCGGCGCGATCGACTACATCACCAAGCCGATCAGCGTTCCGATCGTGAAGGCGAGGGTGAGAAATCACCTCGAGCTCAAAAGGAGCCGGGACCTCCTGAACGCCCTCAGCAGGGAGCTGGCCGAGAAGAACCGGGAGCTGGAGGTGTTGGCCCGCGCCGACGGCCTGACCGGAGTCGCCAACCGGCGCACCTTCGACGAGACCCTTTCGGCCGAGATCAAGCGGGCTGTGCGCAGCCGGCAGCCGCTCTCCGTGGTCCTTTTCGATGTCGACTTTTTCAAGCAGTACAACGATTGCTACGGACACGTGGCCGGCGACCATTGCCTGCAGACCGTGGGGGCCCTGATGAGGGAGACCTTCCGGCGGGCGGGGGATCTCACCGCGCGCTACGGCGGGGAGGAGTTTGTCGTCGTGCTCCCCGACACGACCCCGGCCAAGGCGGCGAAGCTCGCGGACCGGCTGAGGGCGGAGCTGCAGAAGCGGGCCATTCCTCACGCGGAGAGCAAGGTGGGGGAGGTGGTGACCGTCAGTGCCGGGGTGGCGGGCGGGATCATGGTGGCCGATGTCGGCCCCGAGGAGGTGGTCGCCCAGGCCGACGAAGCACTCTACCGGTCGAAGCAGAGCGGGAGGAACCGGGTGACCGTCTTCGGGGAATAAAGCTCTAAACAATGGAAACGCGGAAAACCATGGAACGCGGATGACGCGGATTGAGCGGATTTGCGCGGATAAGGCAAAGGCTTGAGGGGAAAACCTAAAACCTTGGAACACGGATGACACGGATGACACGGATTGGGCGGATTTGCGCGGATAAGGCAAAAGATCTTGAAGTTAATTCTAAATCTTTTGCCTGATCCGCCTTTATCCGTTACATCCGTGTCATCCGTGTCATCCGTGTTCTATCAAGGTTTTGCTGTTAATAGTCGATCCCCGGCTGGGGCTCGATGTCCTTGCGGTAGGCGTGCTTGACTTCGACAATCTCACTCACCGTGTCGGCGCGTTCGACGACTTCGGGGAGCGCGTCGCGACCGGTCAGGACCAGGTGCAATAGTGCGGGCTTGAGGTCCAAAAGCTCCATCACCTGGGGCGGGTCCACCAGCTTGAGCTTGACGGCGTTGTTGATCTCGTCGAGGATCACTATCTCGAAACCGCCCGAGGCGATCTTCTCCCTCGCCAGTTCCACCGCGTCCTGGGCGTTGGCCCGATGCTCCTTCCAGGGATAGGGGTTGCCGAGGATGCCGCAAAATCCCTTGCCGGTCTTGTGCAACTCCACCAGCTCACCGAGCAGTTTCACCCCGTCCCATTCCCCCGCGTAGAGATCCCCCTTCATGAATTGGATGATGCAGACCCGCATACCGTGGCCGACCGCCCGTAGCGCCATGCCGAGCGCCGAGGTGGTCTTCCCCTTGCCGTGACCGGTGATCACCACGGTCAGGCCGCGTCTAATTTTCGGTTCCAGCCGCTGGATCGTGAGCGGCGGAGTTCCCTGTTTGCTCATGAGAGACCCCTCCTCACGGAGATTATCCCACCAACGTCGAAAGGGGACAAGTCGGCCAAACAAAACCCTGGAACGCGGATGACGCGGATTTACAGCAGACCAGGCAAAAGATTTAGATTTTTACTACAAAGTCTTTCGCCTTATCCGCGTAGATCCGCTCAATCCGCGTCATCCGCGTTCTAAAGGTTTTTATCGCTTTTACGGAAAGAGCGGCACGAATCCTATGCCGGGCCCAGCCCCCGCCAGGTCGAACCTCCCGCTACCGTCCAGGTAGGGCGAGTGGGACAGTTCCCCCTTGATGAAAAAGGTGGTGTCGAGGTCGGCAAAATCGACGCACCCCAGCCCGGCCGCGAGATGGGCCGAGGCGGTGATCGAGAGCGCGCTTTCCATCATGGCGCCCAGCATCAGCGGTATCCCGTGCGAACTCGCCAGCCGCGCGATCTCGGCTCCCTCGAAGAAGCCGCTTTTCATGGTCTTGATGTTGATGGCGCTGACCGCGTTGCTCTCCACCGCCCGCTGCGCATCGATTAGCGAGCCGACGCTTTCGTCCGCGCAGACGAGCGTGCCGGAGCCCGGCAGCGCGCGGGTTATCGCTGCCAAGCCGTCCCAGTCGTGCCTGGGGACCGGCTGCTCGAGGAGGACCGGCCGGCAGCCGTGGCGGTCGAGCCTGTCCAGGAAGGCAAGCATCCGCTGGGCATCGAATCCCATGTTGGCGTCCAGGATCAGCCGGCTCTCCGGCGCCATCTCCCGCACCGCCAGGATGCGGGCCAGGTCTAGCTCCTCGTTCTTGCCGATCTTGATCTTGAACGCGGTGAAGCCGCGGGCGGCGAATTCCCTGGCGGTTGCCTGCGCTTCCTCAAGGGTGCCGATGACCACGGTGATGTCGGTGGCGAAGGCGAGGGCCGGTTGGTGGGAAGTGATCCCGGTAAAGAGCTGGTAAAAGGGGATACCCTGCAGGCGGCTCGCGATATCCAGCAGCGCCATTTCCAGCGCCGCAAGACCCGCGTGGTTCGCTGCAAAAGCCGGAGCAAACTCCCGGCAGGTCTCTTCCACAGAGGAGATGGTCCGCCCCTTGAGAGCCCCGGCCGCCGCCCGGAGGTTCGCGACGGTCGCGGGCACCGTCTCCCCCGTGATGTGGGTGGCCACCGCAGCCTCGCCGTAACCGCACACCCCGTCGCTGGTCACCACCCGCAGGAAGACGTTATCGAGCTCGTCATGCTGCCCGGTCGCGATACGGAAGGGGGAGACCAGCGGTGCCTTGATAATGGAAACAGCCGCATCGGCTACTGTAAAAGTCAT
This sequence comes from Geomonas sp. Red276, assembly GCF_054784495.1. Lineage (NCBI taxonomy): Bacteria > Pseudomonadati > Thermodesulfobacteriota > Desulfuromonadia > Geobacterales > Geobacteraceae > Geomonas > Geomonas sp. Red276. Next base: position 158,488 of record NZ_BLXW01000007.1, read on the forward strand.
GTTCTTCATCCTTTGTATCTCCATTGATTTCTCCTGGAACAGTATCCCATCAAGGATGGAATGGCACAACCCATGGGGCTAGATCGATGCTCCAACGCACAGGCCATTGCTACCCCTCACTCTCTGGGTCCTCGAGGTGACCGTTTCACGGGTCGGGCCCGCGCTGAGGTAGATGCGGGGGAACCCCAATGCCGAACGGGCCATCTGCACTACATCATCCGCCAATCCTTCCCGCAGGTGCCCCCCTCGAACATAGGTAAGCCGCCCGTCGATCTGATCGAGACAGGTGAGGGCCAGGGACGGACGGATCTCCACCCCTTCTGCCTGCCGGAGGTCGTGGGCGACGGTCCGCTCCAAGAGGTCGAGGTTCAACCAGGCGAAGCGCAGGGTGCCCTGGTGCGGGTTCGGTATGTTGGTCCGGTCCTCGATGCGCGGGTACGGCTTTCCCGGAAGCTCGTACGGAAGAGGACCCGCCCCGTGACGCGTCAGGTAGGCACGGCTGACGTAGGTGACCTCGAGGGTCGCTATACGGGCCTCCCGCGCCAGGATGGATGCATTGTAGAGGCCGGTGCGTGAACGGGTCACGTGCGGAAACCACTCGTGCATCTCGTCGAGAAGCAGTCCCTGCGCCCCCTCGAAGACCAGCTGCCTTGTCTGCCTGAGCACGTCTACTCCGCTCACGATGACCTGATCGGCAAAGGCCTCGGCATCCTCTAAAAAGCCGGACACAAGGAGGTCGCTCTCCAGCAGTGAGCGGAAACGCTCCTCCAACTCGCCAATGCCGAGCATGGCGAGGCGCCTTGGCAGGTAGGCCTCGCGAATCTGCAGGAGCTTGCGGCGAAGGCTCGGGATATCTTGCAGATGGGCCACCGTGGTCCGGTAGCGCGGGTCGAGGCATCGCTCGATCGTCTCACCAAAGCCGACGCCGCAACTGCCGTGCCGCCCCGCGCCCCGCATGCTTTCCGCCGCCTGGTTCAGGAGCATGTCGAACGGGGTGGTCACCATGGCGTCCCGGTCGACGTACACCGGCGGCAGGCTGCCGGGGAGAACCTGCTGGAGCTGATCCCGCTCCTTGAAGAACAGCACCGGGTTGACCACGAAAAACCGGCTAAGGTAGGTAGGGGCGCCGGCGAAGGTGCCGGAGCCGATGTGCCCGAACACGTGGCGGACTCCTGACGGCAAGGTCACCGTGTGCCCCGCCTGTCCTCCGCCGTTGAAACGCACCACCAGCGTATCGTTTCCGTAGGCGCTCGCGAAGTAGTCGGTAATGAGCCCCTTCCCCTCGTCCCCAAGCGCCGCCCCTATCACTACCTTGGCCGTTTTCATACCGGTACCCTCTAGAACCTCACGAAACCGCCGGTGCCCAACTCCTCGCGGCGGGTGAGCGATTTCAAGGCGGCCCTGACCGCCACCGAGGTGTCGCCGTTCCAGGAGGCGACCACGTCGTCCCGGTCCGCCCCCTCGTTGACCTGGATGGTGGAGACGATCACTTCAGCCATCTTGGTGTGATCGGAAAGGCGGATGGCGCGCTCTCCCATGAGCCTCGTCCACTTGCTTACCACCCGGTCTCCGTAGCTTCGGAAGTGGCTCCCCTCCTCGACCATCAGGTGGTAGACGTGGTAGTAGCGTGAAACGACGGCAAATAGCGCCTCGGCAGTCAGGTCCGCCTGCGGCCTTGTCCCGAACACCCGCTCGATCTCCGATGCCCTGAGCACCATCTGCGGCTCCTCGTCCCCTGCGGTGAAGAGGTACCCTTTCTTGCCGCGCTTCTCGAAGCAGTCGATGGAGGTGTGCATGGCGGCGAAGTACCAGGGGAGGAGATAGCTTTCGTGGCTGTTCCCCCCGCCGCCTCCTTCCAGCCAGATCTGGCGGAGCTGCTCGGCGATCCTGATGTCCGCCTCGAACTGGGTGATCTGGAGCGGCGCGCGGTCGCACTCCACGTCGCCGTTGGCCATGAACATGACATGGGGATCCGAGACCGGCTTTCTTGCGTAGATCTCGGTGGCCAGCGTGTGGCACCCCTGCCGGACCATGACGTCGGCGAGGAATCCCATCGATCCGGTGACGTCCACGTCGACGATGATGGCATGGCTGTTAGGGTTGTCGGCGGAGTCGCGGGATTCCCGCATACCGACCCCGTGCGGATTCAGAGCCGGATGAAGCGACCTTGAGCTGAAGACCGTGGAGGTTGACCTCCCCCTGATGTGCGTTGTGGTGTACCTGTCCCAATCCGCGTCGGTGAATCGTCCCGTTCCCATGGTGTCCTCCTTTTCCGGCGCTCCGGCCGTGCCGGACGCCTCTGTCAGTCCCACCCGGCGTGCAAGCTATGCCGCCCGATGAGAGATGGTCACTCAGACATACAGGTCACGTGCGGTGAGGCGCATCTCTACGAACCTCCGCGGGCCGAAGCTCTCCACCAGGACCTCCTCCCGCCACAGCCGGTAATCGCGGATCGCGCTCCCTGTCGTGGGGTGCCGGAGCCAGTCCAGCATCGGCCCCGGAACAGGGCGGGTGCGGAGCAGATTCATTCCCGAGACGTCTCCCAGCGCCTCGCGGCCGAGGCAGCGGACCGATTCCAGGTCCACCCGCGGGTCCGCGAGCTTCATTTCCTTCACCTCCAAAGGCATGAGGGCGTAGGTCCGCGCCGGAACCCCGAGGAGCTTCTCCCCTTGCCGCGCCGCGTACCACCATCCCCCCAGCAGCGCGCCGCTGTGGTTGAGGGGGGACACGAAATAGGTATGCGGCGAGATGTCGTTGTGGGTAAGCCCCGCCCACTCGAGATAACAGCAGAGGTTATGCAGGGTGCTCTGAATCCAGGCCACATGGCGCGGCCACTGGTCCGGTTGGCCCGTCTCGCGGTAGTGTTCGAAAACGTCCGCCAGAAGTAGCAGGTCCGGGCTCTTCTTGAGCACCATGACCAGCTGACCGTCACCGGTCTCGAAGGACCTCAGCAGGGTAGGAAGATAGCGCGACACTTCCTGCTCCATCGATTCGGAGGCATAACGGAAGCCGGTCACGGTGCGGACCGCGTTGTCGAAGAACGGCCGGTGCTTGCCGTCGATGAGGAAGGCCACCATGGTATCGGCGACCAGCATCACCCCCAGCTCGAAGGGGCGGCGCCTGAGGAAATTGAGCCGGAACTTGTCCCCCTGCCTGGAGGAGAGCATCATGGACCCGCGCCCCTCCCAGCTGCCGCTGGCGAGCTTGTCGAGTGCGGCGCGGTGGAGCTCATTGATGTGCTGCAGCACCTCCGGCGCCATCGGATGGCGGCTGCGGTCGGGGTGTCAGGCGAAGGCCAGGTGGCGGTATTCCCGCTTCAGCGCCTCCTCGTCCGGCGAGAAGAGCCTCTCCGGTCTGCCGATCGCCATGAGCTGTGCCGCCGTCAGTGCCGATAACCTATTCAGACGATCTTCCATGGCCCCCTCCCTTGCCGTCACTCCTCCCGCGGCCCTTCCATGGTCCTCGTGAAGTAGTGGATGGTGCGCCTATCCTTTAGCCGGTAGAGCTGCGCCGGCCTCATGCGCCCCTCTTTCCGCGCCCCCTGGGCCTCCTCGATGACGCCGGATCCCAGGTAGCGCCGCATCAGCGATTTCTTCTCCACCTTCCTCCCCAGGATGACTTCGTGGATGTGCTGGATGTCGAGGAAGGTGAAAGGCTCGGGCAGGAGATGGACCGCCACCGAGGTGTAGCCGACCTTCGCGCGCAGGCGCTCGAGCGCAAGGCGCACCAGTTTTTCGTGGTCGAAGGCGAGTGGGATGGCGACGGTTTCGTCCGCGACCGGCTCCCAGCGCACCTCGGAGGCGCCATGGGTGGCGGCGAGGGTGATCTCCGGCCGCGGCATCAGGGCGTAGTAGACCACGGTCACCGACCACCCGCGCGGGTCCCGGCTGGCGCTCCCCACCGTTTCCACCTGCTCCAGGTACGGGGCGACCACGTTGGTCTTTTCCTTGAGCTTGCGCAGGGCCGCCGAATGAAGATCGAGGTCCTGCTCCGTATCCACCAGCCCGCCGGGAAGGGACCAGCATCCCTTGTACGGCTCGATGGTCCGCTTCACCACCAGGGTGTGCAGTTGACCGTCGAACACGGTGAAGATCACCGGGTCGACGGAGGTTTGAATGGCGTGCCGTTTTTCCATGATCCCTCCGCTGGGTTCGTCCGCTCGACGTTAGCTTTCGTTTTGCCTAAACAATAATGTCACAGTGACATAATGTCAAGGAGAAAAAATGACGAGTGGATATCGATGCTAAACTCAATATTTATTATAAAAATATGTTGACTGTGATGCTGGCCGGTATTATATGTGGCTCAAAGACATTTATACCGGGAGGGGGCATGAAACTCGACAGGGAGACGACGGCAAGCTTTGACGTGGATGTGCAGAAGGGATTCACCCCGCTTTGCCCGGAGGAGCTGCCGGTTCCCGGTGGCGAGACCCTGGCCGATGTCCTCAACCGGCAGGCTTCGCTGGCCAGGCTGCGGGTGGGGTCGAAGGATGCCCACCCGGTCAACGCGGTCTGGAAGGTGGAGGAAGGGAAACCGGCCTTCTCTCCGGTGGCCGGGGAGAACGTGGATATCCGCTGGAATATGCACTGCGTCGCAGGAACCAAGGGGCACGAGCTGATCGACGGGCTGCCGCACCCCGCACGGTACGACTTCTTCGTGCAAAAGGGAGTGGAGCCGGACATGCACCCGTACGGCGCCTGCTACCACGATCTCTCCGGCCGCCAGAGCACCGGCGTCATCGAGTACCTGAAGCTCAACGGCATCCGGACGGTCATCGTGGGGGGGCTCGCAACCGATTACTGCGTGAAGAACACGGCGCTGCAGCTACGGAGGGCGGGCTTCGAGGTGGTGGTCAATCTGGAGGCGTGCCGAGGCATCGCAGAAGATACCGTCGGCGCGGCCATACAGGAGATGAAGGACGCCGGTATCGAAGTGGTCGATTCGCTGTAAAAGGAGGTGGGGGACATGAAACAGGACAAGCCGATCATCACGACGCTCATGGACACGGACCGCTACAAGCTCTCCATGCAGAAGACCTTCCTCCACCACTACCCCGGTGCGCACGCCCGCTACCGCTTCAAGTGCCGCACCCGTGGGGTCGATCTGGGCCGCTATGCCGATGAGATCCGCGAACAGGTGAGGCATCTCGATTCCCTCTCCTTTACCCGCGAGGAGCTGGAGTACCTCGCCAAGATCCCTTCCCTGGCGGGGGATTACCTCGACTTCCTGCGCATCTTCCGCCTCGACAGCAGGAACGTGTTGATAGAGGGGCGCGACGGCGAGCTGATAATCGAGGCGCAGGGGGCCATCGTCCACTCCATGCCCTTCGAGCTTTATGTCCTCCCCATCGTGCAGGAGGTTTTCACCAGGCGCAGCTACCCCGGCGAAAACTACGCGGAGGCGAAGCGCCGCCTGGAGGAGAAGATCGCCTTCGTGCGCGGCTCGGGCGAGGAGGGGTTTCGCTACGCCGACTTCGGTGGCCGGCGGCGCGAGAGCAGGGAATGGCACGAGTATACGGTGATGAGGCAGGCCGAGGCGCTGCCCGAGAACTTCACCGGCACGAGCAACATGGCCCTCGCCATGAAGTACGGCCTCACCCCGATCGGCACCATGGCGCACGAATACCTGCAGGCGTTCCAGGCCCTGGGGCCGCGCCTGGTGGACAGCCAGAAGGCTGCCCTGGAAACCTGGGTGAAGGAATTCAGGGGGGATCTCGGCATCGCCCTGACCGACGTGGTGGGAATGGATGCCTTCCTGCGCGACCTCGACCTCTACTTCGCTAAGCTCCTCGACGGTTTCCGCCACGATTCGGGGCAGCCGGTCAAGTGGACCTGGAAGCTCGTTCAAAGGCTGCAGCAGTTGCGCATCGATCCCGCCACCAAGGGCGCGGTCTACAGCGACGGCCTCACGCTGGCCAGCGCGCTGGCCCTGTACCGCCTGGTGCGTTACGCGGTGCGGCCGGTCTTCGGCATCGGGACGCACCTGACCAACGACTTCGGGCGGCCGGCGCTGAACATGGTGATGAAGATGGTCGAGTGCAACGATCAGCCGGTGGCGAAGATCTCGGACGCCCCCGGCAAGGGGATGTGCGACAACCCGGACTTCCTGCGTTACCTGATGCAGGTGTTCCAGATTCCAGCGGAAGCGGTCGCCTAGACAAGGAGGGATACCATGCTCAGGATCATGATGGCGCAGTTGAATTACCTGGTCGGGGACCTCCCCGGCAACGTGGCGAAGATGGCCGAGCTGGTCAACCGTCACGGCAACGATGTGGACCTGATCATCTTCAGCGAGCTCGCCGCGACCGGCTACTATCCGTACGACTACATCACCAGGGCCGGATTCGTCGATGCCCAGGACGAGCAGCTCCACCTCCTGCAGCAGGCGACGGCCGGCATGCGCGCCGGCGTGGTGGTAGGGCATATCTCCCGCAACCCCTTCGCGGGAAAGCCCTTCTTCAACAGCCTCTCCCTCCTCGAGAACGGGGTGAGGAGCTACAGCTATCACAAGCACCTCTTGTGCGATTACGACATCTTCAACGAGCCCCGGCACTTCGAACCGGGCAACCGCCCGGGGCTCGCCACCTTCCGCGGCCAGCGCATCGGCTTCCTGATCTGCGAAGATGCCTGGAACGCCACCGATAACCCGCTCTACCAGGTGGACCCGGTTTCCCACCTGGAGCGGGAGCGGCTCGACCTGGTGGTCAGCATCAACGCGAGCCCGAGCAACGTGAGGAAACAGCTCAAGCGTCACCAGGTGATAGGCGCCGTCGCCAGGAGGTGCGGCTGCCCGGTGGTGTACGTGAACCAGGTCGGCGGCTACGACGACATCGTGTACGACGGTGCGAGCTTCGTCGCCGACCGGTCGGGTGGCATCGGCTATGGCCTCCCTTCCTTCGAAGAAGCAGTGGCGGTCATCGAAGTAGGGGACTCGGGCGCCATCGTACCGGTCTCCGCCCCGGCTGCTGCCGGCCGGTTGACGGCCGAGCCGCAGCCGATGGACGACATCGAGCTGATCTACCGGCAGAGCATCCTCGGCATCAGGGACTATGTGGGGAAGTGCGGCTTCACCGGCGCCGTGGTGGGATCGTCGGGCGGGGTGGACAGCGCGGTGACCCTGGCCCTCGCCGTGGAGGCGCTGGGGCCGGAGAACGTCTTCGCCATCACCATGCCCAACGAACTCTTCTCCTCGGCAGGGAGCGTCCGGGATTCGGAAGCACTTTGCGCTAACCTCGGGATCCGGCTCTATTCCGATCCCATCACGGAAGAGTACGAGCTGTGGCTGAAGAAATACCGCGCGGTGTATGGCAAGGAGCCGGAGCGCCTGACCAGGGAGAACCGGCAGGCGCGTATCAGGGGAGGGAAGGTGATGGCCTTCTCCAACGACCGTCCCGGCGTCCTCGCCCTCTCCACCGGCAACAAGAGCGAGGTGTGCGAAGGGTACTGCACCCTGTACGGCGACATGTGCGGAGGACTGAACGTCCTGGGCGACATCTACAAGACCCAGGTCTACGAGATCGGGAGGCTCCACAACCGCCTGCGTCCCGAACGGAGCATCCCGGAGGAGATCTTCACCAAGGAGCCTTCCGCTGAGCTCTCCGAAGGGCAGAGGGATTCGGACTCCCTGCTGCCGTATGAAATCCTCGACCCGGTGCTGATGCTTTTCATAGAGCACGACCTGCTCGAGGACGAGGAGCGGGAGGAGTGTCTGGGCAAGCTGGCGGGGACCCCGACCGCGGCACTGGAGAGGGCGATCCGGCTGGTGGACCGGGCGCAGTTCAAGCGCAACCGGGCGGCGCCGATCATCCGCGTGCAGCGGCGCTCCTTCGGCCCGGGCTGGCAGGTCCCAGTCGCCGCGCGGTACGTGGACGACCGTTTCATTCAGGAGGTAGTCGGAAGGGAAATCCCCGGCAAGGAGAGGGAAGACGCCGGGAACAGGGATTCGAGGAAAGATAAATCTGTTCAAGCAAGCTTCGATGCCGTCTGATTAGGGGCGCACCGTAGGGTGGGCAGCCCTCTGCCCATCACCCCAAGAGCCCGTACTCAACGTCTGTCCCTGGCTCGATGTTCTTCTCCTTGAAGGAGACCGACTCGAACTACGGAACCCTTACCGGGCAGGCGCGCTGCCGCTGACCGCCGCCTGGTAGCGTGCCAGCAGATCCGGGTCCTCGATGGAGCCGTGGTGGTGAACCTGCTGCCAGCGGCCGGCGCGGAGGGTGAAGATCCTGGTGGTCCTGATCGCCATGGTGAGGACGGTGCCGGCCATCTTGAATTCCCCGCGCTCCCGGCCGACCACGTAGAAGGTGTTGCCGTCCAGGTGCAGGGTGTAGTCGTAGAATTCGAACCAATACTCCGACTGGCTGGCGAAAAGCCGCTGGTAGACCGACTTGATCTCCTCCCATCCCCGCTTGATACCGCCAAGCGGATTATCCATCGCCGCCTCATCGCTTTGCAGCCAGTTTTGGCCCATCTTCTCCATGTCGCGTTCGTTGAGCGCCTCGTAGAAAGCGGACAAGGCAGCCAACTCGGGAGAGAGCCCCCCTTTATCCTCCCGCCCCGTCACCGGTGTCCGTTCCAGCCTCTGCATACCTTCCTCCTGTGTCCTTTAAACCTGGCTGCCCCTCTCGTCGGTTTGGAGGGGCATCAGCGTCGGCTCCTCACCCTGCGGCGCCAATAGTTCTATGTCCCTCAGGCTGCATTAGCCTTGATAGGGTCATGCTTGGGCTGATAGGTCCCGGGCTCGGCGCGGAAGGCGATCGCCAGACGGTTCCAGCTGTTGATGGCGGCGATGGCCAGGGTGATAAAGGCCAGTTCCCGATCGGTGAATTCTTTCCGTGCCTCCTCGTACACGTCGTCAGGCACGTGGCCGTTGGTGATTACTGTTACTGCTTCGGTCCATGCCAACGCCGCACGCTCTCGCGCAGTGTAGAAGGGGGTCTCTCTCCAGGCATCCAGCTCATAAATTCGCTGCTCCGACTCACCCCTGGCCCGAGCATCCTTGGTATGCATGTCGATGCAGTAGGCGCATCCGTTGATCTGTGATGAACGAAGCCTGATCAGGTCGAGGAGAGACTCCTCCAATCCGCTGGCGTGTACCGCTTTCTCCAGTCCCAGCATGGCGTTCAAAGCTTCCGGCGCGATCTTGGTAACATCGATTCTCATGGTATGGCTCCTTTCCCTCCTTCCGGTCAAAAGCCGCCCAGTGAGGTCCAGGCGGTTGGGATAGGGTAACAATTCTGCCACTGGCATTTGAAGGCATTGTCTCATAATAAATCCTGCGACAGATTTATTTTCGACCTCTCACCCTTTAGGTGCCAGTATGTGGGGCGCCGTTTGTGGTGGGCCACCGCGATTACGAGAATGTGTTCAGGTTCAATTGGGTAAAAGATACTGAGAGGAAAGGTGTTGAGAACCTACTTCCGGATGCTCCCTCTAATGACGGGAGAGCTAAGGGGAAAAGGGAGAGGAAACGCATGAAGAAACCCAAGGGGACGCCCATAAGATTACCTGATTAGCGCCAATCTTCCGCTGGAAGACAAGCGCGACATATTACGTCGTAGGTGGTTCATATAATCACGGCACATTCCATCCGAGGAGGCTGCCGTGAAGAATCGTTTCCAGTTCCAGTC
>NZ_BLXW01000008.1:0-164554 GCF_054784495.1 Geomonas sp. Red276
TCAAAGAAGAGGCGGTACAGAAGGCAGTCGATCGGCTAAATAACCGCCCCCGCAAGTGTTTAGACTACCGGACGCCCGCTGAGGTCTTTGCTACTGCCCTCGCTGGTGCATTTGCAACTTGAATTGACACCCCTTTTCGGTAATCGAAAAGTACCCCCTCTGGTTATGACTGCTCGATGTGTTTAGCCAGCAGTCCGGCCTTTAGTTTCTCCTTGAGGCGGTAGCTTTCGCCCTTGATGCTGACGGAGATGGCGTGGTGCAGCACCCGGTCCAGAATGGCGCTGGCGATGACCTGGTCCCCGAACACCTCGCCCCAGTTGGAGAAGGGCTGGTTCGAGGTCATGATCATGGCGCCCTTCTCGTATCGGCGTGAGATGAGCTGGAAGAAGAGGTTCGCCCCCAGCCGGTCGATCGGGATGTAGCCGATCTCGTCGATAATCAACAGCTTTGGCTGGCAGTAGAACTTGAGCTTGTCGTCCAGCCGGTTCTCTGCGTGAGCCCGTGCAAGTGCGGTAATCAGTCCTTGAGCCGTGATGAAGAGCGTCCGGTAGCCACGGCGTATTGCCTCGACTCCAAGGCCGACCGAGAGGTGAGTCTTGCCGACGCCGGGAGGGCCGAGGAAGATGACATTCTCGCCGTTATCAACCCAGCGGCAGGCTGACAGCTCTTTGATCCGCTTGGGATCGAGCGACGGCTGATAGCTATAGTCGAACGAATCCAGCGTCTTGATGAACGGGAGCCTCGCCATGCGGGTTCCCATCTCAGTACGCTTGTCCTTCTTTGCGGCCACCTCTTCTTCAACCAAACGCTGGAGGAATTCGGAATAGCCCCATTCCCCCTTCGCGGCATCCTGGAGCCAGCTGTCCAGATGATCGGCGAGGCGGGAGAGTTTCAAGTGGCGAAGCGACGCAGCGAGGTCGGTGATCTGTTCCATTGGTCACCTCCTCACAAGTTCGCTACGTGGTCGTAGATGTCGAGGTCGCGGATCATGACCTCCTCATCCTTCCACCACGGGTCGAAACGCGGCGGCTCTTCCTTTTTCTTTTCGAGCCGGTCGCTGAAGAGTCCCTGGTAATGCGCCGGATTGGTGTGCACCTTGCCGGTACCAGCGAGCTTCTGGTGGGTTGCGATGATCTCCTTTCCCAGCAGGATTCGAATCTCGTCACCCCACAGTTCAACTTGGACTGTTTGGCCGGCGAAGCGCCACGGCACCGAATACCGATTGGCGCCGAAGGTGATCATGCAATCTCTGGCGACCTTGCGGGTGAGGGCTGTCTCCAGGCGGTAAGGCGGCACAGTCTTAACGTCGACGAGCTTCTCCTCAGCGAATCTCTCGGCGGGACGACATCCGGTAGTTCCGTGGATCCGGAGATCGGCGACCTCCAGGATCCACCGCTCCAGTTCACGATTCAGGTGCTCCAAGTCGATGAAGCGGCGCCCGGGCAGGAAGTTGTGTTTGATGTACTTCACGCCGGACTCGATCTTGCCCTTGGTCTGAGGCCTGTGCGGCTGGCAGAGCCGCGGCGTGAAGCCGAAGTGCCCGGCGAAGTCTGCGAACTTGCTGTTGAGAGTGAGGACGCTGGCGGTGTGGTCGGTGACGATAGTTTTAGGATTGTCATAGAGCAGTTCCGACGGTCGGCCACCGAACCAGGAGAAAGCCTCCTGGTGGGCCGCGAGAAGTGTCGGGAGTTGTTCATTGAGGTAGGCCCGGGCGAATAGTCTACGGGAGTAGCCAAGGACCATGGCGAAGAAGTGGATCCTGACTCTGCTCTCGCCAAGCCAGACCTGAGCACTCCCCCAATCCACTTGGCCCTGCTTGCCTGGTGCCGTTTCGAATCGCATCACGGCATCAACGCGTTGCTGATACTCCTCGCGCAGGGGCCGAACGAGCAGCTTAACCATCTCATAGCCGCCAGAATATCCCTGCTCCTTCAACTCGCGGAAGAGGATGCCAGCGTTGAAATTCACCTCCTCTGCCCGGGAGGTTGCCCACTGCACGAATTGCGAAAGAACGCTGCTTGCCGGCTTAGGCCGTTGGTACGGCTCCCACTGTGGTTTCTTCAGAGCCCGCCGTACGGTCTTGACGGTAACGCCCAACTGCCGAGCGATCTCTTTCTTCGGGACTTCTGAGCGCGCCAGTTCCTGGATCGCTCCGTACTTGTTCCTGTTGACCATTTCGCCCTCCAGCATGACAGTCTGCTGAAGGGCATGTTGTACCTGATGCTGCTCCTGTGGGTGAACCATTTTCCCCTCCCTGTGATGGTCAGGGGGGTACTTTTCAATTACCACAGGGGGGTACTTTTACATCATCGCTGACAGAGCCCACCATGTCCTACACCCATCTTACTGAAAAGGAGCGGTATGTCATCAGCCATTTGAAGATTGCGCACTTTCCACTGAGAGAGATTGCTCGCCGACTGGGCCGTCACCACACCAGCATCAGTAGAGAAATCAAGCGTAACAAATCGGACTATGCTGACGATGCCGTGTACTGGTATACCGCCTCCCAACCCACAGCAGAGGAGCGCAAACATAAAACTAGAAGTCATTGCCGGCAGGATCAGCTAAAGCTAGTGAACTATGTTGAAAAAAAGCTGAAGCTGGATTGGCCACCGGAAGTGATCGCGGCGAAGCTCCGGATTGACTACCCCCTGGACGAAACAATGCGCATCAGTCATGAGACCATCTACCGATGGATCTACCTCGATGCCACACAAGGCGGCGACCTTCATCTTCACCTCCGTCGAAGACATAAGAGACGCCGTAGGCAAACCCGATATGGCAGCGGTCGGCGCTTCATTCCAGGACGGGTGCCGATAGGAGAGAGACCCGTAATTGTCAACAGCCGGGATCGCTACGGCGACTGGGAAGGTGATTCCCTGGAGGGCGCAAAAGGAAAAGGTGGCCTTGCCACTCACGTTGAACGTAAAAGCAGATTTTTACTGGCAGCCAAGCTCACCGACAAGAAAGCAGGCACCATGACAACTGCATCGGTGGAAGCCTTCCGCAAGGTACCGAGCTCACTGAGGCATACGCTAACCGTTGACAACGGCAAGGAGTTTTCGCAATTCAAAGAGCTTGAACAACACACGGGGTTGGCAATATTTTTTGCCGATCCATATTCCGCCTGGCAACGTGGTAGTAACGAGAATACCAATGGGTTATTAAGGTTCTACTTCCCGAAAGGCACAGATTTCAGCAAGGTCTCAGAACAGCACCTTGAAAGAGTCATCCGAAGGATCAATAATCGTCCTAGGAAATGTCTCGACTACCGGAGTCCTCATCAGGTCATGCAAGAACTGGCTGATGGTGCACTTGTGACTTGAATTCACCCTGGAAGAAGTCGTGCGCTCCGCCGGTCATGCCGCGCCGTTGAAGAACTGAGGAGCGAATGGAAACCAACAGAACCACAAAAGATAAGGCAGGAAATCTGCTAAAAGTGGGAGACTCGGTTCGTCTGCTGAGTCTCAATATGTCGTTATTTAGATATTTAACCGAAGCAGAAAAAGAAGACATAAAATCGATGGTTGGTGAGACATTCGAGATTGAAGAAATAGACGAAAACGGCTACGCCTCGATTACCAAATGGTGGGAAAGAGGCAATGGCGAATTCGAATCGCATACCCTTCGGCTTGTCCCTGCTGAAATGGAACTCATGGGGTAGAGAGAGGGCGGAGTAATCACAGCCAACAAGGCGGCGACACGCAGACGCTGACGCGCTGGTGCGCCCCCACGGCGTTGTCACCAAAAGAAGGAGCCCAAATGACGTATATGATGTTGGTCATCATAGGTAAGTCGCATTTTTCCTTGCTTTGGCGAGACTGAGGATTAAGCATGCAGAATTATACCAAAATGAGCCCTGTAGGTCGTGTTGAGGAACGAAACGCGACATAGGTGCCGCGGCCAACGGTGGCAATGTCGCGTTTCACGATGAAGCTATTCAACGCGACCTACACAACTGAGGGCTCTGCCGTTACGCTCGCGTTGGGATCAACCCCGGTGTCATTTTGAGCCGACTAGAAGTTGAGCTCTGTCATGGTGGTTCGGGAACAGGTCGGAAGGCACATGCTCCTTACCCAGTTGCTGGCGAACGACATACCTGGCGCACTCAACGAAGTTGTCGTTGCAGTACATCATTTTGATGACGCCCGCGGTGGAAGGCATGGCAGCCATCTTGTCGTTGAAGAAAATGCAGTTACCAAGAAATTCACAGTCAGCCATTGGTAAGACCTCCTTAAATTGCTGTGCGTTAATTATCATTATGTCACCAAAATGTCCAGTAAAAGTAAGGTGGCGGAGCGACCTGAGCTGTCCAGAGAGGAAATGGTACCGGGTGTTGAGGGGGCCGGCTGAGGGGCGTAGGTGGCTACCGAGGCCCGTGCGGACCTCTGGCCAGGGGAAACCGGCTCAGTACCGGTCACCAAGGGCCAAGGGAGTTATAAATGTTCATTCAGAGACTGATCTGGTTCTTCGGCCGGATGATATTTTACATGTTGCTGTTGCCGCTTTTGATCGGTGTGGTCTATACCCTTTCGCACGATCAATGGGTGGCCTCAGTGATTTTCCTGGTCCTGATGGTCCTCGTTTTATACCACGGGCTGATTCGCATCAGGATTCCGGCCAACTCTGTCGTGGTGCGCGACGACAAAGTCGTCTTTTTCATCCCGGAGAAGACGGTTCGGGACCGGTTCGATTTCGTATCGCGGGGACAGAAAATCGTTGAGCTGCCGAGTTGGGCCTTGTTCGACCGTCCCTTCAGGGTGGAAATATTTTTCCCCGATGGCGAAGGAGGGGTTGGGGCCTGCCGCCTGACGCTCGCCCTTGGCTACGTCATGGAACTTACGGGGTGGCAGAGGCTTTATGACCATTACGTCAGTTACCAGGAACAACTGCCGATAGCAGTGAAGCGGCAACTGTCTGAAAGTGCTGCCCAACTTGATTGGCTATCGCCCCTTAGCGAGGATCAGGATGTCGATGACTACCTGCAACCTGTCGTGGCGGAACTGAACCTGGGGCTGGAGAATATCGGACTAAAAATTGAAGAGGCAACCTGCACCTTCGATGCGAGGAAGGTTTTAGCCCGCGTGGTGGCCGACGATCAGGTGCTGATCGAAATGCCAGAGGAAAACCCTGGTGCCGACGTGCCTCCTGAAGGCGACAAAAGCCCCCAAGGCTGATGCAACGGCCTGATGAACGAACCGTGGCAGACGGGTGAGAGGTGCCCGGCGGGTGCTCCATTGGCGCCCCCGGAGGCTTTGGCAAGGAGAAAAGCTGGAATATGATTGCCCGGTTCTTTACGCTTCACAAAAAATATCTCGATGCTCTTCTTGCTGCGGCCAGACCTGAAATCAGGGGAATTGACACCGCAATTTTCATGTTCAAGAAGCCGATGGAGAAACAGATCGATCATTTCCCTGATTTTCTGTCCGAATATGCGGTCGAGCAGCAGGAGTACTCCTACTCAGCTTACGGCTTTTGCGATCTCGACTCTTTCCTAGAGGAAAAGAGGGGGTGGACTCTGTTCGAGCTCGGCAACTGCGACCTTGCCGCCCAAATTGCTGAGGCACGGGCCACTTCGATCGCAGTTTTCGATTTCGATGCGGCTAAAGCAGCACTCGCAAAGTTTAACTCCCTTGCCCTTGAGGAGTCCGAGATCCGCAATTACTTCCAGGAGAATCACCCTCCTGAAGACGAAGACCCGGGAACTGAGGCAGTCCTGGCTGCCTTCAATATCAGCAAAGATTGGCTGGCCGCGGTGGGTGAGAACGAAATTGGTTTGTTGATCGTGTCATGAAGCCCCTAACCGCGCTGAGATAAGATTGAGGGGCGGAGATAAGATTGAGGGGCGCATCTGGCTGGCCGGCAAAGGATGTCGGCCCAAGCCGGATGGAAGGGAGTGAAAAAATGAAAGTTGAATCACAAAACTTGAACGATTACCTCGTTTCCGACTCGATAATTGATTGGACGACTCCTGAGGTGCGGGAAAAGGCGTTGGAGCTGACGCGGTCGCTTTCCGATGAGGTCGAGAAAGCGCAGTGTCTTTACGAATGGGTGCGGGACATCATCCCACACTCCAAAGACGCCGGACTGGACATCCTTACCTGCACGGCTAGCGAGGTCCTCCGCCACGGGACGGGAATCTGTTTTCCGAAAAGCCATTTGCTCGCGGCATTTTTGCGGTCGGTCGGAATCCCGGCCGGTTTCTGCTACCAGGTTCTGCGGCTCGACCCGCCGGTCGACAACGAGCTGGTCCTGCACGGTTTAAGCGGCGTCTACCTGTCCGGACTCGGTAAGTGGATCCGGGTGGATGCACGGGGCAACACCCGCGGAATCGATGCCCAGTTTAGTGTCGAAAGCGAACGGCTTGCCTTTGCCATGGATCCCTCGGCGGGTGAATTCATTTATGACACCATCTTTGCGGCACCGGCAGCAAGCGTGGTCGAAAGGTTGAGGAAGTACGACACAAGAACGGAGCTTTGGCGGGATCTGCCCAAACCATTTTAAATTCTTTCCCGATTAGCGGACATCTTCCGCTGGGACCAACTCTCCCCGGGCGGGGGGAGGATGGGGTAAAGGAGCCGGAACGAGCCCCCATCCTCATCCTGTCCTTCCCCTTGAAGGGGAAGGGACGTGTAGCGGAAGATCATCGCTAATCGGCAATTCTTTTACTAGCAAGGAGGTTTCCCATGCGCTACATCAACGCCGACAAGATCCTGGCCGCCCAACTCACCACTCCGGCCGAAAATCCCCTGGTCGGGGATGACACCCGTCTCACCGATGTCTGGTTCGATGGGAGCTCGGTCCGAAAGCAACTTTTCAAGAAGGTCAAAAAGAGCGAGCAGGAGGCGATGGCCCAGGATCTCGAGAGCATGGGCTTCATCCGCTCCGGCAACCTCCTCATCAACCCGCGGGCGGTCCTCTTCGCCGAAATGGAACACGAGATCGTGGGAGGCCTGGTGACCATCGGCTACCAGAATAACGGCAACCCCGTGGAGCTCAAAGTCGACAGCAAGGCGTTCAAAGATCTCTGCGAGCGTCTTGGGGGAGCTTAGCTAAGCTAAAGCGGTAATCACCTCCAGTTTCCCTCAATCTCCCTCACCCTAACCCTCTCCCGGAGGGAGAGGGGATGTTGACGGGCTGGAAGACATCGACAACGAGCAAAACGAAGACGGGAAGTCGAAATGCCTTCGTATGTCAGCTAATAATTTCTCTTCAACGGCGAGAGCCGCGTCGACAACGTCGGGCTCTGGCCGTTATCGGAAAAATTTGTCCGAATAACGATTTCAGTCACGCGCTGAAGCGTCTGTCGACTCACTTTATCGCCGGGAAAAAATCGTTAACGCAAATTTTGCGCACGAAAAGAACGGACGCGTCCGTTTGTCTCACAAAAAATCGATGGAAACCGCCGGTGCCGAAGTTTTACCTTCGATCCCGCCGCGACAGGCAACTGCCTTCGCCGGTTATCCCTCGTCGGGTTGAAAATAAAAAGGGCGCCTTCCGTTTGGAGGGCGCCCCTTGTCGTTTATCGGTCTGTTATTTGTCTTTTACGCTGCTTCGGAAGAGATCACCAGCGGGGTGAGGAAGCGCTTCATCTTTTTAAGTGCTCCTTCCTCGATCTGGCGGACCCTTTCGCGGGAGATGGAGAAATGATCGGCGATCTCCTGCAGGGTCATCGGGGTGTCGGCAGTGACGCGGTTCTCGATTACGAAGCGCTCCTTCTCGTTGAGGGTTTCCAGCGCGCTCGCCACTCCCCGCTCGAGGATCACGGTTTCCTGGCGCTCGGCCAGCATCTCCTCCTGGTTCTGCCGCGAGTCCGGCAGCGTTTCCAGGAAGGTCCCGCTTTCTCCTTCCACCATCTCGACGTCCAGCGAGAGTTCGCCCCTCAGGCGCTGCTCCATTTCCCGGGCTTCGGAATCCTTCACGTCGAGGGCGAGGGCGGTGGAGTGCAGGTCGCTTTCACCGGTCATGTTCATGATGGCCTGCTTGGCCTGGTTGAGCTTGAAGAAAAGTTTCCGCTGGGCCTGGGTGGTCCCGATTTTCAAAAGGCTCCAGGCCGAGATGATATGGTTCTGGATGTAGGCCCGGATCCACCAGACCGCGTAGGAGATCAGGCGGACCCCCTTGGACGGGTCGAACTTTCTGACCGCCATCATGAGCCCGATGTTCCCTTCCTGGATCAGGTCGAGCATCTTCATTCCGTAGGAGCGGTACTCCCCGGCGACTTTCACGACGAAGCGCAGATTGGCGGTGATCAACCGGTGAGCCGCCTCGAGGTCTCCCTCGTTGCGGAACCGGTAGGCCAGGTCGGACTCCTCCTCGGCGCTCAAAAGCGGGAAGCGGTTGATCTCCGCAAGGTAGAGCGTAAGGTTGTCTATCGGTACCGGCATCGTGTGTGTCACGGCGTGTATCTCCTTGACCTCGTGAGTTTTTCGGGTGCCGGTTGGCACTCCATTTCTCTGAGTGCTAACAATATAACAACGGAGATGCGAAAAATCAAGGGGTGGACGGGCAACTTTTCTGCGTCCAAATCCGCTTACCGTAAAGGTTAAATTGCTTGCCGGTGGGGATCTATTGTGGTAAACGAAAAGGTCAATTAGCGACGCCTGGCGCCGAGAAAACCGGAGGTTGAGCAGATGGAGATAAGCGTACTACCGTTAAGTGAAGCCGAGAAGAAGCCCAAGTTCACCGACGAATCCCAGCTTGGTTTCGGCAAGATCTTCACCGACCGCATGCTGCTGGTCGAATGGAAGATCGGCCAGGGGTGGGTGGATGCCCGCATCAAGAAGTACGAGCCGTTCGTCCTTGACCCGGCCGCGCTGGTATTCCATTACGCGCAGGAGATCTTCGAAGGGCTCAAGGCGTACAAGTGGGCCGACGGCACCATCGCCCTCTTCCGTCCCGAGATGAACGCCCGCCGTTTCAACCACTCCGCCGAGCGTCTCTGCATGCCGGAGGTCCCGGAGGA
Organism: Geomonas sp. Red276; assembly: GCF_054784495.1. Classification (NCBI taxonomy): domain Bacteria; kingdom Pseudomonadati; phylum Thermodesulfobacteriota; class Desulfuromonadia; order Geobacterales; family Geobacteraceae; genus Geomonas; species Geomonas sp. Red276. The sequence goes on from NZ_BLXW01000008.1 coordinate 8,966, forward strand.
GCTTTTCCTGGATGGGATCGAGAAGCTGGTCTCCGTCGAGCGTGACTGGATCCCGACCGCCGAAGGAACCTCCCTCTACATCCGCCCGACCATGATCGCCGTCGAGCCGCTGGTCGGCATCAAGCCGTCCGATCACTACTACTTCTACGTGATCCTCTCCCCGGTCGGTGCCTACTACTCCCAGGGCTTCAAGCCGGTGCGCATCATGGTGGAAGACAAATACGTCCGCGCCACTCCCGGCGGCACCGGCGAGGCCAAGACCGGCGGCAACTACGCCTCCTCCCTCAAGGCCGGCCTCGAGGCGAAGAAGAAGGGCTTCGACCAGGTCCTCTGGCTGGACGGCGTGCACCGCCGCTACATCGAGGAAGTGGGCGCCATGAACATGTTCTTCGCCTACGGCGACACCATCGTGACCGCACCGCTTGAGGGGACCATCCTCCACGGCGTCACCCGCGACTCGGTGCTCACCCTGGCCCGCTCCCTCGGCATGAAGGTCGAGGAGCGCAAGATCGACGTGCACGACCTGATGAACGACATCCGCAGCGGCAAGATCACCGAGGCCTTCGGCAGCGGCACCGCCGCCGTGGTCACCCCGGTCGGCGCCCTCTGCTACGCCAACGAGTGCCTCGAGGTGAACGGTGGCGGGGTCGGCAAGATCACCCAGACCCTCTACGACACCCTTACCGGCATCCAGACCGGCAAGATCGCGGACAAGTTCGGGTGGATCAGGAAGGTTAAGTAAGGCAACAACTGCCGTCAGGCATTTCGCTTGCGGCCCTACGAAGAAAGGCCGGGGATGGCACCGTCATCCCCGGCCAAGATTGGCACCATGAAGAAACCTCCTTCCGAAACGAATTCCCTCTGCCTCTCCTGTCGCCGCAGCTGCAAGCAGACGGTCAATGCCCTCATTGCCGCCTGCCCGCGATACTATCAAGGCCCAAAGATCAAACGAGTTGAGTGGAAGCAGCCTGATCTTCCACTGGAATAGCCCCGCCGTACCGCATCGCCGCTAGCTGAACATTCTCAATACCGCTTATTACTGAAAGGGGAATCGCATGCTCGACTTCGCTATCAACAGGGATACCTGCACCTCCTGCGGCCAGTGCGTGGCCGATTGTCCCGCCCGCATCATCGATCTCGTCGACTCTTTCCCGGCCATCGCCGCCGAGAAGGAGGCCACCTGCTACCGCTGCCAGCACTGCTTTACCATCTGCCCCACCGGTGCGCTCTCGATTTTCGGCCTGCGTCCGGAAAACAGCCTCCCGGTGCCGGGGCACCTCCCTTCGCCGCTCCAGATGGAGACCCTGATCAAGGGGCGCCGCTCGGTCAGGAACTACCGCCAGGAAAACCTGGAGCCGGCCCTGCTCGACAAGCTCCTGCAGGTCGCCGCCGACGCTCCCTCCGGGATGAACACCCGCCAGGTACTCTTCACCGTGGTGGACGACCGCGAAAAGCTCGCCCTTTTGCGCGACGAGCTGATCGCCGGGCTGATCCGGATGAGGGATAACGGCGGCTTCCCCGCCGGCCTCGAGTTCGTCGGGAGCTTCCTGAAGCTTTGGGAAGATTACCGGGTGGACTTCCTTTTCCGCGGCGCGCCGCACCTTTTGATCGTCTCCGGCCCGCAGATGGTGTCGCCTATCCAGGACTCGATGATCGCCCTGTCCTACTTCGAGCTCTTTGCCCAGGCCAACGGGGTGGGAACGGTATGGGACGGGCTGGCGAAGCTCGCCATCTGCGACCTGCTGCCGGAATTCCGCACCCGGCTGGGGATCCCGGAGGATCACGTCATCGGCTACGCCATGGCCTTCGGCCGCCCCGCCGTCCACTACGCCCGCACCGCACAGCATCCCCCCGCGCAGATCAACCGCTACTGATATATATTCAATGGCGGCTGGCTGCCGATGCCAGCCGCCACCGGCTGCCCCCAAGTTCCCCCCTTTGCGAAGGGGGGAGTGGGGGGGGCGGTTAGCAACATCCCATCTCCAAAACTTCCCTCACCCCAACCCTCTCCCGGAGGGAGAGGGAGCGTCTGCCACCCCAACCCTCTCCCGGAGGGAGAGGGCGGGATCCCTCAAATCCGACGAACCTTACCTCATTTAAGTCACCAGACACTGCCTTTTAGCTGAAAAATTGGACAGATATGCCGTCTTTTGCAGCCTTGCGGCGCGGTGGTCTCTCGCTACTGGCGGAAACCATTACGCTTTTGGAAAATGGCACGAGGTATGCTCTGGAATAAGGCAGATGACGCTGACATGAGCCGCTCAAACCGAGTCAGCCGGGAAGGAAAAAGATGCGCCAGTGAGCAAGTAGGAGGCTGTCATGAAACCCCATACCTACACCTACCTGAAGAAGAGAGAAGACGACGATTCCATTGCCGAGGAGGTCGAGAAAGTCGAGGCGGAGACCGAGACGATCCCCGCTCCCGAGACATCCTTTGGCAGAGTCGCCTATGAGTGGAACAACGCCCTGCTGATCGCCGCCGAGAGAATCTGGGGCGAGCACGGTAACTCCGGGCACCATTAGCCTCATCCCCGTTCGCATCCCGCCGCGATCGACCTCGATTGAGGCTCCCTTCTGCTGTTCATCCCCGGTGGCTTCCGCGGTTTCCAGCTCCCGTACCAGAACCGTCGTGTACGGTCGCCGCCGCCAGCCGGCTCCACCCATCCCCCGGACAGTGTCTGCCGCGCAACCGGTCGAAACGTATACCGCAGGTAGCGTATACCTTCTTTGACATTGAAAGCGCGTGTACTAAAGTTTTAGGCAACTTCGACTTCCGGGAGATGTGCCATGCCAAAAGAGACCACCATTTCTCTAGGCTTACACTTCGAAAAATTCATCTCGCAGCAGATTGCCGAGGGGCGTTTCACTTCGACCAGCGAGGCCATCCAGGCCGGTCTCTCCCTTTTGGAAGAGCGCGAGCAGAGAATCTCCCTCGTTCGCCGCGCGCTCAGGGAAGGGCTCGATCCTGCCGCGGTGGATTCCGTCGTCCGTGGCATGATGGACGGGCACAAGGAAGATTCGCGTCCCTAAAGCACTCCCCTCCAGCTTTCACCCCATCACCACTCTTGCCCTTGCGCTGTTCGCCTTCGGCCTCGGGCGGGCCTTCTTCGATCTTCGTCCTCAGCCTCGCGTGGGCAAGGGGTGCCCACCCTACGGAACAGAACAGCATCCATTGAAATATGAACCCCATCCTCACCCTGACCCTCCCCTTGAAGGGGAGGGACGTCAGGGCGCGACCTATCTTCGATAGCGTCTTCACGCTTTCCATCACCTCGTAGCTGCGAGGCGTCTTAACCCCTTGCCGCGGCATGGTTCATGAGTAATCCGTTGATTTTTTAGCGCCGAATTTATATAGTGGCGTGATAGTTTTGCTCCATTAAAAGGAAAAACGTATGCTACTCACCATTTTGACCTACCCGAATCCGGAGCTGAAAAAGCGCTCCAACCCGGTCACGGTCATTACCGACAAGACCCGCGAACTGGTCAGGGACATGGCGGAGACCATGTACCATGCCCCCGGCGTCGGCCTGGCCGCGCCCCAGGTCGGGGTGCACCAGCGGGTGATCGTCATCGACGTGTCGCCGGAGGAAAGCCCCGAACTGATCGTCGCCATCAACCCGGAGATCATCCACGCCGAGGGAGAGGTCTACGACGAGGAGGGGTGCCTCTCGGTCCCCAAGTTCTCCGCCAACGTCCGCAGGCATGCCCGCGTGGTGGTCAAGGCCCTCAACCTCGACGGCGAGGAGATCACCTACCGCGCCGACGGCCTTTTGGCCATCGCCTTCCAGCACGAAATCGACCACCTGGACGGCACCCTTTTCATCGATCATCTTTCCCCGCTCAAGAAGGGGATCTTTCGCAAGCGCTACCTGCGGACCGTCGAAGAGCAGAAGGAGTTCAGTAAATGACCGGAATGCGCATTGTCTTCATGGGGACCCCCGACTTTGCCTGCCCCACGCTGGCAACGCTCATCGAACGTGGTGAGCAGGTGGTTGCCGTGGTAACCCAGCCGGACCGCCCGAAGGGGCGCGGGCAGCAGACCCTGCCGCCGCCGGTCAAGGTGCTGGCGGAAAACCACGGCATCCCGGTCCTGCAGCCGGTCAAGGTACGCCTCCCCGACTCCATCGAGGAGATCCGGGCCCTCGAGCCGGACCTGATCGTGGTGGTCGCCTTCGGGCAGATCCTCCCCAAGGCCCTTTTGGAGATCCCGAAACACGGCTGCATCAACGTCCACGCCTCGCTTTTGCCGCGCTACCGCGGCGCCGCCCCCCTCAACTGGTGCATCATCAACGGTGAGGCCGAGACCGGCGTCACCACCATGATGATGGACGTGGGGCTCGATACGGGCGACATGCTCCTCAAGGCGGTCACCCCGATCGATCCCGACGAGGACACCCTGGCTCTCCACGACCGGCTCTCCAAGCTCGGCGCCGACCTCCTCGCCACGACCATCGACGAGCTGGCGGCCGGACGCCTGGTGGCCGAAAAGCAGGACGATTCGCTCACCTGCTATGCCCCGATGCTCAAGAAGGAGGACGGCCAGATCGACTGGGAGAAGGACGCCGCCTCCATCAAGAACCTGGTGCGGGGGATGACCCCCTGGCCGGGCGCCTTCACCTTCGTGGACGGCAAGCTTCTCAAGGTCTACCGCGTGCAGACCGCCGCCGGGAGCGGCAAGCCGGGCGAGGTGCTCGCGGCCAATCGCGCCGGCATCGAGATCGCCTGCGGCAGCGGCAGCATACTGATTTCCGAGCTGCAGTTGGAAGGGAAAAAGCGGCTTCCCGCCGCCGATTTCCTGGCCGGCTGCCGGCTTGAGCCGGGGCAACTCCTCGGCAAGAAGGGGTAACACGCTTGTCTCGTAACACCGATAATCATAAACCTCCCCAAAAGCGCCTCTTCGTGGCCCTCATGGGGGTCACCTGCATCCTGGTAGTGGGACTCATCTACCTCGGCTGGTACATCCCGACCAAGGGGCTTGCCAACATCCATCCGGATCTCCCCCGCTGGGCCGGCATGATCTTCGGCATCCTCTCCGGCATCGCCCTTTTCGGCACGCTGCTCCTGGTGCTGACCACCGCCCTCGGCAAGGACATCCTGTTCACCAAGTTCATGAGGGGGGTCGTCATCAAGTTCCTCCTTCCCCTCATCGAGCAGATCGGGCGGCTGTGCGGGATCTCCAAGGACACCATCCGCCAGTCCTTCGTGGCGATGAACAACAGCCTGGTCATCTCCCAGCGCCTGAAGATCAAGCCGGACCGGATCCTCATCCTCTTGCCGCACTGCCTGCAGCTCTCCGACTGCGAGATCAAGGTGACCGGCGACATCAACAAGTGCGTGGGTTGCGGCCGCTGCACCATCATGGGGCTCGCCGAAATCGGGAGGAAGTACCATATCGATATTTCGGTGGCCACCGGGGGGACCCTGGCCCGCAAGGTGATCATCGAGAAGCGTCCCAAGCTGGTGCTGGCGGTGGCCTGCGAGCGCGACCTCACCTCGGGGATCAAGGACTGCTATCCCTTGCCGGTGATCGGCGTCCTCAACGACCGCCCCTACGGTCCCTGCTACAACACCCTCGTCGACGTCAGCAAGATCGAGGAGGCCCTGGTCTCCGTCCTGGCCTGAAGATGAAACCCCTGCGGGGCCTGGTCCCCTTCCTGATCGGCCTGCTGCTCTTCGTCCCGCTCATGGCGGCGGGCGCCGAGATCGGCGACTACCGTGTCGTCAAGCGCCCGGTCGCCGATGCCGCCGGCAAGAGCTACCTGGCGATCAGGAGCTTCACCTCCGGCGGTGTTCCCCACCTGCTGGTGGTGGACCCGGACACCCTCGCAAGCTACGATCTCCCCGCCTCGTCGCTGCGCGCCTCCACCGCATCGGTCGAGGGGGCGCTGGGCTCCACCCCGTATCTCCGGGCCCTGGACCGCTACACCTCCGGTCCCCATCGCCTCCAAAACGACGGCGCCCGCCGTGCCGACCGGCCGAGCGATGGCGCCTATCTCACCGTCGATCTCTGCCCTTCGCACCGCCCGTTCGAAAGGGAGATCTTCGACGCCGCCGAGGCCCTCTCCAAGGGTAGGCCTGCTCCGGTGGCGGTGATGATCACCGGGCTTTGGCTGGAGAAGCATCCCGACGAGGTCGCCTATCTCAGGCGGGAGGTCGCCGCCGGCCGTCTGGCCGTCACCTGGGTCAACCACTCCTTCCACCACACCTACGAACCCAAGGCTCCCCTGGCCGAGAACTTCGTCCTCACTCCCGGGACCGATTTCCTCCACGAGGTGATCGACCTGGAAAGGCAGCTCCTGGCGGCCGGGCTGGTACCGTCGCCCTTTTTCCGCTATCCCGGGCTGGTATCCGATGCCGCCACCATGAAGACCCTGCGGGAGCTTTCCCTGATCCCGGTGGGAAGCGATGCGTGGCTGGCCAAGGGTGAGTCGCCCACCCGGGGGAGCTTCATCCTGGTCCATGGCAACGGGAACGAGCCCAAGGGGGTGAAACTGCTGCTGCCGATCCTGAAGAGCGGCCGCCTCAAGCTGCTACCGCTCCCCGAGGCCTTCACCGACAAGAGATGACCGTGCTCCGCCTGCAAAGTTCACCACGTCCGCGCCGCCTGTTCCGTCCCTTCACCCTCCTGCTCTTTACGCTGCTGCTCCTTTCGGCCGCCACCCTCTTCGCCGGCCAGCCCCCGCGCTACGTGGTGGCCGTTTCGCCGGCGCCGGTCCTGAAGACCCCCGATTTCCCCAGGGTCTTCGGGGGCACCGTCAGGCTCGACCCCTGCCAGGGGGTGCGCCCCATCGAGTTCGTGGCGCTCCCGGGGACCCTCTTCAGGGTCGAGGGGGAGCAGCGGGTGGGGGGCGTCCTCGTCTATCGCGTCACCACCAACGACTATCCCTATCCGACCAGCTCAGGCTACTTCGTCGACGCCCGCTTCGTGGCCGAGCCGGAGGGGACCCCGGTGGAGCGCCCCCGCGCGCTCCACCGGCTTTCCGAGGTGCAGAAGCGGCTGATGGCCGCCCTTGGCAAGCCGTACGTCTGGGGCGGGAACGTCAAAGACGGCATCCCGCTTCTCAGGGAGCTCTATCCCAAGGGGAATCCCCTGGCCGGGGTCGACTGCTCCGGTCTTCTCTACCAGGCCACCGACGGCTTCACCCCGAGGAACACCTCGGCGCTCACCTCGTTCGGGAAGGGGGTCCCGGTGGCGGGGCTCTCGGCGGACCAGATCGCGGACCGGCTTGAGCCGCTCGACCTGATCGTCTGGAAGGGGCACGTGATGGTGGTGCTGGACGACGATTCGGTGATTCAGAGCACCATGGGGTGCCGTGGGGTAGGGGGCGTGCATCTCTCCGACCGTAGAGAGACCGTAAGGCGACTTTTGAAGGTGAGAAAGCCGGCGGACAGCCTGGAGGGAAGCGGCAAGGGGAAATGCTTCGTGATCAGAAGGTGGTTCAGACGCTGAACCGGCGCAGAGGCGGCATCTCCGCGGAGATGGTCGCCTCCTTCTCGGCGGCGAAGAGGTCGTGGCGGGGAAGGAGATCCTCGGTGGTGGGGATGGGGCCTTCCGGTATCACGTCGAGGAAGATGGAGACGATCTCGGGATCGAGCGCGGTCCCGGAGAGCGACCTGACCATCTCCCGCGCCTGACCGGTCGGGAAGCTCTTTCGGTAGGGGCGGTCCATGATGAGGGCGTCGTAGACGTCGGCCACCGACACGATACGGGTCTCGACCGGGATCTCCTCACCGGCCAGCCCCGCCGGGTAGCCGGAGCCGTCGAACCGCTCGTGGTGGTACTGGATGATGTTGCGCGCCACGTCGGATAGCCCCGCCTTCTCGGCCACGTCGGCTCCCCAGTGGGTGTGCATCTTCATCGTTTCGAACTCCAGCTCGGTCAGCCCCTCGGTCCCGTTGAGGATCGCCTCCGACACCCCGATCTTTCCGCAGTCGTGCAACCAGCTCCCGTACTTGATCTGGCGCTGGACTTCCTTCGGTATCCGCATCGCCTCCGCAATCATCAGCGCATACACCGCCACCCGGTCGCAGTGACCCTTGGTCCGCGGATCCTTCAGTTCGATGGTCTGGGCCAGCGAGCGGAGCACCGCCTCGTCCTCGCGCCGCATGGTGTGCACCATCCGGTAGCGCTTCAGCCCCTCCTTGACCACCTCCAGGATCTCCTCGTTCTTCCACGGTTTGATGAGGTAGCGGAAGACTTCCGAGCCGTTGATGGCGGCGAGCGCGGTGGGGAGGTCGACGAAGGCGGAGATGAGCACCTTGACGGTGTCGGGGGAGATCGATTTGACGTGGGAGAGGAACTCCAGGCCGGTCATGCCGGGCATCTGGTTGTCGGAGACCACGACGGCAATCTCGTGATCGATGAAGAATTCCAGCGCCTCCTCGGCGTTGGTGGCGGTGAGTATGCTGACCCCTTTGGAGAGGAAGAGGTCTCTGGAGAAACGAAGAATCAAGTTGTCGTCGTCGACGAAGAGGATCTCAGCCATCACCCACCTCAAGAAGCCAGCCGTTCGACGCCGCTTCCTCCGATAGACGCGGCAATCGGGGATGGATATTATGCTCTCATGAAGGTCTTGTCAATTAGAGTTTTCGCACGCCCCGCTTGTTGCATTCCTCCCGGATCACCGCCTGCTGCTGGGGGGTGAGATGCCTGGCGAGGGAGAGTGCCTGGAGCTCGGAGGCGGGCAGGCCGGAGAGGAGCATGTGGAACCAGACGATGGGCGTCTTGCGGTTCTTCAAGAGGGCGGTGCGCAGGTTCGGCCGGCTCTTCCAGCGGGGGTGGCGGGCGATGGCGGAGATGGTCTCGGCGGTGGCGGCGCCTGAGCCGAGGAACGTGTAGAGGGTGGCCTCCTTGAGCTTCGGGTTGTCGAGCACCGCCTCCACCAGGCGCGGGTCCCCTCCCTTGATGAGGGCGTCGAGGATGGCGGCGGTTCCCCGGCGGGCCAGGGTGATCTTGTTCCCCAGCTCGGTTTCCGGGATCTTGGCCAGGATGACCCGCTCGACGGCGTACTTCATGTCGGCGGGGGCGCCGGGGATATGGAGCAGGGCCACCAGCTCGAAGAGGAAGAGCTGTGGGAGGATGGAGGATAGCACGTGGGCCGGGGTGCTCGGATGGGCGGCGACCGCGATGGTGAGGCGGCGGCTCCCGGTGACCAGCGGATGCCGGGCGAGCGCCTTCACCAGGGATTCCGGCAGGTTTCTCCTCTTCAAGAGGGCCAGCAGGTGATCCTCGGAGAGCCCCGGGTTTCTGAGGACGTTGGCGGCGACCTCGGGGTCGGTGTCGTCGAGGTAGGCGAAGAGCTCGTCGTGTCCGGCGGTGAGCGCCTGGTAGAGGCGGGCCGCCTTGCCGGCGTCGAGTCGTTCCACAGGAGTTGGTGGGAGATTTTGCTGAGCTGTCGGGTCGGACATCCAGGTTTCCTTTCCTATACTCAGATCCCCCCTCCCCGGGAGGGAGGGGGTGGCCGAAGGCCCCGCTTATTATGCCCTCGCCTCCTTGGGGGAGAGGGTGGCCGAAGGCCGGGTGAGGGCAGGTTTTAAGCAGTTCTGCCGGTACCTCATTCGGCGCAGCAGGAGAGGCGGTCCAGGTCGCGCCGGAAGGCCTGCGCGCAGAGGCGCAGCCCCTCGCCGATGGAGGGGTAGACGTGGAGGGTTTCGGCCAGCTGTCCCACCGTCATTCCCATCCGGATCGCCACCGCCGCCTCGTTGATCAGGTCGGCGCCGCGGTGCAGGGCCAGGTGGACGCCGAGGATCCTCCCGGTCGCCTCGTCGGCCACCATCTTGATCGCCCCCCTGAGCTCCCCGGTCACGTGGGCCTTCGGGATGCTGGAGGCGGGAATGGTATGGGTCATCACCTGGAATCCGGCGCGGCGGGCGGCCTCCTCGCCGTACCCCACCGTCCCCACTTCCGGATCGGTGAAGATGGCCATCGGGATGCTGAGGTAGTCGACGGCGCAGCGGCATTCATCCAGCATGTTGTCGACCGCCGAGATCCCCTCGCGCGCCCCCTTGGTGGCGATCTGGGCCCCTCCGGTCACGTCGCCGGCCGCCCAGATCCCGGGGGCGGTGGTTCTCAGCTCGCGGTCCACCTTGATGAAGCCCCGCTCGTCCGTTTCCACCCCGGCCGCCTCGAGCCCGATCCCCTTGGAGGCCGGCGCGGTTCCCACCGCGAGCAACAGGTGGCTGGAATGAAAGCGCCGCGGCTCTCCCCCCGCCAGCGCCTCCACCCGGATCATCCCTTCGTGCGGTCCCACCGAGCAGACGGTGGCGCCCGGCACCACCTCCATCCCTTCGGCGATCAGCGCCTCCTGGAGCGCCAGCGCCGGTTCCGCCTCCACCCCCGGTAAGAGCCTCGGTCCGTGCTCCAGGACGGTCACCCGCACCCCGAGCCGCATGAACATCTGGCCGAGCTCCAGCGCGATCACCCCCCCCCCGATGATGGTGAGGGAGTCGGGGAGATGCTTCATCAAGAGCGCGCTCTTGCTGGTGAGAAAGGGGACCGTGTCGAGCCCCGGAATGGCGGGTACCCGGGGAAAGCCGCCGGTGGCGATCAGGATGCGGTCGCTTTCGATGACGCGCTCCCCCGCCTGCACGGTGCGGTGGTCGAGGAAGACGGCGTTTCCCTTGATGAGGGTGAGATCGGGGACCTTTTCGAGGACGTCGAGGTACTTGGTCTGCCGCAGCTCGTCGACCACCGCGTCCTTGTGCCGGTCCAGGAGCGCGAAGTCGGGATCCCCCGCGCGGGTCCCCAAGCCCAGGCGACCCCCGAGCTGCGCCTGGTGCCGGTAGAGAGCGGTATGGATCAGGGTCTTGCTCGGGACGCACCCCCAGTTGATGCAGGTCCCCCCCAAAACACTCTTCTCGATCATCACCGGATGCGCCCCCTTGGCCTGCGCCCGCAGAGCGGCGGCGAAGGCGGTAGAACCCGAACCCAGGATGACGATCTCGGCTCCCTTACTCATTAATCTCACCCCCGTGTAAATTCTAACGCAGATTTGGAGCAGTGGTAAACAGGAGAATCCGCCCAAAACCCGCGCTTAGCGCCGGATAATCCTTGACATGGGCTGGTTCGGGATTGTATTCTGGCGAGCCTGATTTAGTGTGTACTGCATACCTTTTGACCGGTGTGAGCGCTAGATAAAACAGCAAGTTACCGGAGGAGAGCGTGTTAACATTCCAGGAGCTGATCCTCTCCCTGCAGGGGTATTGGGCAGGGCAGGGATGCGTCATCCAGCAACCCTATGATACCGAGAAGGGGGCGGGTACCTTCAACCCGGCCACCTTCCTGCGCGTGCTCGGCCCCGAGCCGTGGAACGTCGCCTACGTGGAGCCTTCCCGCCGCCCGACCGACGGCCGCTACGGGGAGAACCCCAACCGGCTCCAGCACTACTACCAGTTCCAGGTCATCATGAAGCCGTCGCCGGTGAACATCCTGGACCTGTACCTCGATTCGCTGCGCGCCTTCGGCATCGACCCCAACAAGCACGACATCCGCTTCGTCGAGGACGACTGGGAGTCGCCGACCCTGGGCGCCTGGGGGCTTGGCTGGGAGGTCTGGCTGGACGGGATGGAGATCACCCAGTTCACCTACTTCCAGCAGGCGGGCGGCATCGACCTGAAACCGGTCTCCTCCGAGATCACCTACGGCTGCGAGCGTATCGCCATGTACCTGCAGGGGGTCGACAACGTCTACGACCTCGAGTGGGTCAAGGGAGTCAAGTACGGCGACATCCACCACGAAAGCGAGGTGGAATTCTCCACCTACAACTTCGAGGAGGCCGACGTCGACATGCTCCTCACCCTCTTCAAGATGTACGAGAAGGAGTGCATCCGTCTCGTCGAGAAGGGGCTGGTCCTTCCCGCCTACGACTACGTCATGAAGTGCTCCCACACCTTCAACCTGCTGGACGCCCGCGGCGCCATCTCGGTCACCGAGCGCGCCTCCTACATCGGCAAGGTGAGGAACGTGGCGAGGCTTTGCGCCGAGGGATACCTGCAGATGCGCGAGCGGCTCGGCTTCCCGCTTTTGAAAGGAGGCCGCTAATGGCTAAGGACCTTTTCCTTGAGATAGGGTGCGAGGAGATTCCGGCCGGCTTCATCCCGAAGGCCATGGCCGACATGGAGCAGATCATCCGGCGCGAGTTCGAGAGCGCCCGCATCGAGTTCGGCGAGATCGTGACGCTCGGCACCCCGCGCCGCCTGGCGCTGGCGGTCAAAGGGGTCGCGGAGCAGCAGCCGGACGCCGAGCTGGTGGCCATGGGCCCCTCCAAGCAGGTCGCCTACGACGCCGACGGCAACCCGACCAAGGCTGCCCAGGGCTTCGCCCGCGGCCAGGGGATCGACGTTTCCCAGCTCACCATCGTCGCCACCGAGAAGGGCGAGTACATCGCCGCCAGGAAGAGCGAGGTCGGCCGCGCCACCGCGGAGCTTCTGACCGAGATCCTCCCGCGGCTGGTCACCTCCATCCCCTTCAAGAAGTCCATGCGCTGGGCCGACCTCGACGTCCGCTTCGCCCGCCCGGTCCACTGGATCGTGGCGCTCTTCGACGGCGTGGTGGTCCCCTTTGGCTTCGGCAGCATCGAGAGCGGCTCGGTCTCCCGCGGGCACCGCTTCATGGCCAACACCACCTTCCCGGTGCGCGACTTCGCCCACTACCTGGAGGAGTGCGAGCGCCACTTCGTGATCCCCGATCCGGAGAAGAGAAAGGCGATCATCCGCCGCGAGATCGAGGCGGTCGCCGCCAAGGCCCAGGCCAAGGTGCTCCCCGACGAGGCGCTCCTCGAGCAGGTGAGCTTCCTGGTCGAGTACCCGAGCGCGGTGCGCGGGACCTTCTCTCCGGACTTCCTGGTGGTCCCCCGCGAGGTGCTCATCACCTCCATGCGCGAGCACCAGCGCTACTTCTCGCTGGTGGACGGCGAGGGGAAACTGCTGCCCGGCTTCATCACCATCAACAACACCTTGACCGAAGATCCCGAGGTGGTCGTCAAAGGGAACGAGCGCGTGCTGAGGGCGCGGCTCTCCGACGCCCGCTTCTTCTTCGACGAGGACCAAAAGCACACCCTGGAGAGCCGCGTCGACGCCCTGAAGTCGGTGGTCTACCAGGCGAAGCTCGGCACCTCCTACGAGAAGATGGAGCGCTTCCGTGAGCTGGCCCGCGGGCTCGCCGCGAAGCACAACCCCTCCGTGGAGGCGTCGGTACTCCGCGCCGCGACGCTCTGCAAGGCGGACCTCGTCACCGGCATGGTCGGCGAGTTCCCCGAGGTCCAGGGGATCATGGGGCGCGAATACGCCCTGCACGACGGCGAGGAGCCCGCGGTGGCCAGCGCCATCGCCGAGCACTACCTCCCGACCCAGGCGGGGGGCGAGCTCCCCGCCTCCGACGTCGGCGCCTTCGTCTCGCTGGCCGACAAGATGGACACCATCTGCGGCTGCTTCAGCGTGGGTCTCATCCCGACCGGCTCCGCCGACCCGTACGCCCTTCGCCGCTGCGCGATCGGCATCATCAACATCATCCTCTCCAAGGGGTACCGCGAGCCGATCCAGGGCTTCATCTCCGCCTCGCTCGATCTCCTTGCCGGGAAAAGCACCCGTCCCCGCGAAGAGGTCCAAAAGGACGTGGTCGAGTTCTTCCGCGGGCGCTTCGTGAACCTGATGGCCGACCGCTATCCCTCCGACGCCGTGGACGGCGTGGTCTCGGTCTCCTTCGACGACCTCGCCGAGGCGGCCGCCAAGATCCAGGCTCTGGCCGAGTTCAGGAACCGCGAGGACTTCGCCCAGCTGGCGGTGGCCTTCAAGCGGGTCGGCAACATCGTGAAGGGTGGCGTGGACACCCCGGTCTCCGAGGCGCTCTTCCAGGAGCCGGCCGAATCCGCCCTCTACCAGTCGCTCAACGGGGTGGCCGGCAAGGTCGAGGGAGCCATCTCCTCCGGCGAGTACCTCACGGCGCTCACCGAGATCGCCACCCTCAAGGAAGCGGTCGACAACTTCTTCGACAAGGTCATGGTCATGGCCGAGGACGAGAAGGTCCGCGAAAACCGCCTGGCCCTCTTGACCGGCATCGCACGACTCTTCGCCCGCTTGGCGGACTTCTCGAGGCTATCGCCGTGATGAAACGGTGTTGTTGGAGGCAGCGGGATATCACAATCCTAACCGCATTGGCGGGCTGCCTCACCTCGCTCAAAAACGACGCTCACGTAAACAGCCGTTTGCTATAAAAAAGCAAACGGCTGTTTGCGTTTTTGCAGATTTGATGTTATCTATTAAACCCCTTTCATAATACGGTTACCAAACTACACAGTTGGTTACACAACATCAAGGAGGGCAACAATGGGAGCACAGAAGTACGTCTATTTCTTCGGCGCCGGTAAGGCCGACGGAAACGCCAAGATGAAGGAACTCCTGGGGGGTAAGGGAGCCAACCTGGCGGAAATGACCAGCATCGGGCTGCCGGTACCTGCCGGCTTCACCATCACCACCGAGGTCTGCACCGAGTACTACAAGATCGGCAGGAAGTACCCGGCAGGGCTCGATGCCGAAGTGAAGACCAACCTGGCTGCGGTCGAGAAGCTGATGGGGAAAAAGTTCGGCGATCCTTCCAACCCCCTGCTGGTCTCGGTCCGCTCCGGCGCCCGCGCCTCCATGCCGGGCATGATGGACACCATCCTCAACCTGGGCCTCAACGATACCACCGTCAAGGGGATCATCGCCCAAAGCGGCGACGAGCGTTTCGCCTACGACGCCTACCGCCGCTTCGTCCAGATGTACTCGGACGTCGTCATGGGGATGGACAAGGAGATCCTCGAGCACCTCCTCGAAAGAAAGAAAGAGGCGCGCGGCGTACACCTGGACACCGAGCTGACCGCCGCCGACTGGAAAGAGCTGGTGGTGGCCTTCAAGGCCAAGGTCAAGGAGACCCTCGGGAGCGACTTCCCGGAGGACCCGGAGGAGCAGCTGTGGGGCGCCATCGGCGCCGTGTTCGGCTCCTGGATGAACCAGCGCGCCATCACCTACAGAAAGCTCAACGGCATCCCGGCCGAATGGGGCACCGCCGTCAACGTCCAGTCCATGGTGTTCGGCAACATGGGTGACGACTGCGCCACCGGCGTCGCCTTCACCCGCGACCCCTCCACCGGCGAGAACTACTTCTACGGCGAGTACCTGGTCAACGCCCAGGGCGAGGACGTGGTGGCCGGTATCCGGACCCCGCAGCCGATCAACAAGGCCAAGCAGAAGCCGGGCGACCTCCCCCCCATGGAGGACGTGCTCCCCGAGTGCTACCTGCAGCTTTGCAACATCCGCGACATCCTCGAGCGCCACTACAAGGATATGCAGGACATCGAGTTCACCATCGAGAAGGGGGTCCTCTACATGCTGCAGTGCAGAAGCGGCAAGAGGACGGCCAAGGCCGCCATCAAGATCGCGGTGGACATGGTGAAGGAGGGGCTCATCGACGAGAAGACCGCGGTGCTCCGCGTGGCCCCGAGCCAGCTCGACCAGCTCCTGCACCCGTCGCTCGACCCCAAGGCCAACAAAGAGATCATCGCCAAGGGGCTCCCCGCTTCCCCGGGCGCCGCTTCCGGCGCGGTGGTCTTCACCGCCGACGAGGCCGAAGCGGCCGCCAAGCTCGGCAACAAGGTGATCCTGGTCCGCGTCGAGACGAGCCCGGAGGACATCCACGGCATGCATGCCGCCCAGGGTATCCTCACCGCCCGCGGCGGGATGACTTCCCACGCCGCCGTTGTCGCCCGCGGCATGGGCAAGTGCTGCGTCGCCGGCTGCGGCGACATCAAGGTCGACTACGCCGGCCACAAGCTGGTGGCTAAAAACGGCGTGGTGGTCAAGAAGGGCGACGTCATCACCTTGGACGGCTCCACCGGCGAAGTCATGCTGGGCGCCGTCCCGACCGTGGCCGCCGAGGTTTCCGGCGACTTCGCCACCCTCATGGGGTGGGTCGACAAGTTCCGCCGCATGAAGGTCCGCGCCAACGCCGACACCCCGCACGACGCCAAGACCGCCCGCGAATTCGGCGCCGAGGGTATCGGCCTTTGCCGCACCGAGCACATGTTCTTCGAGGCCAACCGCATCGCCGCCGTCCGTGAGATGATCCTCTCCGAGGACATCGAAGGGCGCCGCAAGGCCCTCCACAAGATCCTCCCGATGCAGAAAGGGGACTTCAAGGGGCTCTTCAGGGAGATGAAGGGGCTGCCGGTCACCATCCGTCTCCTCGACCCGCCGCTGCACGAGTTCCTCCCCCAGGAGGAGAAGGACATCAAGGCGCTGGCCGAGACCATGAACGTTCCGGCCGAGACCCTGCGTCACAAGGTGGAGTTCCTCCACGAGTTCAACCCGATGCTCGGCCACCGCGGCTGCCGTCTGGGGGTCACCTTCCCCGAGATCTACGACATGCAGGTGCAGGCCATCATGGAGGCCGCCTGCGAGCTCGTGAAGGACGAAGGGTTCCAGATCGTTCCCGAGATCATGATCCCGCTGGTCGCCGTCACCAAGGAGCTCGCCATCATGCGCGCCAACGCGGTGGCCATCTGCGAGGATGTCATGGCCCAGTACGGCGTCAAGATCGAGTACCTGATCGGCACCATGATCGAACTGCCGCGCGCCGCCATCACCGCCGACTCCATCGCCACCGAGGCTGACTTCTTCTCCTTCGGCACCAACGACCTGACCCAGACCACCTTCGGTCTCTCCCGCGACGACGCCGGCAAGTTCCTCCCGTTCTACGTGGAGAACGGCATCCTCGACGACGACCCGTTCGTGACCCTTGACCAGAGCGGCGTCGGCAGCCTGGTGAGGATGGGGTGCGAGAAGGGGCGCCAGACCAAGGCCGGCATCAAGCTCGGCATCTGCGGCGAGCACGGCGGCGATCCCGCCTCCGTCATGTTCTGCGACAAGGTCGGCCTCGACTACGTCTCCTGCTCGCCCTTCCGGGTACCGATCGCCCGGCTGGCCGCCGCCCATGCTTCCCTGGGCGCCTGATGGGACGCTTCCTCCCCCCGGTTCGCCGCCGGGGGGAGGAAACATTCTTGACAGGTAAAAGCGAAACGTGTAATACGGCAGGGAAAGCGAGCGTCCGGCAGCACAACAGGTTGATCAAAGAACACGATTAGTGAGGTCTTCCGCAGCCCGTTCCTTCTCCTTCATGGAAAAGGACAGGATGAGGACGGGGTTCTTCTTCATGCTCGCTCCCCCGTTCTCACCCCGCCCCTCCCCTTGAAAAGGGTGGAGAAGTTGGTTATGCGGAAGGTTGGCGCCAATCGGTAAAACGAATGGGGGAACAGAGTAATGGCTAAGGGTGTGGTAAAGTGGTTCAACGATGCGAAGGGTTTCGGTTTCATCCAGCAGGAGGACGGCGGTGACGTCTTCGTTCATTTCTCTTCCATTCAGGGAGATGGGTTCAAGACCCTCGCTGAGGGGGAAGCGGTAACCTTCGAAGTCACCCAAGGCACCAAGGGGCCCCAGGCCTCCAACGTGGTCAGGGGCTAGGCTCCAGACGGTACCCGGCCCCGGAGAGATCCGGGGCCTTTTCATTTTCAGGGGCGCTAGATGCGCATCGACGAGAAAGCAAAATCGCGCGCCGTCGCGAAGAGAGGGAAGGGGACCCCGGCCAAAAGCGTGACCGGTGTCAACGCACCCCTGTTCGCCAACCGGCTGACCGCCATCGCCCGGAGCAACTCCGACTATGCAGGCGAACTGCAGCAGTTGAAGGAGATGATCGACAAGGCGGGAGACGTCCTCGAGCAGGAGCCGACCATCTCCAACTTCAAGGCCTTCCGGGAGCTGATCGCCACCATGGCGAGGAAGGTCACCTCCGAGGCCTACCGGGTCGAGATGCTCACGGGGGGACTCTCCGGCCGTGCCCACGAGATCATCGCGGTCATCGACAAGGAGGCCGACCTCCTCTACCACCTGGTGATGCGTGAGCAGAAAGACCACATCCGCATCACCGGACAGATCATCAAGATCAAAGGTCTGGTAGTGGACTTCATCCTCTAGCGTATCCTTCCTCAGCTCTTTCTCCCTTTCTCAGAACCGTCCTTCCCTTTCTCGCAACCTTTCCCCCCCTTCTCATAACACTTCCTCCCTTTCAACGGGCTCTCCATCCCCCTCCGCCGACTCTCTCTCCCTCTTAGCCGACTCTCTCTCCCCTTTCGCCAGACTCTCTCTCCCTTTCGCCAGACTCTCCCACCCCTTCACCTGGCTCTCCCTCCCCTTCAAGGGGAGGACCGGGGGTGAGGATGGGGTACTTAGTCCCTCTCTCCGCCTGGTCCGCCCTGGCCATTTTCCCACTCTTTCCTGGCTCGCGCCAACTCCGTCGAGCTCATTAAACCTAAAACCGATGTGATGACGCGATAGTAGCGGTCAAAAATTCAACTCTGACGCGAAACTCAACCAAACGGTCGAAGGACCCGCCGCACCATACCCGCCTCTCGGCGTCTTCTCCTTACAACAGGATGTCTCCGTTGCCGCGCGAAGTGTCGTCCTTTCGGCCTGCTCCAAAAGGAAAAAGCCACCCTTCCTCTTGAAGTAACGTTAATGACTATTAATCTATAGGGGAAAATCAGCGAAGGGCGAGGAAGGCCCGCGCCGCTCCCGGCCCTCGAGTCGGCCGGTGGCGGTGCGGAACCAGCGGAATATCCCTTACCGTAAAAATTCATAAAGGAGACCGAATGAAGACAACTCTGCGAATGTCCGTACAAATAGTTTCACTGTTGATATTGTCCCTAAACAGTGGCTGTGCCGAGTTGGCTAGCCTGAATAAGGCCATCACCAATAAGACAGCGGCGATCACCAATAACAGCGCGTCGCTGAACATGCCGCCAATGAGCTCGGCTCAACAGGAGCAGATGCACTCGCATTTTCAAGCTCACTTCGGATCAGGGCTACAACAAGCGGTTGAGGAGGCTAGGCCAACGATAGAAAAGACCTTGCAGATCTCAGCGTGTTATCCGAATTACGATATCGAAAAATATCTCCAGCCTTACACATCGGGAGGGGGTGTCATTATCGGCGCACCGATGGCTGCGATGCAATATCATCCTAAAACACAGTGCCTGAGTGTTGTACGTCTCGACAGTTGGAAGATGCTCGCCAGGAACGCATTTTCGTTTCGGGCTGTATTTGTGTCAGACGCAAGCGGAGAGAGCAGATCCCTTTACTACAACATGATAAAGGAGCCTGATGGCGCATGGCTTTTGAACTAGGGAGGGAGCAGCGGATGTTTCACAAGGTAGTGAACTTTCTTCTGCAGTGCGGAAGGCTGACGGGACTGGAACGAAAAAAGGGACTCACCGCGAGTCCCTTTTCTTTATTGGTGGTTGTCAGAGCCCCAACCTCCCCCCAGCCCTCCCCTTGAGGGGGAGGGCTGGGGGGAGGTTGGGGGGGCAAGCCGTCAGCGTACCGTGACGCTGAGTTTCCCGACTCCTTCGATGGCGGCGTCGACCTTGTCGCCGCTCTTGATGGGGCCTACGCCGGCGGGGGTGCCGGTCAGGATCAGGTCGCCGGGCTCCAGGGTGAAGACCGAGGAGAGGTAGGCGACCAGCTCGGGGATGCGGTGCATCATGAGCGCGGTGGAGCCGTCCTGGCGGGGCTCGCCGTTCACCGAGAGGGTGATCCTTACATCCTGCGGATTGGGAACCGAGGAGGCGGGGACGAAGTCGGAGAGGGGGCAGGCGGTGTCGAAGCCTTTGGCGAGATCCCAGGGAAGCCCCTTCTTCTTCAGCTCTCCCTGCACGTCCCTGAGTGTCAGGTCGATGGCGACCCCGTAGCCGGCCAGATGTGCGATGGCCTCGGAGGCGGCGATGTCCTTCCCCTTTTTGCCGATCAAGAGCGCGAGCTCGGCCTCGTGGTGGCAGTCGTTGGAGTAGGAGGGGATGACGATCTCCTCCCCCTCGCCGATCACGCTGGTGGCCGGCTTGCTGAAGATCACCGGGCGCTCCGGCACCTCGTTGCCGAGCTCCTTGATGTGGTCGACGTAGTTCCTGCCGATGCAGAGTATCTTCCCGATGGCGAACTCCTGCCCGCTGCCGGATACTTTGACCTTTCTCATCTTGCCTCCCATAAAACCAGTTCTATGTTCTACGTTCTAGGTTCTACGTTGAAAACCTTGAAAAGCTTGGCTGCTACCACTCGCCGTTGGCGGCTTTGATGCCGTCGGCCAGCCGGCAGCCCTGCCAGGTGCCGCGGCGCCTCAACTCGTTCACTACCTGGTACCACATCTGGTTGTTCTTGAGGTCCCAGTTGGGAGCCACCCGGATGGCTACCGGGGCGGAGCCGTAGAGCCTTTGGATGGAGATCCGCGGGGGGAGCTCTTCGATGAAGTCGCAGACCGCCCCCACGTACTCGGCGAGGGAAATGGGACGGTAGCTTCCGTCGCGGTAGTGGTCGGCGAGCCTCGTGCCGTCCACCGCGTGGAGCTGGTGGATCTTCACCGAGCTGATCGGGAGCGAGCTGATGAGCCGCGCCGACTTGAGGAAAGATTCGCGGGTCTCGCCGGGGAAGCCGTAGATCAGGTGGGTGCAGAGGTCGATCCCCCGCCCGGAGAGCCTCTTCACCGTGGCCAGGTACTCGTCGAGGGTGTGGCCGCGGTTGATGCTGGTGAGGATCCCGTCGTCCATCGACTGAAGACCGAGCTCGACGCAGATGTAGCGGTCCCGGGCGAGCTCGGTCAATAGCTCGATCGCCTCGTCGCTCACCGAATCCGGCCGGGTGCCTATGGAGAGCCCGAGCACATCGGGATGGGCGAGGGCGCGGCGGTAGAGGTCGGAGAGCCGCTCGACCGGGGCGTAGGTATTGGTGAACTTCTGGAAGTAGACGAGGAACTTCTCGCTCTTGAGGCGGGTTCGATGGTAGGCCATCCCGGCCTCCATCTGCTCCTCGATGGGAACGATGGAGACGGTTTCCTTGGGCGAGAAGGAACGGTTGTCGCAATAGATGCACCCGCCGGTGCCGCGGCTTCCGTCGCGGTTTGGGCAGGTGAAGCCGCCGTCTACGTTCACCTTGCTCACCCGGCAGCCGAAGTGCCGGCGTAAAAAGGTGCCGTAGGAATTGAAACGAAGTTCCTTATGGATCAGCTGGTCAGTCATTTTCTTGTTTTCTTAAAGGGTAGGCTCCAGCGGGGGGAGCTTGGCGATCAGGGCTCGCGCCGCCTCGCGGGGATCATCGGCCGACAGGATGGCGGAGATCAGGGCGATTCCCCGCACCCGGCAGGCAAGTACCTCGTCGCAGTTGGTCAGGTTGATCCCCCCCAGCGCGAAGACCGGGATCTGAAGGATATCGGTGACGGTGCAGAGCCTTTCGAGTCCGACCGGGTCGCCGTAGGGTGCCTTGGATGCGGTATAGAAGACCGGGCCGAAGGTGATGAAGTCCGCCCCCAGTTCCTGGGCGGTGATCGCCTGGACCTGGTTGTGGCAGGAGACCCCGATCACTTTCCGCTCTCCCAGAAGCTTCCTCACCTTGTAGATGGGGAGGCTCTGGACGCCGATGTGGACCCCGTCGGCATCGACCGCGAGGGCGACGTCGACCCGGTCGTTGATGATCAGCTTGGCGCCGTAGCGGGTGGTCAGCCGGCGAAGCTCGTAGGCGGTCTCGTACAGTTCCTTGGTGCTGGCATCCTTGTCCCTCAGCTGGATGGCGCGCGCGCCTCCGCGCAGCGCCTCCTCCACCACCTCGGCGAGATCCCGGCCGCGGCACTCGTCGCGGCCGGTGATCAGGTAGAGGTTGAAGTCTATCCAGGGGGATTCCAGCTCTCTCACGCGATGAGTCCGGTCAGGGGGGAGGATGCGCTGGCGTGAAGCTTCATCGGGATGCGGCCGGCCAGGTAGGCGAGACGGCCGGCGGCGACGGCGTACTTCATGGCGGTGGCCATGGCGACCGGGTCCTGGGCGCCGGCGATGCCGGTGTTCATGAGGACGCCGTGGCAGCCAAGCTCCATGGCGATGGCGGCGTCGGAGGCGGTTCCCACCCCGGCGTCGACGATGACCGGGACCTTGACGGTGTCGAGGATGATCCGGATGTTGTACGGGTTCCTGATCCCGAGCCCGCTCCCGATCGGGGCGCCGAGCGGCATGACGGCGGCGCAGCCGAGATCTTCGAGCTTCTTGCAGACGATGGGGTCGTCGCTCGTGTAGGGAAGGACGGTGAACCCTTCGGCGACCAGCACCTTGACCGCCTTCAAAAGCTCCTCGTTGTTCGGGAAGAGGGTCTTCTCGTCGCCGAGCACCTCGAGCTTCACGAAGTCGGAGAGGCCGGCCTCCCGGGCGAGCCGGCAGGTGCGGATGGCGTCGTCGGCGGTGTAGCAGCCGGCGGTGTTGGGGAGCAGGGTGTACTTCTTGAGATCGATGTGGTCGAGGAGCGATTCCTTGCTCCGGTCGGAGATGTTGACCCTTCTCACCGCGACGGTGATGATCTGGGCGCCGGAAGCCTCGATGGCATCGACCATCTGCTGGAAGGTTGCGTATTTCCCGGTGCCGACCATCAGGCGGGAGTCGAACTCGCGTCCGGCGATGATCAGCTTGTCGTTTTTCTCTACCATGGGTTGCTCTCCAGTTCTATTTGATCAGGTTTTCAATGACGGGGGGCCTTGCGGGCGGGGGGCCTGCACCGGGGTGGGAGGCTCGGAAAGGGATGATGCCCGCGGGGTAAGGGCCGCTGTCAGGGGTAGCTCGAAAGGGGACGGGATACGCTCCCCCCTCCGACGAAATGGACGATCTCCAGGGCGTCGCCCTCCTTGAGCATGGTCTCGGGGTACTGGGCCTTGGGGAGGATGTCCCGGTTGAGTTCCACGGCCACCCTGCGGGGATCGATCCCGAGGGAGACCAGGTAATCCTGTACGGTGAGCGGTTCGATAGAAACGGGTTCGCCGTTGGCGGTGATATTCACTGCAGCTCCGAATGGTGATTGGTGATTGGGATTTAAAGGCCTACCGGGACGGGGGCGGTGGTGGCCCAGGCGGTTGGAACCGGCGTTTTGGCGGCACGCCAACCATGGTGTGGCCCGACCGTAAACTAGCAATATTGTGTCGCCTGTGTCAATTGAATTCTTCCCGCTGACGCTGGTTTAGCCGGGGTGGGAGGCGGCCGGCAGGGTGGTGGCGCCGGGGTGGGATTGGCAGGAGGAGTCGGCCGTTTCGGAGGGGGGATCCAGGGGGAGCCTGATGGTAAAGGTGGTGCCGGCCCCGACCTCGCTTTGGACGTCGATCCCCCCCCCGTGCTTCTCGATGATGCCGTAGGAGACCGAAAGGCCGAGGCCGGTCCCCTTGTTCTCCTTGGTCGAGAAGAAGGGGTCGAAGATCTTGGAGAGGATGGCGGGGGGGATGCCGCAGCCGTTGTCGGTGATCCTCACCACCGCCCACCCCTTCTGCGGGTCGGCCGAGGTGGTGATCTGCAGCTCGCCCTCTCCCATCATGGCCTGGCCGGCGTTGAGGAACATGTTGACCAGCACCTGTTCGAACTGGTTGGGGTCCAAAAGGACCGGCGGCACCTCGCCGTAGTTCCGGGTCACCTTGATGTCGTGGAAGAGGATCTGGTATTCGATCAGGGCGAGGGCCGCCTCGGAGATCTCGTTGACGCTGTAGAGCCCCTTTTGCGGAGTGGAGACCCGGGCGAACTCGAGGAGCCCCTTGACGATGTCGGCGCAGCGCTTGGTCTCCCGCATGACGGTGGCGATGTCGTTTTTCATGGTCTCGTCGAGCTTGGGGTTGCTCTGGATGAGCGACGAGAACATGAGGATGCCGGTCAGGGGGTTGTTGATCTCGTGGGCGATGCCGGCCACCAGTTCCCCGAGCGAGGCGAGCTTCTCCGAGCGGATCAGCTGGGCCTGGATCTGGGTGACCTCCTGGGTCCGCTCCAGCACCATCTGTTCGAGGGTCTTTCCCCAACCCTCCAGTTCCTCCCGCGCCTTCCTGAGGTTGAGCGTCATGGCGTTGAAGGAGTCGGCCAGCTCGCCGAGCTCGTCGTTGGCGAAGGGGTGGACCTGCCCGTCCAGCTCCCCGCGGGAGAGGCGCTTGGTGTGCTCCAGAAGTTCGCGGACCGGGCGGTTGACCAGGTGTTGCGTGCAGAGGGTGAGGGAGAGGGCGGTAAGCGAGATGAGGAGCACGGTGACCGCGATGTTGCGGTCGCGGTAGGCGTCCAAGAGGGCGTGCATCTGGTCCAGGGAGACCACCACGTCGAGAACGCCCAGTACCCGGAAGGACTCCGGGTGGAAGTGGCAGCTCGCCGTGAAGCAGCTCTCCTCGTTGTAGATGGCGTTGGTGATCCCCAGGTACTCGCGCCCGGTGGCGTCGAAGAAGCGCCGGCTACGGTTTTTGGAGGAGGCGCTGATCAGCAGCGTGCTCCCGCCGTGGCAGACGCTGCACATCTCGGAGTTCTTGCCGAGCACGGTGCCGATCTCGGCCTCCTTGGTGGAGAAGATCACCCGGCCGGTCTTGTTGATCAGCCTGATCCCCTCCACTTCGCGCTGGGCGCCGATGTCTTCGATTGTTTTATAGAACAGGGGGCGGTCGTCGCGGAGCATCTGGTCGTGGGTGGTCCGCAGGATGCTCTCGCTTATCTTGTCCGCGTCGTTGATCGCTTCGCTCAGCAGAAGGTCGTGAAGGCCCCTGAGGTTGAGGTAGGCGAAGAGCGCCATGGTCCCCAGGAGCACGGTGGAGGTGGCCAGGGCCAGTTTGGTGATGAGGTTCAGACGCAAGGGCGCTCCCCGATGCGTCGAGCCGGTGGAGGCGCGGAGGAGCCCGGCAGGGCGCGGTTTTGCCGCTTGACTTATTTAGAACATTATTCTATATCTTATGTACTCGTTTTAACGGTTTTCTGCGTGGTTAGCCGCAACTCTCGCGATTTCGGGCGGCGGGAAGCTCTCGTACCGGCCAGGCAAAGGTTTTTTGAGTTTAATAACATTAAAACCATTTATCAAGTTTTAATTTCTTCTTGACAGTCAGTGCCAAATGGCTTAGTTACTAAAGTTTGGAATTTTTCTACTAATAAAACAGGTGCAGCCGATGGCGAAAAAAGAAAAATCGGAATACATCATCCAGGCCGTGTCTCACGCACTTGACCTCCTCGAACAGTTTCACGATGAGGTGGACGAGCTTGGGGTGACGGAACTCAGCAAGAGGTTAAAGCTCCACAAAAACAACGTTTTCCGCCTCCTGGCCACTCTCGAGTCGCGAAACTACATCGAGCAGAACAAGGTCACCGAGAACTACCGTCTCGGTTTGAAAACCCTGGAGCTCGGGCAGACCTTCATCAAGCAGATGGGGCTCTTGCGGCAGTCGCGCCCTGTTTTAGAGGCGCTGGTCAAGGAGTGCAACGAGACCACCTACGTGGCGATCCTCAAGGAGGCCCACATAGTGTACCTCGACGTGGTGGAGACCGACCTGACCGTCCGGGTGGTTCCGCGGGTCGGTGCACGGCTTCCCGCCTACTGCACCGCGGCCGGGAAGATACAGATCGCCTACATGACCGACGAGGAGCTCGAGAATTACCTCCCGGTCAAGGAGATGAAGCGCTACACCCCGAACACCCTCACCGACAAGGACGATCTGAAAAAGCACCTCAAGGTGGTGGCCGACCAGGGGTACGCCATCGACGACGAGGAGATGGATGTCGGCGTGAAATGCGTCGGCGCCCCGATCCGGGACTACACCCGCCGCATCATCGGCGCGGTCAGCATCTCCGGCCCCTCGATGCGCTTCACCGAGGAGCGGCTGCAAAAGGAGCTGATCCCGCTGGTGGTCAAAGCCGGCGAGGAGATCTCCCACAAGCTCGGGTACCACAAATAGAACAGAAAAGGCCCCGCCTCGGCGGGGCCTTTTTCGTTTCAACGCCTCATGCCACGGCAATGCCCCCGGCCAGGTAAGCCCCCTTTGAAAAGGCTCTTCGAAGAATTTGGGGGAGAGCTGCCGGAAAAAGGCCCCCTCCTTGTCAAAGGGGGGACAGGGGGATTTGCCCTGTTTCGGCCTTTTTCTCGACCTGGCTTCCCCCACCCCCTCGCCCTGCCTCCAGGTGAGGGGGAAGTTTGCAGGGGATTGCTCAGTTTGAGGCGACTTCTTCGGATAGCCCCAGTATCTCCCGCCGCCATACCCGGGTGACTTCCCCTTCCAGTTCCTCGATGGTTCCGCTGTTGTCGATCACCACGCTGGCAAGCTGCTTCTTCTGCTCCATCGGCATCTGGGAGGCGATGCGGGCCATGGCCGCCTCCTTGGGGAGGGAGTCCCGGATCATGAGCCGCTCGAGCTGGTGGCGGGCGTCCAGGTAGACCACCCATATCTCCTGAAAGCGGGAGGCGATCCCCACCTCGTAGATCAAGGGCGCCATGTAGAAGACGAGCTTCGCCCCGCTCTCCTTGAGGATTTTCAGCCGTTCGTCGGCCCGCTTTCTGATGGCGGGGTGGGTGATCCTCTCCAGGGTGCGGCGGGCCTCCTCGTCGCCGAAGACGATTTCGCCCAGCGCGGCGCGGTTGAGCGTCCCGTCGCCGTGCAGGACCCGGCTGCCGAAGCTCTCCGCGATGCGGGCGAGCGCCTCTTCCCCCGGTTCCACCACCTCGCGCGCCAGTTGGTCGGCGTCCACCACCTGGGCGCCCAGCCGCACGAGTATCTTCGCCACGCTGCTCTTTCCCGAGGCGATCCCCCCGGTCAGCCCGATCAGTCTCATCCGATTTTGCTCTCCTTATCCCATCCTGCCGCGTGCTCTCCCCTCGAAGGGAAGGGGGAGTTTGATTGAGCAAGGGTGGTAAACATCAAGGTGACAGACTCTGCCTGCACCAGAGCCGTGTCTGTCATTGCCATCGTTTTTGGCCCGAAACAGCCGTGACCTCTCAGCGGAAATTTATGCCAGCCGGGAGGGTCGATCCGGATCTTAGGGTCAATGCCTTTTAAAAACAACTGTTAATTCTGGCCCGAAACTCCCTTTCCTGTATACCGGCTATGACGCCGATTATGCGAGTGATTTTTCCCTTGATTAGAGCGGTGTGATGTGGTAAAAACTGGATACTGTATACAATCTGACCCGTCTAATTTACTCAATAAATGTAAATATTTAGCCGAAAATTGGCCGAATTTTACAGCTATTTCGGAGGCCTAAGTGGCAGAGGTTGTTTTTTCCAGCTGGGGCAGAAACATCGTGGACAACCGCAAAGGTGGTGAGGCGAAGCCGGCGAGCTTCAAACTCCCGGTCACCTACGACGGCGAGCGTCCCCTGTCCGCCTTCATCGGCTGGGACGGCATCATCCTGTACAACAAGGATGTCGACATCCCGGTCATGCTCGCCGAGTACATGAAGAGAGCCCAGACCAAGTACGTCTGCGGCAAGTGCACCCCCGGCAAGAAGGGGACCCGCGTCATCATGGACGCCCTCTCCCGGATCGTCGAGGGGAACGGCAAGGAAGAGGATCTGGACACCATCCTGGAGGTCTGCGAGCTCCTCTCCCACGCCAAGTGCACGCTCTGCCCGAGCTGCGCGGTGCCGGTGCGCGATGCGGTCACCCATTTCCGCGATGCCTTCGTGAACTACATCCGGGGGGCCAAGAGCCTCTCCAAGGAGTTCACCTACATCGAGAAGTACACCGCCCCCTGCATGGACAAGTGTCCTGCCCACATCGACATCCCGGCCTACATCGAGGCCATCAAGGATTACCGTTACGACCTCTCCCTGGAGGCCATCCGCAACTCCATGCCGCTGCCGTCGGTCTGCGGCCGCGTCTGCCCGCATCCCTGCGAGACCGCCTGCCGCAGAAAGAACGTGGACGAGTCGATCAACATCATGGTCTTGAAGCGTACCGCCTCCGACTACGAGTGGATGCACGAGAGAAAGCCCCCCATGGTCGCCAAGCCGAAGAAAGGGAAATCGATCGGCGTGGTCGGTGCCGGCCCGGCCGGTCTCGCCGCCGCCTATTACCTCGCTTTGGAAGGGTACCCGGTCACCATCTACGAAGCGCTCCCGATCGGCGGAGGGATGGTCGCGGTCGGCATCCCCCCCTACCGCCAGCCGCGCCACCTCTTGCAGCGCGACATCGACATCATCCAGTCGCTGGGCGTGGAGATCGTCTACAACTGCCGCGTCGGCAAGGACATCTCCCTCGATGAGCTCAAGCAGAAGCACGCCGCGGTGTTCCTGGCTCCGGGCGCCCACCGTTCCAAGCCGATGGGCGTGGAAGGCGAGGACAAGGGGTACAAAGGCTTCCTCACCGGCGGTATCGACTTCCTGAGGGCCGCCTACCTCGGTCTTCCGACCGGGATGGGCAAGAAGGTCTTCGTGGTCGGCGGCGGCAACACCGCCATCGACTGCGTCAGGGTGGCGCTTCGCGAGGGGGCCGAGGAATCGACCCTGGTCTACCGCCGTTCCCGGGCCGAGATGCCGGCCGACGTGTGGGAGGTCGACGGGGCGGATCACGAAGGGGTCAAGTTCGAGTTCCAGGTCCTGCCGACCAAGGTCATCGCCAACGAGAAGAACGAGGTCACCGGCGTCGAGCTGATCAGGATGGCGCTGGGCGAGCCGGACGCCTCGGGGCGCCGCCGTCCGGAACCGGTGCAGGGCTCCGAGTTCGTCATCGAGTGCGACACCATCATCCCGGCCATCGGCCAGGACGCCGACCTCTCCTTCATCCCGGCCGAGCTCGGCATCGACACCACCAAGTGGAGCACCATCGTCACCAAGTACGTTCCCTTGAAGGGGGACAACGGCAAGGACCTGATGGACAGCATGGGGAACCCGCTCTCCAGGACGCTCATCACCAACTGCGACGGCATCTTCGCCGGCGGCGACGCCGAGATCGGCCCGCTGACCGTCGTCGCCTGCATCGGGAGCGGCCACCGCGCCGCCAAGGTGATCGCCCGCTATCTCGAGGGGGAGGGGATCTCGCTCACCGACGACGAGCGGATGGAGGACATCCTCACCTACTTCGGCGTGTACGACAAGAACGAGAAGGTCTCCTGGTTGGACAGCGCCTCCCGTGAAGGGCAGGCCGAGATTCACGGCGCCGAGCGCGCGAGCTACAAGAACTACTGCGAGGTCGAGCTGGGCTTCGTCGACAGCCAGGCGGTGCGCGAGGCCGAGAGGTGCCTGCGCTGCTACCGCATCGGCATGGTGGCCGTCTAGGCCCGTACCGCTTACCTTTCCATACGAATTCAATAACTGAAAGTCTGAGGTTTTTTACATGGTCAGTTTAACCATCGATGGCAAGAGCGTCCAGGTCGAGAAGGGTACCACCATACTGGAGGCCGCGGCAACCGTAGGCATCAAGATCCCGACGCTCTGCTGGCTCAAGAAGGTATCCCCGACCGGCGCCTGCCGCATCTGCGCGGTAGAGGTCGAGGGGGTCGACCGCACCATGACCGCCTGCAACACCCCGGTCAAGGAGGGGATCAAGGTCACCACCGACACCCCGGCCTTGAAAGAGGCGCGCCGCAAGATCATGGAGCTCATGCTGGTGAACCACCCGCTGGACTGCCCGGTCTGCGACGCCGGCGGCGAGTGCGACCTGCAGGATTCCTGCTACGGCCTGGGGGCCACCAGACAGGAGTACTCGGCCCTCCTGGAGCGCCGCCCGATCCGCTACGACTGGCCGATCCTGGAGAGCGACCCCAACCGCTGCATCCTCTGCGAGAAGTGCGTGAAGGTGGACCACGAGGTGGTCGGCTGCAACGCCATCGAGGTGGTGGACCGCGGCGAGGCGACCATCATCGACACCGTGGACGGCAAGCCCTTGAACTGCGAGTTCTGCGGCAACTGCGCGGCGGTCTGCCCGACCGGTGCGCTCATCACCAAGTCCTTCAAGTTCAAGGGGCGCCCCTGGTCCTTCGCCCGCGTGCAGAGCGTCTGCAACTTCTGCGGCTCCGGCTGCCAGATCGAGTACCACGCCAAGGAAGGGCGCGTCATGAGGGTGACCAGCGACGACGCCACCTTCAACGACGGCAACCTCTGCATCAACGGCCGCTTCGGCTACAGCTACCTCGATTCCCCCGAGCGCCTCACCACCCCGATGGTGAAGGATGCCTCCGGCAAGCTCGCCATCTGCGACTGGAAGACCGCCATCTCCACCGCCGCCGACAGGATCAAGGAGATCGTCTCCCGTGACGGCGCCGCCGCGGTGGCGGGCTTGGGCTCCCCCCGCGTCACCAACGAGGAGAACTTCCTCTTCGCCAAGTTCCTGAAGGGCGCGGTCGGGACCGGCCACGTCGATTCGGAGGCGGGGCTCGGCTTTGCCCAGGCCCAGGCCCAGATGGCCGAGAAGTTCGGCTTCACCGGGACCAGCGCCACCATCGACACCATCGACAAGGCCCAGGCCATCATCGTGTTCGGCACCGACCTGAACGCCGAGGCGACCAACGTCGAGTACCGGGTCATCAAGGCGGCCACCAAGAACGACGCCAAGCTGATCCTCGCCAACATGAGGGACGTGAAGCTCAAGAAGTTCGCCAACAAGAACCTGAAGTACCTCCCGGGGAGCGAGCTCTCCCTCATCTACGCCCTCATGAAGGCCATCCTCGAGTCGGGTGCCCCGCTGCCGGCCGGCGCCGAGGGGTTGAAGGCCGGGCTCGATGCGGTCACCCTGACCGACCTGGCCGCCCAGTGCGGGATCCCCGCCGACTCCATCGCCCAGGCCGCCAAGCTCATCGCCGGCAAGGAGCGGGTGGCGCTCATCTTCGGCTCCGATGTGATCCGCAGCCAGGATGCCGCCGCCAAGGTCGCCGCTCTGGCCGACCTCGCCGTGATCGCCGGCGCCAACGGCGGCGTCTTCCCGATCGACCCCAAGAACAACACCGTAGGCCTCCTCGACATGGGGATCGCCCCGGCCGCCAGCGCCCAGGGGCTCTGGGGGATCGTGGAAGGGATCGAGAAGGGGAGCATCAAGGCCCTCTACCTCATGGGTTGCGACCTGGCCGGCTTCCCCGAGAGCGCCCGCATGAAGAAGGCGCTCGCCAAGCTCGAGCTTTTGATCGTCCAGGACATCTTCCACAACGACTCGCTTCCCTTTGCCCACGTGGTCTTCCCGGCCGCGGCGGCCGCCGAGAAGAGCGGGACCTTCACCTCCAGCGACAACCGGGTCCAGCCTATCGCGAAGTCGGTCAACGCCCCGGGCGATGCCCGCGACGACGCCGCCATCCTGGCCGAGCTCTACACCGCTTACACCGGCACCACCCAGAAGGGGTCCCACTGGGCCATCTTCTGCGAGCTGGAGGATGCCACTTCCTACAAGGAGTCCAACGGCTCCTACCGCAAGGCTCAGCCGGCCGCCAAGGGGGCCTACGCCTTCGGGCAGGTAGTGAAGACCGCCGCCCCGGCCCCGGGCAAGCACCGGCTCTTGGTCGGCGCCATCGGCTTCCACAACGGCACCTCGACCACCCGCTCGGAGAACAACCTCTCGGTATCCCCGGCCGGCTACATCGAGCTCCACCACGCGGACGCCGCCTCCCTCGGGATCAAGGACGGCGGCCAGGTGAAACTCTCCTCCGCAGCCGGTTCGGTGACCGGCACCGCCAAGGTCAGCGACAAGGTGCAGCCGGGTCTCCTCTTCGCCCCGGTCCACTTCCGCGACTTAAACGCCAACGGCGTCCTGGTGGGGAACAGCAACCTCGTCGAGGTGAGGGTCGAAAAGGCCTAGACCTCGCCGCCAGCCTGAAACGTAAAAAGGCCCCGGGATTCCCGGGGCCTTTTTCTTTTGTACTGCAGCCGCTTTCGGCGTGTCAGTTGGCCGAGTGGACCAGCTTGAGGCTCATGCGGCGTATCTGGATGTCCAACTCCCTGAGCTTCGCCTCGTATTCGCGAAGGTAGTAACTCTTCTTGCTCTCTTCGTGGAAGGTCACCCCTTCCTGGAGCATCTGGATGCGTGATTTGGCCATTTCCCTCATCATCACGAGGGATTCCTTCAAGTCCGACACGGGTCTCCTCCTTGGCGGGGCAATCCGCCGCAGGTGGCACTATGACGGGTCAAAGGCCACCCCATTACATGGTAGGTACTTCATGGAACGGATGCTATCACTGAGCCGCATGGGCGTCAAAGGATATTTTCCTTTCCTGGCCGGTAGTTGGAACGTGAGTTGTCCGTCCAACCATTGCAAATAGAGTACTCGACTCGGAGCCGTGTCTGGGGTTTTGGCGTGGTCTTGACAGTCATGGTTGAAGCCATGACTGTCATGGGAAAATTAATGACTATCGAGGGGCACGGTTATGTGGTATCAACATGGTATGTGGTGCAGCCGCGACAGCGGAAGGAGGGGGCTATGGGCGACGAACTGAGACAGGTGGCCATGGTGGCCGGCATGGACAAGGACGTAGTCGAGAAGCTGGACCAGCTCCTGACAGGGCCTAACGACCGGGCCTTCGTGGTCTGCACCTACACGGATTGCCAGATCAACCTCAAAGGACGCTGCACGATCTTCACGGTAATGGATGTGCCGAGGATGAAGACGGGGCAGCCGTGCCAGCGTTACCAACCGGCGACCCCGCAGAGCTCTCAGTAGCTATCATCGTCCTCGTCTTCGTCGTCCTCGACCGGTAAAAGCCCGGTGCGGTCGAGATAGGCGAGCTGCTCGCCTTTCTTGGCGAGCTGCTGCTGCGACCAGGTCCAGATCCGGTAGCTCTCGAGGCAGAGGATGGTGAAGCCGGCGCCGAAGACCGCCCAGTAGTTGTCCTGGAGACCCTGGGCGAAATAGTAGAAGAGATAGAAGACCCCGGTATAGCCGACGTGGCAGAAGCTGCTGGCGTGCTTGAGGCCGGCCATCAGCCTGGAGAGGCTCAGGATGATGGCGGAGAAGGTGTAGAGGACCAGCACGATGCTGATCGTCTGGGGGGAAGGGGGTGCGCCCAGCGAGGCGACGATCTTCTCCGGGCGCGGCAGGAACCAGAAGTCCCGCCAGGCCAGGGTGCTGACCACCAAAAAAAGGGAAAGCGCCAGGAGGCCGCGGTTCGAGAAGCGCCTCAGGGAAGCGATCTCGTCCAGCAGTTCCTGGCGCAGTGAGGCGAGCGGCTTGCCTGCCGCCTGCTCAACCGCCTCCATCTCATTTGCCCCCGCTTGCTCCATCTGTTACTCTCCGGCTGCCACAGTCGGTCCCTCCATGGCAACGCAATCCCTTCAGAGCGCTTTACAAAGCGGATTTATCAATTTCTCCTAATTTAGTCCTGATAAAGTAATAGGATTTGGCAATCTTGTCAAGCTCATAAGGGAGGTCGGTCGGCTGTGTGACATTGCTGTTGTGTTCGCTTTTCTCAGTGAACCTCTGCAGCTTCTGAAGCGGAACCAGCACGATGATCTTTAAGAGGGTGATGACACCGGCCACCGTGAGTATCAGGGTCAGGACCGAGAAGAAGATCATCTGCATCCTGATGGAGTTGAGTGCGCCCAGGGTCGCCTCGCGGGAGAGCCCGATGTCCAGGGTCCCCAGTACCTGCTGGGAGGCGGAGTGGAAGTGGCAGGCGGCCTGGTAGCACTCGGGCTCGTTGTAGATCGGGGCGGTGATGGCGAGGACGTCGGTGCCGGCGGCGTTGCGGAAGGTTCTCGCCTGCTGCATGGCCCCCACGCTGGCGACCGGGACCGCTTTCTCGTGGCAGATCACGCATCCTTCGGCCTTCTTGTCCACCTGGCGGTTGACCTCGTTGGCGCGGGAGGAGAAGGCGACGATCCCCTTCTTGTTGAAGATCCGGACGTGCTCGACCCCTTTTTGCTCGCTGATGTTCTTGATGATGCTGTTGTTGAGATCACGGTCGGAGTTCATCATCGCGTAGCGGGTCGACTTGAGGACGATCCCCGCCAGGTTGTTGGCCTGGCCGACCGCGTCCCTGATGACGATGTCCTTGATGCCGGCATAGAGCAGCACGAAACAGACCGCCAAGAAACCGGTGACCACCACCCCCACTGGAACCAGAGCCCTGCCTGCGATTTTGTCGAACATGGCCGTTCTCCCGATTGTGCCCCGCGGGTCGCGTCTTCCCTGGCCGCGGAGCTTCCGCCTGCCTTTTTCTGTCTGACCTGTCTGACCTGTCTGACCTCTTAAAGGGGGCGCCGGCCGTCCCTCGACAGCCGGCAGCCCCACAATCCTGTTTCTCAATCCAGCCTGGTAGTCGACTTGTAGGTGCCGACCGGCAGCCCGTCGCGGCTTCTCACCGGCATCGGGTCGTGCGCCGCTTCGGTTTCGGTCACCGGCTCAACCGCCTCCTCGGCCTTCCACTGGTACAGGATCGGCAGGCGGTAGAGGATGAAACGGTAGACCACGATGTAGGTCGCGAAGATCATGGCGCTGATGATGAACTCGCGCAGCGGCGGGATCTCGCGCTCGGGAAGCTTCCAGTTGAAGGTGATCATCGCGGTGTTGACGCGGTTCAACACCACGCCGATGACGGTCATGAGGGCGCCGATGCGGACGATGCGAATGTTTTTCATGTGCGCGCCGTAGGTCATCAGCACCAGGGGGAGCATGAAGCCGACGATGATCTCGAGCATGAACCACTGCCCCCAGCCGGTGTCGAGGTAGCTCCACTTGTTGTCGTGGGCGATCCCGATCAGCTTGATGGTGATGTAGGTGGCGATCCCCATGCAGGCCCCCTTGGCCAAGGAGATCTGGCACCTTTCCAGGCTCTTGTGGAACCTGACGTCGCCGCGCCAGGTCATCATCTTGCTGGCGATGGTGCTGACGGTGATCACCATGCAGAGGCCGCCCGGCAGCGAGGAGACGAAGAAGTGCAGCCACTGGAAGGAGGAGGAGTACCAAAGCGGGTGCACCTTGCCCGGTGCGTAGGTGAAGAGCGCGCCCAGCGCCCCCTGGTGCAGGGTCGAAAGGATGATGCCGGCGACCGTCAGGCCGAGGGTGATCCTTCTGACCGCGGCCTTGCCGGCGGGGAGCCCGATCCACTCGAAGAAGGCGGAGGAGACCTCCAGTACCTGCACCGAGAGATAGGTGGCGACGTGCCAGGCGACCAGGAAGAGGACGGCGGCCGGACCGAAGGAGACCACCATCGGGTAGGGGAGCCGCCACGGCTGCCCGAGGTCGGCCATGAGATACATGACCGCGAAGAAGTAGCCGAGGAGGCCGTTTAAAAGGGCCAGCCGCTCGATCGGCTCCAGATCGTGGCGGCCGAAGATCTCGCAGGCGGTGCCGAGCTGGAAGCCCGAGGAGGAGAGGGGGACCATGGCGAAGAGGCCGAAGCCCAGGAAGAGCCCCCAGGGGTAGTCGTAGGAGCCGCTGGTCGCCCAGGCGAGGCCGTAGTAGAAGCGGCCGATCAGGATGGGAATCCCGACCGCGAAGATGACGGCCAGCACCCAGTTGAAGGGGTTCCTGAGCGCCTGCAACAGGTACTCGCCCGGGGTGAGCCCGAGGAGAAGCTTGTTCATCAAGGTCCGTTTCTCGCCGTTCTCATTGAACGGGGAGGTCACCGGTGAGAAACCGCGCTGTACGTATCTTTTCATTGGTTATCCCTCCTGCCCGGGTTCGTTATGGTGGCCGTGGTCATCGTGCCCCTCCTTCCTGGTGGAGAGGAGGTGGATCCCCGAGAAGAGCGCCGGCCAGATCGAGAGCACCATCGGCACCATCCCGAGGAAGTCCTTCACGTTGGAGATGATCGGATCGTTGGAGAGGGTGGTGTCGAAACCGATCTTGTCGAAGGGTACCCTGGAGAGGTACATCCAGCTGGTCCCGCCGACTTCCTTCTCGCCGTAGACGTGGTCGTAGTACCTTTCGGGGTTCTCCCTGATCCGCTCGTGGGCAAGCTTCACGAGGTCGGCGCGGTGGCCGAAGGTCAAGGCCTCCTGCGGGCAGATCTCGACGCAGGCGGGGGGCCTGCCGTTCTTGAGACGGGTGTCGTAGCAGAGGATGCATTTCTTCACGACCGGGTTGGTCGCGCTTTCGTAGCTGTAGCCCGGGACGTTGAACGGGCAGGCGATCATGCAGTTGCGGCACCCCACGCAGATCTTCGGATTGTAGATGACCGCCCCTTCCTTGGTCTTCGTGTAGGCGTTGACGAAGCAGGAGGTGAGGCAGGCCGGCTCGTTGCAGTGGTTGCACTGCACCTTGCGGTAGACCGGGCCCTCGGACGATTTCTTCTCGTACTCGTTGACCACGGTGTAGGCCTTGGAGGTCGGGCGCCGGGGCTCTTCGAAGACGGACTTGTCGGTGAAGGAGGTCTCGGGCTCGGGAAGGTTCTGCTCCTTGTTGCAGGCGGCTTCGCAGCTGCGGCAGCCGATGCAGCGGGTGGTGTCGACCAGGACACCCATCGCCTCGGGATATCCCTCGAACGAGCCGCTCGCCCACCCCTTGTTGGTCTTGCCCAGCGTGATGGTTGCTCCGCCTATGACGCACGCTTTCAGGAAATTTCTACGTTTCATCGCGGTTTCCTCCGGAATAGATGATGGACTTGCGGGCTTTGCCTAAGGGTCATTCGGCCTTGGCATGGTTGGCGGCCGGGCCGCGGGCCTGCTTGTCGGCGTTGTAAAAGGCGTCACCTTCCTTGGTGCGCGGATGGCACTCCTGGCAGCCGACCGGCCCCTGGGAGCGCTTGCTGTGACACCCGATGCAGTTTTCGTGCATGGCCCCCTTGAGCCCCATCTTGTCGAGGTGGTAGCGCCCTTTGGCCTCGCGCTTCTCGGCCAGGGTAGCGGGGCTGAACGGGGAGGAGGAGTGGCATCCCTTGCAGGAGACCACCGCGGTCGGGCTGGAGTTGGCGTGGCATCTAACACAGTTGGGATCGGTCACCAGGGTGCCGGTGGTGTGATGGTGGCAGTCCGAGCACTCCTTGATGAGCGAGATGTGCTTCGCGTGGTTGAAGGTGAACGGCTTGTAGAGCTTGCCGTTTTGGTTGAGGGTGACGCTGTCCGGCAACGACGTGGACCATGCCTGGGTCGCCATCAGGGACAGCACGAGGGCGGCGAGTATGAAGATTCTGAAAGAGGGCATGTCGTTCTCCTGAGGTGCGGGGGGCGGTCGGCGCCCCCCAGCCCTTGGTAATGGGTCGCATGAAAGAGGTGTTTTAGGTGACCGTCAGTGCTGCGACTGGGCGGTCTTCTCGTCCTGCTCGCGCTTGTGGAGGTAGCGGTAGAACACCGGGAACCCGATGAAGAAGGCGACGCAGATCAGGTATTCGACCCCTTTTATGTACTGGTAGAAGTCCACCAGGGTGAAGACTTCCTTGAATTGTCCGATTTGGTCGAGCATGGCCTTACTCCTTTATCCTGAGAGTGGGTTGGCTTGTCAGTGTCCCCTTACCCGGCTGGTTGCCTTCTCCTGTTCCTTGCTGACCCCTTTGAGCATCCCGTAGAGGGTCATCATGGCCGGGATCAGCTGGACCACCAGCACCAGCGCGCAGAACCCCAGGAAGATGAAGATGCCGATCTTGCTGATGAAGACCTTGTTGGTGGAGGCGGCGTGGGCGTTGAGAGTCCACATCAGGGTGATGAGAGCCGCGTTTACTGCCACTGGGAGCCTCGATGTCGTTTTCATGGTGTTCCTCCTTGGTATCCTTTTGATGTTGTTTCTGGCCTATTGTTCAGCTCATTGCTGTCGTCGGTCTGGTGGTCAGGTCGGCTGCAGGCGTACGCTCTCGAACGCGCACTGCACCGCCTGTCTGATCTCTTCCCGGTCCTCGGCGTCCACCGGCTTGAGTGCGTGGTAGAAGATCCCCTCGGTCCTAAGCTTCCTGATGAGCGGCAGCGAGGTGTCGGCCGCGACCAGGATGATGGTCAGCTTGCGGTTGCACTGCTTAAGAAGCGGAATCAACTCGGCGGCGGTCAGCTCGTCGAACTTGGTTCCCAGAAGCACCACCTGGGCGGTCTTCTTGAGGATCCCGGAGAGAGCGCTCTCCACCGAGTTGGTCACGATCACGTTGTAGCCGAACTCTATGAACATGGAGGCCATCTGTTTGCGGCAGTCCATGTCTTCGTCCACGATGAGTAGTCCTTGCATAGCTTTGCCCTCATGCTGGTGGTACCCGTCGCCTTGGTGCCGGCCGGGGCCCGCAACTCCCTACTTGCCTCCGACGACCTCCTTCTCCCGCCGCCCGGAGGAGAAGATCCCCTTCAGCATCCCGAGGAAGAGGGAGAGGCCGGGTACCATTTGGAACAGAATGATGAGCACCGCGAACGCGATGAAGAACGTGGTGAGGAGACCCATCCCTTCGTGATTCTCCCCTCCGGAGGCCAGGGCCTGGGTGGCGGTGATGACCAGCGACAGTGCCGTTGCAGATAAGGTTTTCATGGTGTTCTCCTTTTTCGGCAGCATTAGCGTCATCTGATGGCAGATATATCGTTTGTAACCTTTAATAGCATCGAGCGTGCCATCGTAAGGCATTCCTGGTAAGATGCCGGAAATAAAGGGCTTTGATGGCTGGTCGGGTGGCGGGCTACCCCCCGGCCTGTATACCGCCGCTATACAGGTCACCAGTCCTCCCCGCCCATGAATGACGGTAAAATATCCGTGAAAGCAGCATGTTGCAGTGGGGTGACTGACTG
This sequence comes from Geomonas sp. Red276, assembly GCF_054784495.1. Taxonomy (NCBI): domain Bacteria; kingdom Pseudomonadati; phylum Thermodesulfobacteriota; class Desulfuromonadia; order Geobacterales; family Geobacteraceae; genus Geomonas; species Geomonas sp. Red276. The sequence continues at coordinate 47,399 of NZ_BLXW01000008.1, forward strand.
GATCGAGTGTATGGGGAGGACATACACCCGTTTATTGTGAAGGAGATCACGGCAAGAGGCTGAAGTTGCGTCACGATCGACATCCATTTTCCAGGCATTACTTATTGGTGAATTTGCAGTGAACCTATTTTCATGACTTTTGGTTGACATTGGTCTCGTTGTGAGACATAGTGAAGCATCATAATTGCGCCCTACGGCTGGCCCGCTGTCTCATCCCGGGAAGCATGAGACAAAAGGTCGCACTGCAATGGATCTCGCTGGCATCTTTCAATGCGCTAAGAGGGTCGGGCTATGAACATCCTTGTAGTCGATGATGAAGCTGTTATCAGGGAGGGACTCACACGCATCCTGGAAGGCGATGCCTTTGCCGTCGAAGTGGCCAAGAACGGGCACACGGCCATCGAGCTTTTGCAGCAAAGAGAGTTCGACCTCATCATCACTGACTTGAAGATGCCGGGAATGAGCGGATTCGAGGTGCTGAACGCGGTCAAGATCCTGCAGCCGGAAAAACCGGTCATCATGATCACCGGGTTCGCCACCGTGGAGACCGCGGTCGACGCCATGAAAAACGGCGCCGTCGACTACATCGTCAAACCGTTCGCCCCCGACCAGATCCTGGAGAAGGTGCACCGGGCCCTGGAACAGAAGAAGAATTCCCCCGACGACATCTACATACGCAAGGAGATCGACTGCCACCACGGCTTCGACCAGTTCGTGGGAGAGAGCCGCGAGATGCAGAAGGTCTACCACCGGATCATCCAGGTTGCCGCCACCGACAGCACCGTGTTGATCACCGGGGAGAGCGGGACCGGCAAGGAGCTCGCCGCCCGCGCCATCCACAAGAACAGCTCACGCCGCGACCAGCCCTTCGTCGCGGTGGACTGCACCGCCCTGGCCGAGAACCTCCTGGAGAGCGAGCTCTTCGGGCACGTCAAGGGCTCCTTCACCGGCGCCGTGCAGACCAAGATGGGGCTTCTCATGGTGGCAGACGGCGGCACCCTCTTCCTGGACGAGGTATCCAACATCAGTCTCTCCACCCAGGCGAAGCTCCTGCGGGTACTCCAGGAGCGCCAGGTCACCCCGATCGGCGGGACCCAGCCGGTGGCGTTCAACATCCGCCTGGTCGCCGCCACCAACAAGAACCTCAAACCGATGATCGCGGAAGGCAAGTTCCGCGAGGACCTCTACTTCCGCCTCAACATCATCCCCCTCGACCTCCCCCCCCTGCGCGAGCGCAAGGGTGATCTCCCGCTGCTCATCCGGCATTTCTTCAACAAGTTCGTCCAGGAGGTCGGCAAAGACCTCAAAGGGTTCGCCCCCGACGCCATGGAATTCCTCGAGAATTACGCCTACCCCGGTAACGTGCGGGAACTGGTCAACACCATCGAACGGGCCGTGGTGCTCGCCGAGGGGAGCGTGGTCCAGAAAGAGAACCTGGAGCTGGCCGAGGCGGCGGAGGGGGCCGGCGGTTTCGACGGCTATGTGCCCACCAACGCCGAGGACTTGAAGGAGATGAAGCGCCAGATACGCGACCGCTCGGTGGAAAGCGTGGAGAAGGCCTTCGTCATGAACGCGCTCAAACGAAGCAACTGGAACATCTCCCGGGCTGCCGAGGAGACCGGAATGCTCCGCCCCAATTTCCAGACCATGCTCAAACGGCTCGGGATCTCGGTGAAGGATTACTTCGAGAAAGGGGTCAACTGACCTTTTTCCCGGATCTCGATCTCGCCCCTGCCGAGTGTTCTTCTCCCCCCTTCTCTCCGGGAGGAAGTCACTCCGGAAGGGGGTCGGCCACCTTCTAACGAAGGAGCCTGACCCGTCTTAGAAGGTGCCTGGCCTCCCGGGATACCTTCCAAGGGTGCGGCTTGCGCGGTGCTCCCGTCACCGGCGGGGCGGGCTGGTTTTTCTCTTCGTTGTCAGTCGGTTGTGGTGCCGTGGCGAGAGGAGGGAATCATGAATGCCAGGCAGTTGAACAGAAGGCTCACCCCTCTCAACATCAGCATCATCTACGCGGTGATCGGGGTCGCCTGGGGCGGGGTCTTCTGCCTCTTCCCGGTCGCCATCGCCAATCCCGGCGACCTCGCCAAGGTCACCGCCGAGACGGCCAGCCATACCCTTTTCATCTTCGCCACCGCCGCTCTCCTCTTTTTCCTCATCCGGCGCTCCGAAAGCGAGACCTCCCGCGGCAGGGAGTCGCTCTCCCGGGTCAACCGCGCCCTGAAGACCTTCAGCGGCTGCAATCAGGCCATGGTGCGCGCCACCGACGAGCTGCAGCTTATGAAGGAGATCTGCCGCACCATCGTGGAGATCGGCGGCTACAAGGTGGCCTGGGTGGGGATGGCGGAGCACGACAGCTGGAAGAAGGTCCGGCCGGTGGCCCAGTGGGGGGACCAGGACGGCTACCTCACCAGCCTCGACATGAGCTGGGCGGATATCGACCGTGGCCGGGGGCCGACGGGGACCGCCATCCGGACCGGCACCACCCGCATCGTCCAGAACATCCTCTACGACCCTTCCTGGGCGCTGTGGCGCGAGGAGGGGCTCAAGCACGGCTTCGCCTCCTCGATCTCTCTCCCGCTGACGAGCGATGGCCACCCGCTGGGCGCCCTGGTGATCTTCGCCGCCGAGAAGCGCGCCTTCGGGAAAGAGGAGGTCAAGCTCCTGGAGGAACTGGCCCAGGATCTCTCCTACGGGATCTCCACCCTCAGGATGAACGCCGAGCGGCGCATCGTGGAGAAGGAGAGAAAGATGCTCGCCTCGGTGGTCGAGCAGTCGATGGAAGGTATCATCCTGCTCGACCCGGACGGCACCATCAAGTACGTGAATCCCGCCATCCGGAGCATCACCGGGCACGCCCCGGACGAGATGGTCGGAAGAAAGATCAACACCCTCGGGGAGGAGCGGCAGACGGGGGCCTTTTTCATCGCCATCTGGACCGCGCTCTGTAACGGCTACCAGCGGACCGGGAACTTCATCCAGAAGGGGGAAGGGGGGGACCTCTACGAGATCGACGCCCGGCTCTGGTCCATCCTGGACGCCACCGGCGCGGTGTCGAGCCATGCCGTGCTGATCCGCGACGTCACCCACGAGGTGCACCTGGAGCGGCAGCTCCGGCAGGCCCAGCGGATGGAAGCCATCGCCACCCTGGCCGGCGGGATCGCCCACGACTTCAACAACCACCTGGCCTCCATCATCACCTGCACCGAGCTCGCCCTGGACGATCTCCCGCAGGAGAGCCCGCTTCGGGAACTCATGGAGGTGGTGCTGAAGTCGAGCCACCGGGGGAGAAAGCTGGTCCGGCAGATCCTGACCTTCTGCTGCCAAGGGGAGCAGGAGCGCCAGCCGGTGGAGATCGCCCCCATCCTCAACGAGTGCCTGAACCTCCTGAGGGGATCCTTTTCCAGCTCCATATCGGTCCGCACCAAGGTCGCCGAGCACCCGGGGCTCATCATGGGGGACCCGACCCAGATCCACCAGATCATCATGAACCTGGCCACCAACGCCATCCACGCCATGGGGCAGAAGGGGGGGACGCTTGATATCGCTCTCGAGAACGTCGGCCTCGATACCGCCGCCGCTACCGGCGGGCCCGACCTCCCGTCGGGCTGTTATCTCAAACTGACCATCAAGGATACCGGGCACGGCATGGCCCCGGCGGTCATGGAGCGGATCTTCGACCCCTTCTTCACCACCAAGGGGAAGGCGGAGGGGACCGGTTTGGGGCTGTCGGTGGTCCATGGGATCGTGAGAAACCACGGCGGGGCCATTACCGTCAGTAGCCGCCCCGGCGAAGGATCGACCTTCGAGGTCTACCTGCCCCGCATCGGCGAGCCGGGGGTGGCGGAGCCGGCGGTGGTGGCGCCCGCTCCGGCCCTTTCCGGCGGGGAACGGATCCTCTTCGTCGATGACGAGGAGGAGGTGGCCTTCTCGGGGAAAAAGATGCTCGAGAGGATGGGGTACCGGGTAACCGTCGGACGGGACGGTCTGGAAGGGCTCAAGCTCTTCAAGGCGCGGGCGGACGAGTTCGACCTGGTGATCACGGACCAGACCATGCCGGGGATGACCGGCACCGAGTTGACCCGGGAATTGATCTCCATCCGGCCCGATATCCCCGTCATCCTCTGCACGGGGCTGGGCCCCGCCGCCGAGAAGGCGCTGCAGCGGGCCGGCGAGGAGCTGGAAGGTATCCGGGAGGTGGCCCACAAGCCGCTGGACCGGGAGGAAATGGCGGCCGCTATCCGCCGGGCCCTCACGCGGCCACCGGAAGGACAGGGAGAACATGGCGCGCATTCTGATCATCGATGACGAGGAGTCGATCTGCCAGTCGATGTCCCTGGTCGGGAAGCGGGCGGGACACGAGGCGGTCTGCGAGCGGACCCTGAAGGAGGGGTTGGCGCGTGTGGCGGAGGAATTCGACCTGGTCCTGCTCGACGTCCGGTTGCCGGACGGCAACGGCCTCGACGTACTTCCCCGCATCGCGCAGGCCCCCTCGCGCCCCGAAGTCATCATCATGACCGGTTTCGGCGACCCGCGGGGAGCGGAGCTCGCCATCGGGCACGGGGCCTGGGATTACATCGAGAAGGGGGCTTCGGTCAAGGACATCACCCTGGCCCTCACCCGCGCCCTGGAGTACCGCAAGCAGAAGAAGCAGGCGGCCGGCGCGGGGGTGGTGGCCCTCAAGCGGGAGAACATCATCGGCAACAGCGCCCGCCTCAACAGCTGCCTCGACCTGGTGGCCAAGGCGGCGGGAAGCGACGCCGGCGTGCTGATCCTGGGAGAAACCGGCACCGGCAAAGAGCTCTTCGCGCGCGCGGTGCACCTCAACAGCAAGAGGGCCGGCCGCCAGTTCGTGGTGGCTGACTGTGCGAGCCTCCCCGAGACCCTGGTGGAGAGCACCCTCTTCGGTCACGAGAAGGGGGCCTTCACGGGAGCCGAGCGGGCCCGGGAGGGGCTGGTAGGGGAGGCCAACGGGGGGACCCTTTTCCTCGACGAGATCGGGGAACTTCCCCATGCCGCCCAGAAAGCATTTCTGCGGGTGCTGCAGGAGCGGCGCTTCCGCCCGGTGGGAAGCAATCGCGAGGTGGAGAGCGACTTCCGGCTGGTGGCGGCCACCAACCGGAACCTGGAAGAGATGGTGGAATCCGGAACCTTCCGCGGCGATCTCCTGTTCAGGCTCAGCACCTTCGTCATCGAGCTCCCCCCCTTGAGGGAGAGGCTGGACGACATCAAGGACCTGGCCCGCTTCTACATGGACCGCTTCTGCGAACGGTACGGCCTTTCCCCCAAGGGGAGCTGCCCGGAATTCGTGGAAACCCTCCTCACCTACCCCTGGCCGGGAAACGTCCGGGAATTCATCAATACCATCGAGAGAAGCGTGCTGGCGGCCCGCGACGAGCCGATGCTCTTCGCCCAGCACCTGCCGACTCACATCCGGGTCCAGGTCGCCCAGGAGGAGGTGCGCCGTCACCATGACCGGCAGCCCTCCTTGTCGCCCCCGCCGCTTCCCCCCACGGAGCTCCCCAAGCTCAACGAATTCCGCGAGAACATCTACGCGGACGCGGAGAAACGCTACCTGAGTGAGCTCATGTCCCTGACCGATCACGACATCGCCGAAGCGTGCCGCCTCTCGGGGCTGTCTCAGTCACGCCTCTACGCCCTCCTCAAGTCCCACCAGCTTACCCGCTAGCAGCTTTCCCGGGAGCACCATTAATGCCCCCGCCATCCCTCGCAGCTCCACAATTCCACCCTGCCGCTACCCCTGTCCTTGACTGCTGGACTCCCGACTCCCCGACTCCCGACCTCCTCGACCTCCTCGACCTCCCCGTCCCCACCTCGTTCCCCTCGTTCCCCTCGTTCCCCTCGTTCCCCTCGTTCCCCTCGTTCCCCTCGTTCCCCTCGTTCCCCTCGTTCCCCTCGTTCCCCTCGTTCCCCTCGTTCCCGCGAGCCAAGATGCACCCCATTTCACCTTCCTTCCTCTTTCCTGCGCGGCAGGAATCGTTCTTGTGCGACAGGAAGGAAGGATTCATCGCATTGAAGGGGTTGTTTCAGCTCTAACTTACTGAAAATACGCCGGTGGAGCTGCTGGCGGACTCTGCGGGCGCTCCTCTTTCGCGAGAAAAGGGGGCTTTCTCTTCTGGTGCCGGTTTAGGTGTAAGTGGCTTATATCGCAAGTATTCACCTCTCGAAGACGAGTTGGCATCGTGATTGCTCTTTAATGGTTGACCCACCGGAAAAATTCAATCGAAAGGAGAGCGTCATGAAAACCAAAAGCGAAAACACCCTGGCATCGCGTGTCTCGAGTTGGTCCATCATCAGTCTGGTCGTCGCCGGTACCTTGCTCATCGCCGGAGTAGCCGACCTCTCCACGGCGAGCGGCGTTATGGCCAAACTCTTCCTGTTCTTCCTGGCTGCCGTCATCGTGGTCCAGGTCATCCCGGGCATCATGCTTCTCGGCGCCATGTTGAAAGGGATCTACGGCATGGTCGGCAAAAAGGCTAAGGTGGCTGTCGGCGAGGAGAAGAAGTAGCCTCAAAGTCTGCCGCAACGGTGCGAGGTGAGGTATGGACGAGCGAGGAATCCTGATAGCGGACAAAGATGGCAAGTACCGCCGGCAACTCGCGGACTTCTTCCAGAAGGCGGGCTATGCAGTAGAAACCACCGATTCGACCGTCCACGTCCTGTGCAACATCCTGGAGAAGCAGACCCCCGTCCTGCTGCTCGGTAGCGACTTTGACAAGAAGGTCTCCTCTCGGGACCTGATTCATCTGCTCAAGAAATGCAACCGCCACCTGAACGTCATCATGGTCTCCGACGAGATGCCCCTGGCCGAAGCCCGCCAGGTACGCGACGAGGGTATCTTCTACCACGCCCTGAGACCCTCCTCGCCGGACGACACCGCCGAACTGAGCCAGGCCGTTGAGTGTGCCTTCGAGAAGAAGCAGCGCGACGCGGGGGCGCTCCCCGAGGCTCGCCACAGCAGCCAGGGTGCTCCCGAACCGGGGCTAGACGCGGGGCTGGAAGAGGGAATAAGCCGCGAGGAGGGGAGGCATTCGGTTACCAGCGCGTGGTGGCTCGCAGCTTTGGCCGCCCTCGTGGTGGCAACCAGCTTTCTCTCGCTGACCGCCGCCCAGAAGGCCTCCGAGGAAGGGAGCAGCACCGCCATCTGGCTTTTCCTCGGCTTCTGCGGTTTGATCATCGTGACCCAGGTACTGCCCATCTTCGGAATCAAGCTCCCCTCCCGCTTCAGGAAAGGGGCGCCTACGGAAAGAGACGACACCAACGAAGAGCAATCCCGCTAGCCGGGGGAACTCGGAAGCAAAGGAGGGTCCACGTGAAAAAAGAGCGCGTAAACTTCATCACCCTGCCCATCGTAATCGCGGCGCTCGCGGCCTTCGCGGGGCTGTGCGCGGCGGGAGAGAACGCATCCGGCTATTCCTACGGTGATTCGGCCGCCAGGAACGAGGCCTGCCTTGTCTGCCATGCCGACGCCGCCAAGGTCAAGCCCGCCTTCTTCGTGGACAGGGCCAGGTACGCTCACACCACCCACGCCAACATCAGCTGCCCCACGTGCCATGGGGGCTCCGCCGTGACCCATCCGGCGGCCGGTAGCGCAAAGGCCGACTGCCGGGCATGCCACCAGGCGGAAAGCGAGGAGTATGCCTCCGGGATCCATGCCGGCAAGACCGGTTGCGCCGGGTGTCATGATCCCCACAAGGTCAAGACGCCGGTCGAGATATCCGGGGAGGAGATCAACAAGATCTGCTCGGGATGTCACAACGGCTTCGAGATGACCGCCAAGCACAGCGAATGGCTCCCCCAGGCGGATCTCCACCTGAGGATGCTTCCCTGCATCACCTGCCACACGGCGTCACCCGACTACTACCTAAGCCTCTACGTCGTGAAAGGAAAAGATGGCTCCCGTTTCGGGCGGCCGGAATTGGCGAGCTATGACGACCTCAAGAGACTCGCCGGGGGCAAAGAGGTCGTTTCCCTCATCGACACCAACGGGGACCGCACCGTCTCCATCGACGAGTTGCGCGCCTTCAACAAGGATCCCTCCCATCGGTTCCTGAGGTTGCAGGGGATGATGACGCCGGAGGTCGCCAGCCACAAGTTCGAGATCCTGGACGACCGCCGCAACTGCACCTTCTGCCACGCCTCCGGTACGCCCCACATGCAGAAGAGCTATCTTTCGCTCCCCCAGGCGGGCGGCACCTTCCAGCGGATCGCCGTCCAGAGGGGTCCCGTGCTGGACGTCGTGTACAGCACCCCCGATTTCTACCTGATGGGATCGACCAAGAGCTCCCGGATGAACATCGTCGGGCTGGCCATCATCTGCGGTGGATTGATCATGCCGGTCGGGCACGGTACGCTGCGCTTTTTGACCCGCAAGAATAGAAAAGAAGAGGAGGAACCGTGATGAGAGAGAAGATAAGGATATACCTGCAGCCGATACCGGTGAGGATCTGGCACTGGGTTAACGCCTTCGGCATCATCACGCTGATCGTCAGCGGAGCCCAGATCCGTTTTCCCGAGACTGTCCAGGCCCTGGGGAGCTATCGCAACGCCATCCACGTCCACAACGTCGCCGGCGTGATCGTCTCCGTCTCGTTCTCGTTCTGGTTCTTCTACTACAAGATGGTCAAGCACACCCTGGACCGGCTCTACATCCCGAACGAGGAGGACCTGAAACACGGCATCGTTCGCCAGCTCATGTTCTACTGCTTCTGGTACTTCCTGGGGAGGCCGAGCCCCTTCCACGCCACGCCCGAGGAGAAGTTCAACCCCATGCAGAAATCTGCCTACCTGGCGGTGATGTTCGTCCTCATGCCGCTGGTCGGGCTGACCGGGATACTGCTCATGAACGTCACCCCGTTGCGGGTGCTGATCCTCGCCTGGGGAGGACTGAAGGTGATCGACGGGCTCCACTTCCTGCTGGCCTGCTCGCTCTGTGCCTTCCTCTTCACCCACGTCTACCTGGCGACCTTGGGCGCCACTCCGATGGCTTACATCAAGCCGATGCTGACCGGCTGGGAGGAGCTCCCCAAGCATGACGACCATCACCGCCCGAGCGAGGACGATGCACTGGTTCCCCCCGGCTACCGCCCGGTCCGCCACTACCCGGAATACTGCGGCGGACCACCCCACGGGGGAGGGGGACATCAGCCAGGGTAGCAGCCACTGATGCGGTAAAGGAGGCACGCCATGTTAGGACACCTGATAGAGCAGCTAAGACCTAAGAGTGCCGTTCACCATGAGCGTTCGATGTATCAGCCGGTCCACGAGACCAACTGCGAGCGGATGGAGGAGCAACTGGCCGCCCTCCATGCCCTTTCCCGCCGTGGACTGTGGGGGCTCGTCCTCTTCATGGCGGCAAGCGCGGCCGCCCTTTACGGCAGTTCTTCGGGGCTCTTCAGCCTGATCCCGACGGAGATCAGGGAGATGGTGGGTGACGGGCCGCCACCGGTCGCCCTTCACCTGGTGCTGGCGGTGTCATGGCTCTCCTCCTTCGTGCTGATCATCGGGCGCCGGGGAGGGGACGGCCAACCGGGGTACAGCTGGTACAACGTCGGTCTTCCGACCGTCTTCTATCCCCTCTGCATCTTCACCGAGCACGCGGATACCTTCTTCCCGGTGGTTTTCGTGGCCGGCCTTGTACTGTTACTTTTGGAACACTTCACGGTGACGAGCTACGCCTTCCGGGCCATCCGCGATACGGCCGCCAGGCTCGAGCGGATCCGCAGGTTCGAATGACCCTCATCCCTTCTTGCACGACGCCCCCTCCCGAATCGGGAGGGGGCGTTTTTCCTGGAGCCGGCTTCCAATGGCTACTCCTCGATCCCCTCGCTAATTCCCCCGTCTACCCTTTCTCATCCCCCGGAGTCGATGCCGCCCGGCTGTCCTTGATGTGGCAGGAGTCGCAGTTACCCGAGACCGAGAAGGCTTTCTGGCCGTCGTGGCACAGGCCACAGGACTTGGCGCGGTGCATCTCCGACATGGTCACCGGCCTCGCCTTGGTAGAAAGCGGGAAGGTGCCGGTGTGGCAGGCGCTGCACTTGTACTTGGCCAGGTGCTTGTCGTGATCGAACTTGGCGTTGGAGATGGCGGCCAGCTTGAAGGTGATCTCCTTGGTGGGGTGGCACCTGCTGCACTGGGCCACCGCGAAGGCGTCCCGCGAGTTGTGGCAGGCGCCGCACGACTTGCCCTTCTCCATGGCGGCCATGGTCACGTGCCTGCTCGACCCCAGGGCGTAGATCTTGGTGTGGCAGGCGCTGCAGCTGTACTTCTCGACGTGCCGGGCATGGCTGAAGATGGTCGGGCCGGTCTCCTTGACCTTGAAGACCACCTGCCTGGGCGAGGGATGGCAGCTTCCGCACTTCTCGATGCTGAAGGCCTTGGTCCCGTTGTGGCAGGCGCCGCACGACTTGCCGTGTTCCATCTCCGCCATGGTGACCGATTTGTTGGAGCCGGTATTGAAGAGCTTGTTGTGGCAGGAACTGCACTGCATGCTCTTTAAATGGCTGTTGTGGCTGAAGCGGACCGGGCCGGTTTCCTTGACCTGGAAGGTGACCTCCTTGACCTTGTGGCAGCCGGTGCACTTGGCCAGGGCGAAGGCCTTCTGGCCGGTGTGGCACTTGCCGCACGACTTTCCCTTTTCCATGTCGGCCATGGTGAAGTGGACACCCGGCTTGGCGGCGATGTCATGGCAGGATTTGCAGCTGACGTTGCGGCTCTTCAGCTCCTTTTTCTTCAGGTGCTTCTCGTGGCTGAAGACCACCTTTCCGCCGCCGTTGGTGTTGAAGGTGACATCCTTCAGTTCCAGGGCGTGGGCCCCGGAAATCCCGCAGGTAAGCACAGCCAGGATCACGATGCTCGATGGCAGTCTCATGGTTTCTCCTCCCGATCGGTTTTTACTCCGGAAAATAAATGAATGGTCGTGCCCCTCTCCCCGGTGGGAAGCGGGACACCGGCCTCGATATGGTCCCCTTTCCCTCGGTTAGCATTTGCCGTGCCTTAAATTGTAAAAAATTTACTTTTTACTAACAGGTTGATTTATCGGGGGTTATTGTCGGTCGCCCGGTGTGCTCGGTGCTCCCGATGACCGGCTGGTGTATAGGCTAGGTATACAGAGGAAGGGGAGGGGGGAGGGGTGGGGGGTGGCCGAGAGCCGCATCTGCCGCAGATTCGGCAGGTTCGGCCACCCCGGGGGGCTGTATAGAAAAGTTATACGCCGGATGCACCGCCAGTCGGCCTATCTTCATCGACCGAGGCGAGCACCCCTTTGAGGATGGCGGCGGAGCGGAGGAGTTTTTCCCGTTCGTCATCGGCGAGCCGAGGTTTCAGTACCCGCTCGATCCCCCGTTTCCCCACGATGGCCGGCATGCTGAGGCAGACGTCGCCGATGCCGTAGAAATCGCTGACCAGCGTGGAGACGGTGAGGACCTCCTTCTTGTCGAGCAGGATCGCCTCCACCGCCCGGGCTACCGACATGGCGGTTGCGTACTGGGTGCTGTCCTTGGTGACCCGGACCATGGCCGCGCCGCGCCTGGTGATGTCGAAGATGTCCTCCATCTCCTGCTGGTCGTATCCGGGGAACTCGGAAAGCGGAATCCCGCAGATCGAGGCCCGCGACCACAACGGGATCATCGAGTCGCCATGCTCGCCGATGATGAGCCCCTGGACGTTGGCCGGGTGGACGTTGAAATGCCGGCTCAGAAAGGACTGGAAACGCTGGCAGTCGAGCACCGTCCCCGAGCCGATGATCCGCTGCCAGGGGAGCCCCGAGTAACGTAGCGCCAGCCAGGTGTTCACGTCGACCGGATTGGTGACCACCAGGAAGATGGCGTCCCGGTTGTGTTCCAGGATACTCGGGATGAGCTCCCTGAAGATGGCCGCATTGGCGGCGACGATCTCCAGGCGCGACTGCCCCTTGACGGTGGCCGCGCCCGCCGTCACCACCACGACCTCGGCCCCCTCGCAGGCGCGGTAGTCGCCGGAATAGATCTTCACCGAATGCGAGGCGGAGGCGAGGGCGTGGGTCATGTCCAGCGCCTCGCCGAAGGCCTTCTCCCGGGTCCTGTTGACGATGGCGATCTCCGAGACGAACCCCTTGATGAGGAGCGTGTAGGCGAGGGTGGTCCCGATGTGCCCCGCGCCGATGATGGCGACCTTCATGGCATACCTCCCGCGGCGAGAAGCTTCTGCGCCTCCTCCTTGGTGGCGGTCGCGGGGATCATGGTATGGAACCCGGACATGGTCATCAGGTCCTCCACGAAGGGGTGCAGTTGCGCCAGCACGATTCCCCCCCCGAGCGCCCTGACCATCTTGGTCATCACCAGCAGCACCCGTAAGCCGCCGCTCGAGACGTAGTCCACCTCGCTCATCTCCACGATGAAGCGGCAGCTTTCGGGAGTGAGGGCCTCCTGAAAACGATCCTGGAGAAGGGGGGCCGTGCTCGCGTCGAGCCTGCCGGAAAGTGAGATGACCTGGTGGTCCTGCTGCTGCTGCAAGGATATCTGCATTTTCCCACCTCCTGGCCGTTATACGGCGATGAACCGGTTGATGAGATGAAGCGTCAGGGGGATGGTAATCAGCCCCGCGAGCGTCCCCAGCGCCACCATGGAGGCCGCCTTCTGGGGACAGTTGTTGAACTTCACGTTGAGCAGGTAGGCCATGACCGGTCCGGGCATGGCGGCGTTGAGGATGATGATCGCCTCGGTGGTGCGGTATCCCATGGTGACGAGCGGGTCGGGGCCGGCGCCGGTCGGGAGCCAGCCGAGCTTTCGGTAGCAGATCACCACCCCAAAGGCCAGAAGAGGCCCGAGCACGACCCGCAGGAAGGCTCCGGTGGCGTCGTCCTTCAGGGTGGTCAGCTTGGTGGTGACGCTCATCGAGTAGCCGAGATTGACGATCAATAGCGGGATCGCGGCGTAGGCGAGGAGATCGCTCACCTTGCAGACGATGGCATACCCCTGCAGGACCGCTTCGGGCACCGGGAGGGTCGTGGTGGCCGCGAGCACGCCGAGGAGGGTCGCGTAAAGGGCGGGTATCTTGAGGAACTGGCGGAGGTCGGTCTGTCCGCTCACCAGGTAGACGCCGTAGGAATAGAGGACGAGGATGTTCATCATGTGGAAGAGGATGGCCTTGGCGAGGCCGTCGTTGCCGAAGAGGAGCAGCGCGATCGGCAGCGAGATGTTTCCGGTGTTCATGAAGATGATGGGGAGGCAGTAGCCGTTTTCCCTGACCCCGGCCCGGCGCTTGAAGAAGAAGGCGATGGGGGTCATGACCGCGATGAGGAGAAAGGCCGCCCCGCCGATCAGGGCGAACTCCACGCAGTCGAAGGACCTTTTGTGAAGCGACGAGAAGACCAGGCAGGGGGTGAAGAAACAGTAGACCATGTTGGAGATGGTCTTCTGGTTCAGCTCCCGCCTGCGGTCCATCTTCCCCAGCAGCACGCCGAGCAGGGCGATGGTGAAGGAGGGGAGCACGGCGCGTATGACCATCAGCGTTTCAGGCGAGATAAGGCGCATGATTGTTCTCGATCGCTCCGGGCCAGGCCAATTGCTGGCTTCAATGGTCGATGCCTTCCCTAGTGCGGGAAGATGTAGATGTCCACGACGAATACCACCGTGATGACGGTGACGACGCTCCCCAGCACGCTCACGAGGAACGTGCCCGTTTCCGCCTCGGAAGCGATGAGCCCTTCGCCGGCCTCCATCCGGAGCGCGTGATGGGACGACGGCATGGAGGCCCCCAGCATCAGGAGCGCCTCGGTGGTGCGCCGGTCGATGAAGGTGAGGATGTCGTACCCCCTCTCCATGCTGAGCCACCCACCCTGGCGGTAGAGGTAGATGACGGCCAGCCCCAGCAGCGGCCCGCCGACGATCCGCAGGAGTCCGCCGGCGGCCCCCTTGCGCAGAGCCGATAGCTTGATGAGACCCAGCGGGTAGCCGAAATTGATGAGCAGCAGCGGCAAGGCACCCAGCCCGGCGATCTGTATCCCCTTTTCCATCAGCCAGCCGAGTTCCAGCACGTTTTCGGAGGCCGGCACCGGTAACGAGGCGGTCGCGAGCGCCAGCGCCACGGCGTAGGGGAACGGGAGCCTGAAAAAGGATTGCAGGTTGCTTGTCCCCTTCACGAGGTGAGCTCCCAAGGTGTGGAGCAGCAGGAGGACGAACAGGTGGAAATAGATCGCCTTCACGAGCCCCTCGTTGCCGAAGAGGACGTAGGCCAGGGGGAGGAGGATGGTGCCGCTGCTCATGAAAATGGTGGCCAGATGGTTCCAGCCGGCTCCGCCCCTCCCGTCTCCCACGAGGTAGATGGCGGCCACGGTCGACAGGGAGACCATCACGGCGACCGCCACTCCGATCTGCAGCAGTTCGTCCAGGTCGAAGGGGTGCCGGTGCAGGGCGGAAAATACCAGGCAGGGGAGAAAGACGTAGTCGATCAGTTTGATCAGGGTGGCCTGGTGCCTGAACTCATCCAGCTTGCCGACCAGGACCCCGATGACGACCACCAGAACCGTCGGGATGTACCCGCGCAGTATCATGAGCGCCTCGGTCGCGTCGATGGAGATGAGTCCTGCGTGGCTCACCATGGCCCCCTTGCGGCGAAGTGGTCCCTCGAGAGAGGGCGCGACGGGTGCGGGCCCGTGTGCTCCCGGGGCGGCGAATTCCCTAGCGGACCACCGCCGCCATCGACAGTAGCTGCAACGGGAATATGATCCCCAGCCGGTCCGCGGTCTTCAGGTTGATGCAGAGATGGAGCGTCCTCACGGTCTGTGACGGAACCTCGGTCGGCCGCTTCCCCCCCAGGACTTCCAGGGCGTTGCGGGCCGCCAGCTCCCCCAGTTCGTAATAATCGGGACCCAGGGAGATCAGGGCGCCGTTTTCGGTCACCATCTCGGGGATCATGGCGATGGTCGGGATCCGGTGTTCGTTGAGCACCGACACGATGGTCCCCGCGTTGGCCTTCACGAAGGAGTCGGCGGGGAGCAGGACCGCATCGACCTTGGCGCTGACCCCGAGCCCGATGGCCCCGGGAATCGATTCCCGGTCCCGCACCGGCATGTCGAAGATCCGGAAGCCGTACTTTTGCTGGATCTTCTCGACCTCGTTCCTCTGGATCCTGGAGGCGGGGTCCTGGTCGCTGTAGATGAACCCGAGCTTGCGGATGCCCATCACCATGGTGAGAGCCCTGAAGGCGCTTTCCGTGGCGACGATGTTGGAGGCGCCGGTCACGTTGTTCCCCGAGCTTTTCCAACTCGTGATGATCCCCGCCTCGATGGGGCGCTGGACGACGTTGTAGACGATCGGCACCTCCTTGATCCTCTCCATGGCGGATTGGGTGGCCATGGTGCCGAAGGTATAGATGAGGTCGTATTGGGACGGGTCCAGGGTCGCCATGATCTCCTGCAGCCGCTCCTGGCTCTGGCCGGCGTTGAAGGTCCGGCAGCGCACCACGAAATCGCGCGAGGCGTGGATGGTGTCCCGGAACCCCTGCTCCGAGCGGGTCTCCCCCCTAGAGAGGATCATCGCCACCCTGCGCACCTTCCGGTCGGCTCCCGGGGCGCGGGCGGCGGTCAGGGCGAAGGCCACGGCCAGCACGAGCATGATGGCGAGCCTCCCCCTGCCGGGGCCGAAGAAGCTAACTCTCACGGGACACCCCCCTGAACCTGAGGGCCAGCATGGTGACGTCGTCGGATTGGGGAGCGCCGTCGGCATGCTCGTCCACGCGGGTACGTATCGCCTGTACCATGGTCGTCAGGTCGCCGACCTCTCCCCCTTTCAGCGCCTCCAGCAGACGTTTTTCTCCGTACAGCTCGCCCGCGGGGTTCTTCGCCTCGGTGATGCCGTCGGTGTAGAGGAAGAGGAGGTCGTTGGCCCCAAGCGTCACCGTCTCCAAGGAGTAGGTGGTGTCCGGCATGGGGCCGAGCACGAACCCCGCCCGGATCTTCAGAAACTCGAACCCGCGCCCCGTTCGGTAGAGAAGGGGGGGATTGTGGCCGGCGTTGGAGAAACGGACCGCGCCGCTGGCGGTGTCGAGCAGGGCGCAGAAGACGGTGACGAACATGCAGCTGTCGTTGTCGGCCAGGAGGTTGTTGACCCTGAACAGGATCTCGTCCGGCCCGAGGCCGCGGAGCGCCTCGGTCTTGAGAAGGGTCTTCGCCACCATCATGTACAGGGCGGCCGGCACCCCCTTGTCGGAGACGTCGGCGATCAGAAAGCAGAGGGTCTTGTCGTCGACGAAGAAGAAGTCGTAGAAATCCCCTCCCACCTCCTTGGCCGGGTCCATGTGGGCGAAGATGTCGAACTCCTTGCGGGCCGGGAACGGTGGGAACAGTCTCGGCAGCAGGCTCGCCTGGATGTCGGTCGCCACCTTGAGCTCCCCCTGGATCCGTTCCTTGGCGGCGGTGGTCTCGGTCAGGTTCCGGACATACTCCCGGAGGCTGCCGGTCATCTTGTTGAAGGTCTCGGCCAGAGCCTCGATTTCGTCCCCGGTATGCACCTCTATCCGGTGATCGAGGTTGCCGTCCCCGATCACCTTGGCCCCGGCGTCGAGGACGAGGATCGGGTCGGTGATGACGCGCGCGAGCTCCCGGGCGACCAGGTAGACCGCGGTGATGGCGGCAAAGAAGAGCAGGATCAGGACCACCATCAGCCTCCTCATGCCGAGGGCGAGCTGGGAGATGACGGTGACGAAGGCGGTTTCGGTGGGGACGGCCGGTGCCTCGGCCCCTTCGGCGGGCGCGCTGCAGGCGTGGACGGCAAACTCCTCGATCTGGCTGATGCCGTGCAGCGATATCACCGTGAAACAGAGCAGCGACAAAACGGAGACTCCGAGGAGAGCTCGCAGGATGCGCCCCCTGATGTTTCCCTGCGGAATGACGACCGGGAGCAGGGCCGGTAGAGCGTGCAGGGCCCGCAGGATCACCCTCCCGATGCTTGGTGCGCCGAACGGCTTGGTCAGCATGGCTTGTCTCCGGTTCGAACCCCGCTTCTTCGCCTCAGGCTGCCCCGTTCGGGGTGCGGTTCATGACGAAGATGTTGCGGTTGACGTCACGGGTCCGCTCGTAGCGGAAGGCATCGACGCTCTTGAGAACGAGGAAGATGCCGAGGCCGCCTATGGCACGCTCCTCCAGGGGGAGGTTCAGGTCATCTTCGGCGGGAAGGCGGTGGCTTAACGGGTCGAAGGGAAGGCCGCCGTCTTCGAGCACGACGGTCAGGGAATCGTCGGTCAGGGCCACGCTCACGGTCACCTCCCCGCTTATTCCCGCTTCCTCGTGGCCGTGGGTGACGATGTTGGTGGCGATCTCGTCCACCGCCAGGCGCAGACCGTAGGCTGCCTTGGCGGCGAGCTTCGCCTCCGTGGTTGCCCGGACGACGTAGCTCCCGAGTTTTTCGAGCGAATCCAGTTTTGCGGGGAGGCTTAACGGCTCCATCTGATACCCCTGCTGAAGGCGCCCCTGGTCGCCGGCGGCGACGGCAGGGCGCTTGGGCGGCGGAAAACAACGGTGGAAAGGACGGTGGCGCGGCTGGTCATGCGTCGGCGAAGGTGTCCTGGATATGGACCCCGTGGCGGAATCCGGTCATCTCCAGGGTGCCCAGCACGGGGCCCTGGCTCCCGACCACGTAGATATCGACCTCGGCCCCCATCTTCCGGCGGGCGAAGATCAGCACCTGCAGGCCGGCACTGGCCAGGAACTCCAGCTTCTCCATGAAAAGGACCAGCTTACCGGCCTCCTGGGCCGCGGCCTGCTCGATGACCTCCCGGAAGCGGGGGGCCGAGGCGGCGTCCAGCGAGCCGGCCAGGGTGATTCTCGCCACCCCCTGCGCCATCTGCAATTGGGCCTCGAATGCCATGGGGTTCTCCCTTTTTGAGCCCTAACTCAGCTTGAACTGGCCGACGAGCTTTTGCTGTTCCTCGGCCAGCCGCGACAGCTGCAGGGCCGAGCTGGCCGACTCCTGCGCGCTCCTGGCCGTTTCCTGGACCACCTCGTTGATGTTCTGGATGTTGTTGCTGATCTCCCCGGTGGTGGCGGTCTGCTGCTCGGCGGCGGTGGCGATCTGGTTCACCTGCATGGCGACCGCGCTGATCTGCTGAAGGATCTCCTCCAGCGCGCTCCCCGACTTGGACGCCTCGACGGTCCCCTGCTCCACCCGGGTCACCCCGGACTCCATCACCTTCATCGCCCCCTTGGTCTGCTGCTGGACCGACTTGATCATGGCGGCGATCTCGCGGGTGGCGCTCCCGGTCTTCTCGGCCAGCGCCCGCACCTCGTCGGCCACCACCGCGAAGCCGCGCCCGTGCTCTCCGGCGCGCGCCGCCTCGATGGCGGCGTTGAGGGCCAAGAGGTTGGTCTGGTCGGCGATGTCGTTGATGGTCTTCACGATGGCGCCGATCTGCTCGGACTGGCTGCCGAGGTTCCCGATGGTGACCGCCGACTCCCTCACGTTCTCGGCGATCAGGTTCATCCCCTCCACGGTCTGCTTGACCACTTCGGCGCCGGTGATGGCCGCGTCGTTGGCCTGCTGGGAGCCGGTCGCCGCCTGGGTGCAGTTGAGGGCGATCTCGCTCGAGGTGGCCGCCATCTGTTCGCTGGCGGTGGCGACGGTGGCGGCCTGCTCGGCCACCCGGGCGGCCCCCGAGGCCATCTGGTCGGAGGCGTTGGAGAGCAGGGCCGAGGCCGAGGCGACCTGGCGGGTGTTGTGGGTGACCCGCGAGATGACCTCGTGGAAGTGGACCACGATGTTGTTGATGCTGTCGCAGATCTCGCCGATCTCGTCGCGGGTCTTGAGCTCGATCCTCCTGGTCAGGTTGCCGTTGGCGATCTCGGCGGTGACCAGCTTGGCATGCCCGAGCGGCTTGGTGATGGAGGAGATGATCCTGAGGCTTATGATGAGCGACACGAGCGCCACCCCGAAGGAGACCCCGATCATCACCATCGACAAGAGCGAGGCGTTTCCCACCGCCTGGCGGACGCCGGACAGGATCTGCTGCTGGTTCTCGCCGATACTCTTCACCTGCTCCTCGCTTCGCTGGGCCTGCTCCCGCGAGATCCCCCGGGCCGACTCCAGGGCCTTGTGCATCGCCTGGTTGCTCCTGATCACGTTCAGCTTGGTCGCCTCGATCTTCCGGATGGAGGCACCGGCCCGCCGGATGGTCCCCGATACCTCGGCGATGCTCTTGGCGAGCTCCTTCTGGCCGTTTTGCACCAGGAGCCCCCGCGCCATGGAGACGTTGGCCTCGATCCGCCGCTGGGCCTGCCCCAGGGTGGCGGCAAGGGTCGCCACCTCCTGGTCGGTCGTGCAGAGCATGATCTGGCGCACCCCGGCGTTCAATTCCTTGACGTCCACGCTGATGCCGCTCCCCGCCTCCATCACCGTGCTGGCGGCATTCTGGAAGCCGAGCGAGGAGACCACCTTGTTGCGGTCCTTGATGATCTGCAGCTCGAGGGCGTCGATGGTGTTGAAGATCTTCTTGCTGTTCTCCTCCAGGGGCCTCATGATCTCCGCCCGCTTGGCAGCGTACTGCTCCGTCTCGCTCTTCTCCGGCGTACTGAGGATTTCCAGCCTCAGGGCCACCAGCCCACCCTCCTCGGAGGCGATCCGGTTGAGGATATCGAGCGCCACCCCCCTCACCTCCTTGATGGCCGGGTTGTCCCCGCCCCCGACCTCGATGTTGCGCGTCAGCTCGATGGTGTTCTTGATCCGCTCCCTGAGGGGGGCGATCTTGAACTTGTTCCTTACCAGCTCGAGGTCGCTCAGGATGATGTGGATGTCCTTCAGGCGGCTTTGCAGGGTGAGGAGCTTCTTGATGCTGCTGTTCACCTGGAGGTTCGCCGACTGGGAGGAGTTGATGGCGGAGAGGGCGTTGCTCCCCATTTTGCTGATGCTTTTACGCATCGAGCCGACGCTGGTCTCCGCCTTCTGGAGCTCCGTGTTCACCGAGGCGATCTCGTTCTTGAAGAGCGACATGTCCTTAAGCCGCTGGGTGGCGACCCGCACCACCGTCTTCTCGATCTCCTTCAGCACGCTGGTGTCGACCCCGCTCGAGGCGGCACCCCCGGACATGATCTCCTCGTTGAGGGTCTCCATGCGCTGGATGCGTTCGGTGATGGTCTGGGACAGTTTGTTCACCTCGCCCGGTTCCGTGGTCATCTCCAGCCGCATGAAGTCGGCGGAAACCTTTTCCACCGTTTGCTGCAACTCCAGCATCTTCAAATGCAGCGGCGTCGACTTCCCGGTCAGGATCTCGATGCTCGACTTGACCTTGGTGATGGAGAAGAGCCCTATCCCGGCGATCACGGCGATGCCGATGATGGTCAGGGCCAGATTGCTGAGCAGTTTGCTTTTGACGGTCATCGCGCCGCTCCTTCCCTCAGTCCTTCATCGGGACCAGCTTCCCGCCCTGCACGATGTAGAGGTAGACGTTATCCTGGCCGGTGTGATCGGTCGGGGAGAAGGTGAGCTTGATGCCACCGAGGTCGGCGTCCTTCATGCTTTCGTAGGCGTTGACGAAACCCTCCTTGGTGGGGGGATTGCCCGCCTTCTCCAGCGCCATCACCATCGACTTGGCCGCCATGCACCCCTCGAGGCTGATGGTGTTGAAGCCCACCTCCTCGGGATTCTTCTCGATCGCCTCCTTGCACTCCTTGGTTACCGGCAGCGATAGGTCGTCGAGGTCCGGGACGACCTGGCTCATCACGAGCCCCTCGGCGGCGTCGCCGGACGCCTTGACCAGGTTGGAGCCCCCGGCAAAGGAGCAGGAGGCGAGATGGGCCTTGACCCCTTCCTTCCTGGCTAGCTTGATGAACTCGGCACCCGGGGCGTAGACCGCCCCCACGATGATGGCATCGGGTTTCCCCTCCATGACGGAGGCCAGCCCTGCGGTCACCGCCTTGGTATTGCGCTCGAAGGAGCCCTTGGAGACCACGCTCAGGCCGTGGCGCTGCACGGCTTTCTCGGTGGAAACCAGGACGTCGGTCCCGAAGGCGTCGTTCTGGTAGAAGACCGCGAAGCGCTTGGCTCCCTTTTTCACCAGCGCGTCGACAATCTTGTCGATCTCCTGCTTGTAGCTCGCCCTTATGTGGAGGACCTCCCTGATCAGCGGCTCCCGCAGCTCGGTGGCGCCGGTCCGGGGATTGATGAAGGGGAGCTTGTATTCCTTGACGATGGGAAGGCTCGCCACGCAGTTGGGGGTGCCGACCGAGCCGACTACCGCGAAGACCTTCTGCTCGTCGGCGAGCTTGAGAAGTCCGTCCACCGTCTTGTCCATGACCATCTGGTCGTCCACCACTACCAGTTGGAGCTTCCTGCCGTTGACCCCGCCCTTGGCGTTGACCGCCTTGAAGTAGGCGTCCACGCCGACCTTCATCCCCCGACCGGAACCTTTGTTGGCGCCGGTCTGGTCGTTGACCATGCCGATCTTGATGACGTCGCCCGCCGGTTCGGCGGCCTGTCCGGCTACCGCGCTGCAAAGGAGCACGGCGATGAGCAAAGCGATCCTCTTCATGGGATCCTCCTTTCCCGCTACCAGGGCAGGGATGTGCCCTGTGGTGGTCTTGCCTTTGGATTTGGGATTTAATGGGGAGAATGGTTAGCGTGCTTTAAATAGTACAATCTAATGATTGAAGATCAAGGGCGGGACAAAGGAAAGAGGCGGGCGCCGGGGGGCAACTGCTGGTCTGACGGGTCGTTCGGGTGGGGGCGGGTGGGGTCGGGTGGGGTCGGGTGGGGCGAGCGGGTGCGAGAGGGTGCGGGCGGGGATCAGCCGAAGATACGCTTGAAAAGGCCTTTCTTCTCCGCTTCCTTGCGCTCGGCGATGATGGCGAGCCCCTTCTGGGCCAGCCGGTCGCGCGGGCTGGCCTTGAGCGCCTTCTGGAACTCCCCCTCGGCGAGACCGTCCCTCCCTTCGTCCATGAGCATCCAGCCGCGGAAGGCGAAGGCCTCGGAGCACCTTCCCATCTGGAGACTCTTGGAGAGGAGCATCCGGGACTTCTCCTGGGCGGCGTGGGACCCCTTGTTGGAGGGGTTGCGGTAGATGGACCAGGCGAGGAATGCGCAGGTTACCGCGTCCTGCGGGTCGAGGGTGTAGGCCTCCTGCAGCGTCTTCTCGGCGTTGGCGTAATCCTCCATCTCCAAAAAGACCTTCCCGGACTGGAACTGTATCCGTGCCTGGAGCTGGTCCTCCTCGCGGCCGGAACCGATGCTGTTGGCCTTCAGCATCTCGTCGTAGCGCTCCTTGGCGATCACGTTGGAGAGGGTGTTGTAGGCGTTGGCGTAGTGGGAGAGGACGTCCTGGGCGCGCGAGAGGGTGGCGCCGGAGAGTTCCATGAAACGCTCGGGGGAGTACTGACGGGTCTTGGCGAAGTAGGCTTCCTTCAGGCCGGAGAAGCTGAAGGTGGCCTGGGTCAGCCCGAAGATCTCGTAGTAGTTCTTGTCCTGGATGGCGGCGTAATCGCGCTGGACGTCCTGCTCGAAGGTGATCTCGTTGGCGGAAAGCGGCGCCGCCATCCCCTCCTCGCCGACCACCAGCTCGACCGAGTCGGAAACCTCCTCCACCAGGTCGTCGAAACTCATGGTCTCGCCGTCCCCCCCGTTGACCTCCTCGATGGGGGTGTTGAAGAGGCGCTTCTGCGGGAAATCGGCCTGCTCGCCCCCCTGGGGGGACGCCTCCAGGGAGATCATCCCCATCCGGACCAGGAAGTCGAGGAAGGAGGCCCGCTTCCCCTGGTCCTCCCCGTGCGAGACGAGGGCCGCCAGGTTGGCGCCGCGGCCGACCTGCTCGAGGAGCTCGATCTCGTCGCGCCCCATGCTGAAGAGGTTGGCCAGCCGGAAGTACTCCTTGGTCTTGGCGGGAAAGAGGGGGCCGCGCTGCTTGAGGAAGGGGGCGATCTCGAAGCCGGTCGCCGCGCTGCGGGAGACCTGGTGCATGACGCGGGGAAGAAAGACCGGGGTGAGCGGAAGCTCCGGCTCGACCTTGCCGGCGATGAAGCGGGCACCCTGCTGCTGGTGAAGGGCGTCGCTCAGGGTCTTCACGAGGAACAGGCGCGACTTGTCGAGGAGCTCGTCGTAGCTCAATAGCCCCGCCTCGGTGAGCCCCAGCCGCGCTCCCCCGTGCTGGCGGTAGCGTTCGAGCTCCCCCTCCGCGACGGTGCCGCCGGAGACCAGGAAGCCGTGGAACCCTTCCGAGCTGCAGGAAACCGCCTCCCCGCCGACCACCGTCACGCTGGTCCCGCCGGAAAGCTGGAGGGTACCGCTTTGGCGGCTACGGTAGAGCTCCACCAGGAGCTCCGCGAGATTTCGCTGTTCCTCCCCCGCTGCCGCGGCCACCGCCTTCAGAAAATCCTCCTTGCCGAACGGCTTCTCCAGGTAGGCCTTCACCCCCAGCTTGAGGGCGGCCTGGGCGTAGTTCTCGCCGCGGTAGACGCCGGTCATCACGATGACCTCGATCCCCTGGTACTGCGGGGTCCTGCGCACCGTCTTGAGGATCTCGACGCCGTTAATCCCCGGCAGCTTTAAGTCGAGGATCAGGAGATCGACTCCGCCGGCGTTGAGGGCTGCCAGGGCCGCGTTGCCGTCTGCCGCGGTGGCCACCCGGTGACCGAGCGATTCCAGAAAGCCGCGCAGCATCTCGCGAAGCCGCTCGTTATCCTCCGCCAGCAGAATTCGTCTGCTCATCGGTTCCCTCCCGGGGGTGCGCCCGGTGTTCTCAAAAACCTCCGCACCGCCTCGTTGTGGGCGGTGAGATCGCTGCTGAACTGGTGGCTCCCGTCGCCCCGGGCCACGAAGTAGAGGTAGGGGACCGGGGGATGGCTCAGGACCGCCTGGATGGCCTCCTTCCCCGGGTTGCCGATCGGCCCGGGAGGCAGCCCCGGGATCAGGTACGTGTTGTAAGGCGTCGCACGCATGATATCCTGCTTGGTGACCTTGCCGCCGAAGGCCCTGACTCCGTAGGTCGCCGTCGGGTCGCTCTGCAGCCGCATCCCCTTTCTGAGACGGTTTTCGAAGACCGCGGCGATGAGCGGTTTTTCGGCCGGGAGCACCGCCTCCTTTTCGACCATCGAGGCCAGGGTCAGGATCTCCCGGTGGGAGAGGCGGGGAACCGACGGGCTGGTCTTGATGCAGCTCTCCAGCATGGCCCGCTGACGGCTCACCATCTCGCGCACCACGTCCCGCTCGCTCTTGCCGGGGAGCATGTTGTAGCTGCCGGGGTAGAGGTAGCCTTCCACGCTCCCGGCCCGGATGCCGAGCTCCGCCAGCAGGGTGGGGTCGGTGCAGGCGTCCAGGAAGGCGTCCTTCTTGAAGAAACCGCGCTTCTCCATCATCTCCGCCACCTGGTAGCTCGAGTACCCCTCCGGAAGGGCGAAGATCCGCTGATAGATGTCGCCGGAGATCATCTTGGCGAGGATCTGCCCCGGGTGCATGCCGTCGTGCAGCTGGTAGATGCCCGCCTTGATCCGCGAGTCCCCCCCCCTGAAACGGGCGAGGAGGGTGAAGAGCCTGGCGCTGCTTATTATGCCGCGGGACTCGAGGTCGGCGGCCAGGGCGCGCAGCGGGCGTCCCCGGCCGACTTCCACCAGCTCGATGCGGCTCCCGTTGCCGGGAGAGACCTCGAGGAAGGTGACGATGCGGATGGCCGGGATGAGTATCAGTAGCAGAATCGCGGCGGCGATTTCCTTGCGCCGCGTGCGCAGAATGTGTGTGATGCCTGAAACGGTAATGACGTCTTCCCTTTGTAAAAACGATGCCTTCGCTAAATATGCTAGATTTAGGTCAAATCGCAAACTGTGTCAAGGGTAAACCCGGCCGCATAGCCGGAGCTTCCTCACATTTCAAATTGTTAATAAATTTTAGTAAAGACAGTAACGGAAATCCGTTGTATGATGTATGGCCTTAACCACTCCATCAGGACGAGGTGCCTATGAAGCAGAGGTTTGTGAACTCAGACTATTTCCCCTTCAACATACAGATCTCCGCCGAGTGCGGCGTTCGCATTGGGCTGCGCAACCTTCTGGAGGAGCTGGGAACCGTCCCCGGCATCATCTACGCGCGGCGGGTGGCCGCCCGCGTCAACCGGGAACTGGCGGCCGGCGAGCCGCGGGTCCAGCCGGGTTTGCTCCATCTTTACAGCATGCTGAACCGGGTCTTCCGCTACGTAATCGGCCAGTACTGCACCGAGCAGCAGCCGCGGGTGCTCGTGAAGGTGGCCGAGCGGGCGGGCTACCCCTCCTTCTCCGGAGAGGCCGGTCAGAGCATGGTCCGCTTCATGGAGCTCTTCCCCTCCCGCCGGATGGTGCTGGGGGAGGAGACCGCGACAGGCTACCTCGCCGCCGATGACGACTCCCTGACCCGGCGCTCCTCGCTGGCCGGGGAGCTGCTCCTTATGATGCTGTGCGGCGAGAACCGGGCCGTCGACGAGTTCCGCCGGCTCTTCGATGCCCGCGACCTCGAGGAGACCTCCCCCTACCGTACGGTGACCGGCAAGCTCGATCGCCGGCTTGCCGAGGCCCCCCCCTTCCAGCCGGTGGGGATCCCGCTCCCCGAGTTGCTGAGGGCTCCCCTCAAGGCCTCCCCGGACTCCCTCACCGGGCAGATCGCCTACATCAAGGAGCACTGGGCGGCCTTTCTTCCGCCCGACCTCTTGATCGAGCTGACCACCGCCCTGGACGTCGTCGCCCAGGAGCAGCGCTCCTTCTTCCAGGGGCGCGGCGGGGTGGGGACCGACGTGCTCCGCTTCGGCCGCTTCGGGAAGGGGGGCGACTACCCGGAATACGAGCGCTTCTCACCCGACGCCGACTGGATGCCCAACGTGGTGATGGTCGCCAAGATGGTCTACGTCTGGCTCGACCAGCTCTCCCGCTACTACCAGCGGGAGGTGCGCACCCTGGACCAGATCCCGGACTCCGAGCTCGACAAGCTCTCCCGCTGGGGCTTTACCGCCCTGTGGCTGATCGGCATCTGGGAGCGCTCCCCCTCCTCGCAGAAGATCAAACACATTGGCGGCAACATCGAGGCCATCTCCTCCGCCTACTCGCTCTACGACTACGTGATCGCCGACGACCTGGGCGGTGAGTGGGCGCTGGAAGACCTGAAGAGTCGCTGCGCCGCCCGCGGGATCCGGCTCGCCTCCGACATGGTCCCCAACCACACGGGGCTCTTCTCCAAGTGGACGCTGGAGCATCCGGACTGGTACATCCAGCTCGACTATCCCCCCTATCCGGACTACCAGTTCAACGGCCCCGACCTCTCGGCGGACGACAGGATCGGCCTCTTCATCGAGGACGGCTACTGGGACAAGCGGGACGCGGCGGTGGTCTTCAAGCACCTCGACCGGGGTAACGGCCGGGTCCGCTACATCTACCACGGCAACGACGGCACCTCGACCCCCTGGAACGACACCGCGCAGCTGAACTACCTCCTCCCCGAGGTCCGCGAGGCGGTCATCCAGACCATCCTCCACGTGGCGCGCCAGACCCCGATCATCCGCTTCGACGCCGCCATGACGCTCGCCAAGAAGCACTACCAGCGCCTGTGGTATCCCCTCCCCGGCCACGGCAGCGGGGTCCCTTCCCGCGCCGAGCACGGCATGGACCAGGAGGGCTTCGACCGGGCCTTCCCGGAGGAGTTCTGGCGCGAGGTGGTGGACCGGGTGGCGGTGGAGGCCCCCGACACCCTCCTCTTGGCCGAGGCCTTCTGGCTCATGGAGGGATACTTCGTCCGTACGCTGGGGATGCACCGGGTCTACAACTCCGCCTTCATGAACATGCTGAAGATGGAGGAGAACGCCAAGTACCGGCAGACCCTGAAGAACGTCCTCGAGTTCGAGCCGGAGATCCTCAAGCGTTTCGTCAACTTCATGAACAATCCCGACGAGCGCACCGCGGTCGACCAGTTCGGCAAGGAGGGGAAATACTTCGGCGCCACCCTGTTGCTGGTCACCATGCCGGGGCTCCCGATGTTCGGCCACGGCCAGATCGAGGGGTTCCACGAGAAGTACGGGATGGAGTACCGGCGGGCCTACTGGGACGAACCGGTGGACCAGGAGCTGGTGCGGCGGCACGAGACCCACATCTTCCCGCTCATGCGGCGGCGCCACATCTTCTCCGGCTCCGACCAGTTCGTGCTCTACGACTTCTACAGCGGCAGCCACGTCGACGAGAACGTCTTCGCCTACTCGAACCGCGCGGGAAACGAGCGCGGCCTCGTCCTCTACAACAACCGCTACGGCTCCACCGCCGGCTGGATCCGCTACTCCTGCGCCATCCTCAGGAAGGACGTAAGCGGCGGGAGCCGGCTCGTGCAGCGAAGCCTCGGGGAGGCGCTCGACTTCAACGGCGACGGGCGCCACTACTACCGCTTCCGCGACTTCGGCGCCGGGCTTAGCTACCTGAGAAACGGCCGCGACCTCTGGGAGCAGGGGCTCTACGTGGAGATGGGGGCCTACGAATACCACGCCTTCGTCGACTTCGAGGAGATCCGGGACGACGACTACGGCACCTGGGGGACGCTCTGCTACCGGTTAAACGGCGCCGGGGTGGAGAGCCTCGACGAGGAGGTGAAGCAGATCCGCTACGGCGCCGCCAACGACGCGCTACGGGCGCTGCTCGCCAAGCTCGCCTCGGCGGCGGGCGAGCCCGGCGAAGAGGCGGAGTCGATGATCCCCCTGGTCGAGCCGCTTTTGGCAGGCTTTCTGAAGACCCTGGCCCCGGATGCCACCGACAAGGCCCAGCGCGCCCTGCTGGTCTCTTTCGGGACCGAGATCACCGCGGCCGTCAAGGAGGGGATGGCCGATCCCGCCGCCGGCCCCCAGGGGTGGCTCCTTTTGAACGCCTTCCTGGTCCTGCATCGGGTCGCCGAGCTCTTCGACGGCGAGGATGCGCCGCCCGAGGCGCACGAGGTGCTCGATCACCTCGGCCTCGGCCGTCCGGTGGTGGAGGCCTTCGCCTCGCTCCCCGATCCGGCCGAAACCGCCCCCCACCTCTCCCCCGTCGACTGGAGCGACCTGCTCCGCGTGCTGCTGCGGCACCAGCAGTTCCTGGCCGATTACCGGCAGGAGGGTGAGCGGGAGTCCCTGACGGAGCTGCTGGAGGACCCTGCGGCCGGGGGCTTCGTCCTGCTGCACGAAAGCGACGGGGTCGACTGGTTCAACAAGGAACGCTTCGAGATCCTCCTCGACTGGCTGGCCCGCACCGCGCGTTACGCAAAGGCGCCGGGCGGGGAGCCCGAGGCCGTGGCGGCCCGCCTGGCCGAGCTGGCGGCGGTGGCCGGCTACCGCCTCGACCATTTCCTCGAACAGCTGAAGAGTGCATCCCCCGCCTGACGTATCCCGCCCGGATGGTAGAATGTGAGGGTGCCGCGAGCCCGTCTGCCGGCGGAGCTCGCGGGATTCACACGCAAGGGGGAAATCCATGGCGATCATCAATACGCAGCTGCAGGACAATATCGGCACCATCACCTTCAACAATCCCGAACACCGAAACGTCCTCAGCAAGGAGCTCATCAACGAGACCCTGCAGTCCATCGGGGCGCTGCAGAAGGGGAAGATGCGGGTGCTGATCATCCGGGCCCTGAAGGGGGCGAAGGTCTGGTCGGCCGGGCACGACGTGCACGAGCTACCCATGCCCGGGCGCGACCCCTTGAGCTACCACGACCCCCTGGTGACCGTTTTGAGGTCGATCCAGAGCCTCCCCATCCCGGTCATCGCCATGATCGAGGGGAGCGTCTGGGGAGGCGCCTGCGACCTCGCGCTCTCCTGCGACATCCAGATCGGCTGCCAGACCTCCTCCTTCTGCATGACCCCCGCCAAGATCGGGGTGCCGTACAACGTTACCGGCATCCTCCACTTCATGAACATCATGGGGGTCAACGTGGCCAAGGAGATGTTCTTCACGGCCCAGCCGCTGTCGGCCGAGCGGGCCTACCAGTCGGGCCTCTTGAACCACCTGGTGGACGTGGACGACCTCGAGAGCTTCACCTACGAGCTGGCGTCCAACATCACCAGGAACAGCCCCTTGAGCATCGGCGTCATCAAGGAGCAGATCCGGCTTTTGGCGAGCGCCCACCCGCTCAACCCGGTCACCTTCGAACGGGTGCAGGGGCTCAGGCGGACGGTCTACGACAGCAAGGATTACGCGGAGGGGATCAAGGCCTTCCTGGAGAAACGGACGCCGGTCTTCTCGGGGGAGTGATGGCTGTTTTGATAAACATCGATTTTAAATCTGAAGAGTGGGCAGAAGTGATTCAATAACCGTTGAAATGGAAATTGCAGAGAATGAAAAAGGCCGGGGCTGACGCCACCGGCCTTTTGTCGTTTGAGGGTGCGGCTGAGGAAACGGTGAAACCTATTCCTCTACCTTCTCGAAGTTCCCCTTCTCCTGGCACTGCGGGCACTTCTGCGGTTTGCATCTTCCTTCCTTGGTGAATCCACAGCTTTTGCATTTCCAGTTTGCCATAATCTTTCCTCCTATTTGATGGTCAGGCTTATTTCGCGCACGCTCCCGAACTCCGAGAGCGGCCTGTCGAACTTCTTCTCGTCGCCCACCACGACCAGCTTCATCGCCTCCGGCTGGAGGTACTTTCTCGCCACCCTCAGGACGTCTTCCTTGGTGACCTTGGCGACGTTCTCGCGGAAGTTCTCCAGAAAGCCCGGGGGGTAGCCGTAGAACTCGAGCCGCGCCTGCTGGTTCACCACCACGTCGCTTCTCTCGAAGCCGAAGATGAAGGAGTTGACGATGTGGTCCTTGGCGAGTTTCAGCTCCGCGTCGGTGACCTCGCTCGTGGTCATCCCCTCGACGATCTGGCGGATGAGCTCGATGGTCTGGGCGGTGGTTTCCGTCTTGGTTTCCGTCTCGATCACGAAGGGCGCGGGGAGCCGCCGGCCGGTCTCGAAGTAGCTCTCGACGTTATAGGCGAGCCCGCGGTCGGAACGGATCTGCTGGGTGAGACGCGAGGTGAAGCCCCCCCCCAGGATGTAATCCATCACCTTGATCGCGTAGAGGTCGGGGTTGTTCTTGTCGATCCCGAGGTGCCCCATCCGGATCACCGACTGGTTGACCTCCTTCTGGGCATGCAGCACCTCGGGAGTCTTGTCCTCCACCGGCATCGGGAAACTCCGCAGCGGCGGGCGGTGGTCCGGCCAGGAGGCGAAGAGCCGGTTGAGCTCGGCGAGGAGCTTTACGCGGTCGAAGTCGCCGGAGACCGCCAGCATGGTGTTGCCGGGGTAGAAGTAGCGCTGGTGGAAGGCCTTGAGGTCGTCGCGGGTGATGGCGCGGACCGAGGCGATGGTAGGGATCCTCCCCAGCGGGTGCCCGGCGTAGATGGCCTTGGTGAGCTCCCGGCCGGCGATCCCCTTCGGGTCGTCGTTCTGGCGCCGGATCCCTTCGATGGCGCGGTTTCTCTCCATCTCGAAGCGGGCGGCGTCGAAGGCCGGCTTGGTCATCACCTCGGCAAAGAGGGCGAGGGTGCGGTCGAGGTTCCTGGTCAGGGTCGACATGGAGACGGTGGCATGGTCGGCGTTGATCGAGGACTCGATGGAGGAGGCCATGAATTCCAGTTCCTGGTCGAGCTTGGCGGGCGGGGTCAAAAGGGTCCCCCCGTCGCGGATCGCGGCCCCGGTCAGCGCCGCCAGACCCACCTTGTCGGCGGGCTCGAAGATGCTCCCCCCGCTCAGGTAGGCGGTGATCTGGACCAGCGGGAGCTCGTGGTCCTGGAGCAGGTAGACGGTGATGCCGTTATCGAGCACCACCCGCTCGCTCTTGGGGAGCTGGAATTTCAGGGCCGGGAAGGTCATGGTGCGGGGATTGGCGAGCTCGGTCGCGGCCGCGGCCTTGCCGGTCCCGGTGTCGGCCCCCGGCACGGTGGCGCAACCGGCCGCCGCCAGGGCGGCCACCCCGAGGACCAGGGTGCGGGTCGCGCGGAACAAGGATCTCGATGTCAGAGGTGCAATCATCTGCTGCTCCCTTGATAAATGGTATATCGGGCGGAGGTGGGGCTTACTCCCTGCGGGTCGAAACGGCCCCCCTCACCCGCCCTTCGGGCACCCCTGAAGGGGCGAGGGGATAATTTCACCCCCTGCGAGGGCAGGGGTCACTGTTTCTTGGTCAGGTAGCCGACGTTTCGGTTCTCTTTGGTGAAGTACTGGTTGGCGACCCGCATGACGTCCTGGGGGGTGATGGTCGCCACCTTCTGCCGGTGTTCGATCAGGTAGCGCCAGGTCCCGGCGACCGCCTCGTACTCGGTGAGGTTTCTCGCCAGCCCGCCGTTGGAGGCCATCTGGCGCGATTCCTCCGCCTCCAGCTGGTTGAGGATCTGCTGCAGCTCCCGGGCGGTCATCGGCTCCTTCTTCAGCCGCTCCAGCTCCTCGTCGATCGACTTCTCCACCTCGGCCGCGGTATGGGGAGCTTGCGGGGTGGCGGAGATGATGAAGAGGTTGGGATAGCGGCTTCCCGGCGCGGTGAAGCTGGAGACCGAGGTGGCGAGCTGCTGCTCCATGACGAGCTTCTTGTAGAGCCTCGAGGTGCGCCCGCTGGTCAACAGCATGTCGATGACGTCGAAGACGTAGTCGTCGAAGGCGGGGAGGGTCGGCTTGTGGAAGCCTATGTACAGCTCGGGCTCCGCGTCCCCGATCACCTCGGTCCGCTTCTCACCCGCCTGCTGCGGCTCCTCCACGGTCACCGGCGGGACCGGCTGGCCGGGGGGGATGTTGCCGAAGTACTTCTCGATGAGCGCTGTCGCCTGGGAGGGATCGAAATCCCCCACGAGAGCCATGATGGCGTTGTTGGGGGCGTAGTACTTGTGGAGAAACCGCTCCGCCTTGGTCCTCGTCAACTGCTCGATGTCCGACATCCAGCCGATGGTCGGCTGGCCGTTGGGATGGGCGTTGAAGGCGTCGGCGATGAAGGTCTCCCAGAGCTTCCCTTCCGGCTCCGCGTCGTAGGAGCGGCGGCGCTCCTCCTTGACCACCTTCATCTCCGTGTAGAACTCCCGCAGCACCGCGTTCTGCATCCGGTCCGACTCAATGGCCGCCCAGAGCTCGAGCTTGTTGGAGGGGAGGTTGATGATGTAGGTGGTGCCGTCCTTGCTGGTGAAGGCGTTGTAGCCGGTGGCACCGTTTCGCGCGTAGATGTCCGCGAACTCCTCCTTGATGACGTACTGCTCCCCTTCCTTCTCGAGCCGGTTGAGATCCGCGGTCAGCTTGTCCACCACCTTGGGATCGGCCTTGTCTTTCTTCGCCTCTTCGGCCATCAGGGCCTGGGCGGTCTTCTCGATCTGGTCCAGGACCGGCTTCTCGGCCGCGTAGTCGCGGGTCCCGAGCGTCTTGGTCCCCTTGAAGAGCATGTGCTCGAGCAGGTGCGCAAGGCCCCGCTCGTCGCTTCGCTCGTCGACGCTCCCCACCTTGAAGCGGATCCAGGCCGCCACCGTGGGGGAGGTGTGGCGGGGGACCATGAGGACCTTCATGCCGTTTTTAAGCGTGTATTCCTGCACCTTGTCGGCCAGACCCTGCGCGAAACTGGTTGCCGAAAGGAGCAACAAGGCGCAGGCGACCGCGATGCTGAGCACTCTCTTCATGATAACCTCGGGCCTTCTCTATTCATCTGCAAATGAGGAAAAAGATAACACCAACCAATAGCTTATGCAACGGCCACGGCGGGCCTCCTCTTGCCTTTTGGCGGCACGTCACGGTCCTTTGGCGTCCGGCAGGGAGGGGGACTGTTCAATCGTTGATGGGGGATGCTGTTCAAAAAGGTCGCAGTTTCGGGTAAATCGGATCGGCAAAGGGTGGAATGCCAGTGATTGCCGCGCCCTAAGTGTCGGTGAAATAAGGGGAAATCGATTAAGGAAAAATAACTGCGTGCCCCGCCGGTTTTGGACCCGTTTGTGCTGACGGAAAAGCGAGCATCGAGACGACAGTTGCCAGGAGGGCGTAATGACACTTTTACCGGCAATGATGATCACCGTTACCTTCACCACGTTCGTTATCATGGTTCCCCGGATGTACATCGCCTGGCTGAACGCGGAATGGATGATCGAAGAGGAAGAGGTGGAACTGATGAAGGTGCTGTTGGAGATGGAACAGGACTGGGTAAAGCGCCACGTAGGCTCCGCGATCGCCGGGGTGGTGGTCGCCATCATCCTCTCCCGTTTCCAGGACGGCGACGTCTCCCCGAGCACCCTTACCAGGTGCGTCGGGATCTACGCCACCAGTGCGCTGGTGCTTGCGGTGGCGGAGTCGCTGATCGCCCAGAAGATCGGGCACTGGCTGGACGAGATACCGGTCAAGGTGAAGGTGCGGGCCAAGTAGCTAGTCCCCGATCCACCAACCCCGGACGGCGAAGCACTTGGAGTCGCTCGTGCGGGCGGGGTGGCACTCGAATTCGAAGAGGTTCCAGGGGGCCAGTTGCTGGAGCGGTTCCCCGAACCACTGCAGGACCTCCTCCGAGGCGACCAGCTCTTCCCTGGCGGGGAGAAATACCGCGACCTCCTCCGCCGCGCGGCGCTCCAGCAGGACCAGGGTGTAGGCTGGCTGGTAATCGACCCGCAGGACCCGTCCCTCCACCTTGACCGTCTTTTCCGGGTCGAGGTCGGCGGGAGTGTAGCGCAGGTCCGGGGCGGCGCCGGCGGTGCCCGGCCTCCCCCAGTTCACGACGGCATCGATCTTCCACTGCCCCGACTCCTTCTTCAAGGCGACTGACTCCCGCATGGCCCAATCGGGGCGCTCCGCTTTCCACTCGTCCGGGACGTGGGCAACCCCCTCCAGGTAGAGTGTCACCGCGCTCCGGTCCCGTTTCAATTTCCAGCTGACATGCTGAACGGTGTAGGAATCGGGGGCCAGCGAGCGGGCCTTCAGCAGGAAGCCGTCCTGCGCCTCCTTCGGCAGGTTCTGCTCCCGCTTGATCCGCTGCTCATCCTCCGTGTAAAGCGACATGATCCTCTCGAAGTCACCCGTCCTGGCCGCAGCACAGTATTCATCGAAGACCTGGGTTGCCTCGGAAAGGTCGTCACCCCAGGCCGGGCTCGACACACCAGTCACCACCATCCACGCCACTGTCAACACCGTTGAGCGTATCCGCACTATGAGCCTCCTTCGAGGTCGCACCACTTCCCGTCCCCCTTCGATCCTGGACCGGTTTGCTCAACAGAGGTAACGGTTTACCTGGACGGATCTCCCTTCTTGAATGAATCGGCCATCGAGTGTATTGTGTTGAGCGTTTTTTACTGACAAGGGCAAGGGAACTTCTGAGGTGGATAGAGTCGGTACCGTACGATGGCTTCCCCTGGTGGCGAGCCTTCTTCTTTCCCTGTCGCTTTTCCGGGCTGCGGCAGGTGCGGACGAGTGGAGGCCGCTTCGCAAAGGGCACGGGCTGACCGTGATGGGGCGGCCCGTGGAGGGGGCACGGTTCATGGAACTGAGGATCGAGACCTCGACCGGGACCCCGAGCGCCAAGCTCGTCTCCTACCTGATGGGGCGCTACATCGACGAGGCGGACCCGGGGATGACGAGAAGGGTCCTGGAGCGCTCGCCCGAGGCGGCGGCCTGGAGCGATCTCATCAAGACCCCGGTCTTGAGTGACCGCTGCGCTTCCGCCCGTACCTGGCTGAAACGGGAGGGGAACGGGACGGTGGAGGTCGAGTTCGAGAGCCGGGACGAGTGGCCGAGGGGAAAGCCTGCTCCGGGGTGCGTCGCCATCCGGGCGCGGGGCCGCTGGGTACTGAGGCCGGCATCCGGCGGGACCAGGATCACCTACACCATCCTCGCCGACCCCGGGGGAAACGTCCCCGCTTTCCTGGTGCGGGGGATGATGGAGGACGACGCCTTGAACCGGGTGAGGAGGGTGGTCGCCGAGGCGGCGAAGTTGTAGGAGTCCGGCCTAGAAGAGGGAAAACTTGAAGTAGCGCCGTGGATGCTCACGGACATCCTTCAAGAGCGAGTCGAGATCGTCCACCGCGCCGTTGAGCTTGTCGTAGAGGGCTCGCTCGTTCACCAGCCTGCCGGCCGTCCCCTGGCCGCTTTTCACCCTTTCCAGCACTTCCTGAAGCGAAGCCATCGACCGGTCCGCCCTCTCGATGGCCGCCACCCCTTTGTCATAGAGCTCCCGGTCCTGGACCAGCTTGCCGATGGTTCCCTGCGGCGAGAGGAGCTTCACGTTCATGGCGTGCATGTCGTCGGCGGCCTGGCGGCTCTTGTCGGCCAGCGAGAGGAGCTTGTCGTAGAGCGCGCGGTCGTGGAGCAGGAGGTGCATGGTCCCCTGGCCGTTCTGGATGTCGGCCAGGGTGCGGTCGGCCCGCTCGAGGGTGCTGACCAGCTTCTCGTAGATCTCGGGGTTGCGGTTGAGCTTCCCGATGGTCCCCTTCCCCTGGTTGGCGGTGGCGACGAAGGTGTTCATCTCTGCGGTAAGCTGGGTCAGGTTCTGGTAGAGCCTGGGATCGGTGATCATCTGTCCCATGGTCCCCTTTCCGCTGACGATCTTCTCCATGGTGGCGTTGAGGTTGTCGAAGGCGGCGGCCGCCTTCTGCATCACGTCGTCGAGCTTGGGGACGTTGGTCCCGTAGACCCGGGTCTCGGGGACGGTCACCAGGTGGGCGCTCGGGGTGATGTCGACGTACTTCTCCCCCATCAGGCCGCGGGTCTTGATGGTGATCACCGAATCCTTGCCGATCTTCTTCTGCGACTCCTTCTCCACCTCCAGCAGGATCTCCACGTTGTTGTTCGCCTCGGGACGCTCGAAGCGAATCGAGCGCACCACCCCGATCTCCACCCCCGCCAGCCAGACCGGAGCCCCTTCCTTGAGGCCCGCCACGTCGGTCATGATGAGCGTGACCCTCCCCTTGGAGGTGAACATCTTGGTCTTTTCCCCCAGCAAGAGGATGCCCAGGCAGAGAAGCGCGAGGGCCACCACCACGAAGATGCCGATCCTGAGCTGGGAGCGGGCTATGTTATCGCTACGGTTCATGCCGTGGTCCTTTCGCCGAGCTACCCTCGCCCCTAGAGGGGAGAGTGGGCCGAAGGCCGGGTGAGGGAGGTTCTGGTCGCCCGCTCTCTGCCGTGCCGCGGTGGTCGGTGCAGGCGAAGATGGAGCGGGGGGTGGGGGAGAGAAACTCCCTGGTCACCTCCGTCTCGGCCGCCATGAGCTCCTCCCGGGTCCCCTCGAAGACCAGGCGGGCCTCGTGGATAAAGGAGAAGCGCTGGGAAACCTGGAAGGCGGTGTGCAGGTCGTGGGTCACCATCAGGGTCGTCTTTCCCTGCTCTTGCAGGCGCCTCATGAGCTCGCAGATGTTGTAGACCCCGATGGGGTCGAGGCCGGTGGTCGGCTCGTCGAACAGGATGTAGTCGGGATCGGCCGCGAGCGCCCGCGCGATGGCCACCCGCTTCTTCATTCCCCCCGAAAGCTCGGCCGGGTAGAGGTCGATGGCATCCTCCAGTCCCACGAAGCCGAGCTTTTCCAGGACGACCCGCTCGATCTCTTGCGGGCTTTGGGTCCCCTGCTCGATCAGCCGGTATCCGACGTTCTCCCCCACCGTCATGGAGTCGAAGAGGGCGCCTCCCTGGAAGACGACGGCGATGGGGCGGCGCACCTCGCGTAGCCTCGCCTCCGAGAGGCCGGTGATCTCGGTGCCGTCGATGGTGATGCTCCCGCTGTTGGGAGGGATCAGTCCCAGGATCAGCTTGAGGATGGTGGTCTTGCCCGCACCGGAGACGCCGAGGATGGTGCGGTTCACCCCGCGGTCGAGGGAGAGGTCGAAGTCCTGGAGGATCAGGCGGCCGCCGACGCTGTAAGTCACCTTGTCGAGTTTAATCCCGGTGGTGGACATACCCCCATCCTCACCCTGACCCTCCCTTGGAAGGGGAGGGGACGCTCTCATATATACCCTCGCCCCTTTAGGGGAGAGCCGAAGGCCGGGTGAGGGCAGCTTTTACCCCTCCCTCGCACCTGTCCCTTTCCCCTGAAGGGAGGAGGGAATGTCTGCCCCAGCCGATTCACCGGAAGGCGATGAAGATCTTAGTCAGGAAGAAGTCGGCGACCAGGATCAGCACCGAGGAGAGGACCACCGCCCGCTTGGCCGAGCTGCCGACCCCTTCGGCGCCGCCGCGGGTGCTCAGGCCGACCTGGCACCCGATCATCGCGATGATCACCCCGAAGAAGGCGGGCTTGGCGAGCCCCTCCACCATGTCCTGCAGCGCCATGAACTGCGGTATCGAGTGCAGGTACATGATGAGGTTGACCCCCGCCCCGGCGGCCATCAGGTACCCCCCGAAGAGGGCGACGGTATCGGTGATCACCGCCAACAGGGGAAGCGCCACCAGGATCGCCTTCAGCCGCGAGACCACCAGCCGCTTGACGATGTCGGTCCCCTCCACCCGCATGGCGTCCACCTGCTCGGTAACCACCATGGTGCCGAGTTCGGCGGTGATGGCCGAGCCGACCCGCCCGGTGACCATCAAGGCGGAGAGGACCGGCCCGAGCTCCTTCACCATCACCATGGCCACCATCCCCCCGACGTAGCTGGTGGCGGCGAAAGGCTTGAGCTGGATGAGCGCCTGGAGCGACATCACCATGCCGGTGAAAAGCCCGGTCAGGAGAATAATAAAGAGGGAGCCGACCCCGATCTTGTCGAGCTGGGTCACGAACTCCCTCTGGTAGTAAGGCTTTTGAAAGATGCCGGCTACGGCGCGGCGGGTGAGGGCCGCGATGGCCCCGATCTCCCGGAAGATCTCCTGCACCCTGGGGCTGGTTGCCACGGCTGGATCGGGCATCGGCGCCCCTATTGGAGCGCCTGGGCGAAGACGTCGCGAACGTCCTCGACGAAGCAGAACTCGAGCTCGTTCTTGACGTTATCGGGGATGTCCTCGAGATCCTTCTTGTTCTTGGCGGGGGCCAGCACCTTCTTCACCCCGGCGCGCCGGGCGGCCAGCACCTTCTCCTTCAAGCCGCCGATGGCGAGCACCCGCCCGGTCAGGCTCATCTCGCCGGTCATCGCCACGTCGCGGCGGGCGGGACGCCCGGAGAAGAGGGAGACGATGGTGGTGGCCATGGTGACGCCGGCCGAGGGGCCGTCTTTCGGGATGGAGCCGGCCGGAACGTGGATGTGGATGGTGGTATTCTCGAAATCCTTCTTGTCGATCCCGAGCTCCTCGCAGTTGGCCCGCACGAAGGAGACCGCCGCCCTGGCCGATTCCTTCATCACCTCGCCGAGGGAACCGGTGAGGATCAGGTCCTCTTTCCCTTTCATCATGGTCGCCTCGACGAAGATGATGTCCCCGCCGCTCTCGGTCCAGGCGAGTCCGGTCGCCACCCCGACCCGGTCCTTCTCGCTCGCCACCTCGTCGAAGTACCTGGGGGGGCCGAGAAGCTCGGCGACGTCCTCGGGGGCGATGAGCTTGCGCGGCTCTTTCCCCTGGGAGACCTCCTTGGCGATCTTGCGGCAGATGGAGGCGATGTTTCGCTGCAGGTTCCTCACCCCGGCCTCGCGGGTGTAGTCGTGGGTGATCCGGTAGATCGCCTCGTCGGTGAATTCGGGGGGCATTTCGTTCAGCCCGTTTTCCTCGATTTCGCGCGCCACCAGGTAGGTCTTGGCGATGTTGAGCTTCTCCTCGTCGGTGTAGCCGGAGAGCGAGATGACCTCCATCCGGTCCTTCAGCGGGGCCGGGATCGGGTCGAGGAGGTTCGCCGTGGTGATGAACATCACGTTGGTGAGGTCGAAGGGGACGTCGAGGTAGTGGTCGGTGAAGGAGAAGTTCTGCTCCGGGTCCAGCACCTCGAGCAGCGCACTGGCGGGGTCGCCGCGGAAGTCGGCGCCGATCTTGTCCACCTCGTCGAGCATGAAGACCGGGTTGTTGGAGCCGGCCCGGTTGATCTCCTGGATGATGCGGCCGGGAAGGGCGCCGATGTAGGTGCGCCGGTGCCCGCGGATCTCCGCCTCGTCCCGCATGCCGCCCAGCGAGATCCTGATGAACTTCCTCCCGAGCGTCCTGGCGATCGACTTGCCGAGGCTGGTCTTGCCGACCCCCGGAGGGCCGACGAAGCAGAGGATGGGTCCCTTCATCTTCTCTTTCAGCGAGCGGACGGCCAGGTACTCGAGGATCCTCTCCTTTACCTTCTTCAGGTCGTAGTGGTCCTCGTTCAAGACCTTCTCGGCCTGGTTGATGTCCTTGTTGTCAGGGGTGCTCACCTGCCAGGGGATCCCGGTCAGGTAGTCGAGGTAGGTGCGGGAGACCGTGTATTCGGGGGAGGCCGGGTTGATCCGCTCGAGCCTTTTCAGCTCCTTCTCGGCGATCTTTCTGACCTCTTCCGGCATCCTGGCGTTTTCCAGCTTGGTGCGGAGCTCGTTGGCCTCACCCTGCTTGGAATCCTCCTCGCCGAGCTCCTCCTGGATCTGCTTCATCTGCTCGCGAAGGAGAAACTCCTTCTGGCTCTTGCCGACCTTCTTGGTGACCTCCGCCTGCACCTCCCCCTTGATCTGCAGCCGCTGCACCTCGTTGGTGAGGTGCATGTAGACCTTTTTCAGGCGCTCCAAGGGATCGACGGTCTCCAAAAGGTTTTGCAGCTCGTCCACCGGGAGGTTCAGGTAGAGGGCGACCAGGTCGGAGAGGCGGGCGGGGTTGTCGATGAAGTCGATCATCTTCATGACGTCGTCCGGGAGGGGACGGCCGTAGGAGAGGGCGATCTTCAGAAGGGCGTTGAGGCTTCCCACCAGGGCCTCGGACACCATCGATTTCTCGGCGAACTCGCGGACCGGCTCGAGGCGGGAGAGGGCCACCGGAGTCTGCTGGACGATGGCCAGCACCCGGATGCGGACGACTCCTTCCAGGACGACCTTGGCCCCACCCTGCGGGAGCTTGTTGATCTGCATCACCTTGCAGAGAGTGCCGATCTCATGAAGGGCGGAGAAGAGCTCCCCCGACGGCTCCTGCCTCAGCTTGACGAGCGCCACCAGGTTGTTGAAGAGCACCGCTTCTTCGAAGGGGGGCATGTCCTCGTGCTTGAGGAAGATGGTGAAAACCATGTACGGGAAGGCGATGATCTCGCGCAGCGGGTACAGGGGGACGATCTCGGGCATGTTGATGGTGATGTTCTCGGTCATTGGGTCTCCCATGAGAGCGGGACTGGATATTTTCCCAATACTAAGAGTAATGGAGTTGCGTCACCTGTCAACAAACGTGGAGGGGAAAATCCTAAAGTTACTATGCAATTAGGCGGGGTTAGGAGAGCGCCTCCCAGGCTTGGTAGAGCTCGGAGATCTCGGCGGTAAGGAGGGCATGCTTCTCCCCGGCCACCCGGGCTCCCTCGACGTCCTTGAAGAAGTCCGGGGCCGCCATGGCGGTTTCGAGGTCGGCCAGCTCCCCCTCCTTGCCGGCGATGCTCTTCTCGATCTCGGCAAGCTTCTTCTCCTTGGCCCGCTCCTCCTTCTGGCGCTGTTTATCCTCCTCGCGCTGCTGCTGGCGGGAGGCCTTGGAGGCCATGGGGGGAAGAGGCGCCGGATCTCCGCTTCTACGCGCTTCCCCCTCCGGGGCCGGCTTGGCGAGCTGGGGGGCCTCCGGGCGGACCGCCTCGCCCTGGCCGCTCTTCTCCAGGTAGTACTCGTAATCGCCGTAGTAGTTTTCGAGCTTGCCGCCGGCTACCTCGACCACCCGGGTGGCGAGTCCGTCGATGAAGTGGCGGTCGTGGGAGACGAAGACCACGGTGCCGGGGAAATTCTTGAGCGCTTCGAGGAGGACTTCCTTGCTGAAGAGGTCGAGGTGGTTGGTCGGCTCGTCCATGAGGAGGAGGTTCGAGGGGCGCAAAAGGAGCTTGGCGAGCGCCAGCCGGTTGCGCTCCCCGCCGGAGAGGACCGCCACCTTCTTGTGGATGTCGTCCCCGGAGAAGAGGAAGGCGCCAAGGATGTCGCGCAGTTGCGGCACCATGTCGAAGGGGGCGTCGGCGTAGAGCTCCTCGTAGGCGGTCCGGGTGGCGTCGAGCTCCTGGGCCTGGTCCTGGGCGAAGTAGTCGCGGATGACGTTATGACCGACCTTCACCGCCCCGCCGGTGACCTCGCCGCCGGCCAGCACCCTCATGAGGGTCGATTTCCCGGCGCCGTTGTGGCCGACCAGCGCGACACGCTCCCCGCTCTCGACCAGGAGGTCCACCTGGTTCAGCACCACATTGGAGCCGTAGGCCTTGGTGACCCCGGAGAGTTCCATCACCGTCTTGCCGCTTTTGGGCGGGGTCGGGAAGGTGAAGCGGATTCTTTTGCGTTCCGGCGGGAGGATGATCCGCTCGATCTTCTCCAGCTGCTTGATGCGCGATTGGACCATGGCCGCCTTGTCGGCCTTGTAGCGGAAGCGGGAGATGAAATCCTCCATCTTCTCGACCTCCTCGTCCTGGCGCTTCTTGGCCTCCCTTAAAGCTGAGACCCGCTCCTCGCGAAGGACGAGGTAACGGCTGTAGTTGCAGTGGTAGTCGGTAATGGCGTGGTTCCAGACCTCGGCGATGCGGGAGCAGACCTGGTCGAGGAAGAAGCGGTCGTGGGAGACCAGCATGACCGAGTAGGGGTACCCCTGCAGGTATCCCTCCAGCCAGTTGCGGGCCTCGATGTCGAGGTGGTTGGTCGGCTCGTCGAGCAACAGGACGTTGGGCTTTTTCAAAAGGAGCTTGGCGAGCGCGATGCGCATCTGCCAGCCGCCGGAAAACTCGCCGCACTCCTTCTGCCAGTCCGCCGGGGAAAAGCCGAGGCCGGAGAGGACGTTCCCCACCTCGCTCTCCATGGCGTAGCCCCCCTTGAGGCGGAACTCCTCCTGGAGGTGGCCGAAGCGGTCGAGCAGCTGCTCGTGCCCCGGCGCATCGTGGGGCTCGCGCTCGAGCCGCGCGGTGAGCTCGGCCAGTTCCCGCTCGATGGCCTGCAGCTCGGAAAGGGCGGTCATCACCTCCTCGAAGAGGGGGCGCCCCTTGGCGACGATGCCGTCCTGGGGGAGGTAGCCGACCGTGCCGCCGCGGGTGATCTGGATCTCTCCGCTCGATGCCTCCACCTCGGAGGCGATGATCCGCATCAGGGTGGACTTCCCGGCGCCGTTTTCCCCGACCAGGCCGACCCGCTCGCCCTTCTTCAGGTGCCAGCTGATGTCGGTGAAAAGCGGTTTGCCCGCGAAATCCTTGGATAGTTTTTTGAGGTGGAGCATGAGTAGATCCTTTGCAAAGGTGTTGATATCCCGACAGTCCCCTCTCCCTCCGGGAGAGGGTTAGGGTGAGGGAGAAGGGGCGCCTGCACAGAGAGGAGAGTGGGACGCCAATCGGGCATTGTAGGGGGAGGGGGGGCTTTTTGTCAAACGGCTCGTCGGTCAGCGCTTCTTGTCCTTGCCGGCCAGGTAGTCGGCCAGGATGGTGCGGCTATGCTCGTCGTCGTGACAGTAGACGCAGAGGTTTTCCCAGTTGCTGCCGTCGGGGGGATTGTAATTGTGGTTGCCGTCCTTGTGATGGACCGTCAAAAGGTGCAGGTTGGAGAGCTCGAACTCCCGGCCGCACTTGGCGCAGATCCAGCCGTGGATCTTCAGCGAGCGCTCCCGGTAGTTCTCCGGCCTGCTCTGCTCCCCTCTCATCTTGCGGACGATCTCGTCGATCTCTTCCGCGCTCTTTGGTGGCACCGTTCTGGGGCCGCGGGGACGGTACGATGGCGACATGGGTTTCCTCCTTGACGATTACCGGTGGCAACGTCGCGATGGTAGCCAAGAAGGGGGGTGGTGTCAATACGGCGGCCATCGCCCGGCGGCCGCCAGCTCAACGGAAAATCTGTCTCTCAATCAACCCGCGGTTGGTGCTGGGTATGGCCTGTGTGTGCGGCGATTAATCTCTCTCTGGCGCCGGTCGAAGAACCGGCTAAAGTCCTGTGATTCGCGGCTCTTTGAGTATAAAACAGGGGCCCATTCTGCGTTGACAACGCTTGTCTATAATGATACTTTCCGTCACGTTCCTCATCATATATCTACTCCGCTCGGAAAGGTTCTTCACGTGCATGTATATAAAGTTTTCCGTGCTTCAGTCCTGAAATTTCTCGCCGTCCTTCTGCTTGTAGCAGTCCTCGTTCCAGCACCTGCCTTTTCTCTCGATTCCGAAGACTCGAAGATGTTCATTACCGGGTTCAACGCCTATCAGAGGAAGGACTACAAGAGTGCGGTCCAGACGATGTCGTCGCTGCTCAAGAAGTATCCCGACACGCCTCTCAAGGACATGGCGATCTTCTGGCTGGCACGGGCGAACTACCGGGCCGGTAACAAGGACGAGGCCGCCAAGTACATGTCGCAGTTCTTCCATGACTACCCCGACAACCCGCTGAAGGGGACCGTGGAGGAGGAACTGGTCCAGCTCGCCGAGAATTACAAGGGGGCAGTGCCGGCGCAGAAGCCGGCGGCCGGGACCGCGGTGGTCCAGAAGGTTCCCGCCGGGACGGCTGCCTCGGAGAAGGTCGTGCCGGAGCAGCCGGAGGCCACCGAGGCGGCCGAAGAGTCTGCCGCCGCGGAGAAGCTTGCCGCCGAGAAGGCAGCTGCCGACAAGGCCGCGGCGGAAAGAGCCGCTACCGCCAAGGCCGCCGGGGAGAAGGCCGAGGCTGACCGCCTGGCCGCCCAGAAGGCCGCCGCCGAGAAGGTGGCTACCGAGCGCGCTGCCGCTGAACGGATGGCTGCCGAGAAGGCCGCCCGTGACAAAGCCGCCGCCGAAAAGGCCGCGACGGAGAGGGCGGCCGCCGAACGGCTTGCCCAGGAAAAGGCCGCTGCCGAAAGGGCTGCCGCCGAGAAGGCCGCCGCCGACCGCGCCGCCGCCGAGCGCCTGGCCGCTGAGCGCCTGGCCGCTGAAAAGGCTGCCGCCGAGAAACTGGCTGCCGAGAAGGCGCTGGCCGAGAAAGCTGCCGCCGAGCAGGCTGCGGCGGAGAAGGCTGCGGCGGAAAGAGGCGCCGAGCAGGAGAAGGTCGCCATGCGCAACAAGGCGATCGACGCCTACAAGGGTGTGATCGACAAGTTCCCCGGCAGTGCGGCGGCCGCCAATGCCACCGCCAAACTCCGCCAGCTCGGGATCGAGTACCCGGCTCCCAGGCAGATGGCCGCCACCCGGCCGGCCGAGACCTCCCAGGTCTTCAA
Organism: Geomonas sp. Red276; assembly: GCF_054784495.1. Classification (NCBI taxonomy): domain Bacteria; kingdom Pseudomonadati; phylum Thermodesulfobacteriota; class Desulfuromonadia; order Geobacterales; family Geobacteraceae; genus Geomonas; species Geomonas sp. Red276. The sequence goes on from NZ_BLXW01000008.1 coordinate 91,499, forward strand.
CCTCGAGGTGGCCCAGTACGCAAACCTCGACGTCCGCGTCGGTCCGGTTCCCGAGACCGAGGAGGCCGGCAAGCAGTTCGTCATCCCGATCGACGTCGTCAACATCGGCAACGGCAACGACAGCTTCTACCTCGAGTCCGGTTTCCCCCGCGACTTCGACTTCCACTTCGCCGCCCCCGGCACCCCGGACATCCCGATCAACACCACCCCGACCCTGGCCAACGGCGAGAAGTTCAGGATGGTGGCGGTGGGGACCATCCCGCGTTCCAACATCGACGGGCAGCGGAACACCTACCCGATCAAGATCGTCTCTTCCTTCGCCCACGAGGCTTCCCAGTCCCGCGAGATCGAGCTGATCACCTCGGCGCCGCTGCTTCGCGCGGTGGTCAAGACCGACAGGCCGAAACTGGTCCCGGGCGAGAAGGTCTCCTACCGCATCTCGCTCCTGAACATCGGTACCGCCCCGGCCCGCGGGGTGACCATGAGGGTGAACTACCCGCCGCAGTACGAGCCGGTCGGGGCCCTCGCCTCCGGGTTCAAGCAGGAGAGCAAGGCCGCCCTGGTGCTCGACAGCGTTCAGCTCAAGTCCGGGGAGAGCAAGGACTTCAACCTCGCCTTCCAGCTTAAGGACGAGGCCCTGGCCGACCAGGAGCTCTTCCTGCGGGCCGACGTCATCAACAACGACCTCGAGAAGAAGGATTCCTTCGTATCGGCCACCTCGGTGGTGCAGAAGGTGAGCGGGGTGGCGGTGAGGACCACCGCCGGCAAGCTGGTGGTCATCCCCGGCCAGGTGGTATCCGTTCCCCTCATCGTCACCAACACCGGCAACTCGCGCGAGGTCTTCGCCATCAAGGCCAACGTCGGCGGAGGCGCCACCTACACCTTCTTCGACGACTTGAACCGCGACGGCAAGCGCCAGGCCAACGAGCCGATCATCAACCACGTCGGTCCGCTCTCTCCCAAGGAAGAGGCCTACGTGGTGCTGGAGATCGCCACCCCGGCCTCCGCCAACGACGGCCAGGCTGCCCTCGCCTCGGTATCCTTCGAGCCGGAGAACGCTCCCGAGCGGGTCGCCTCCGCCGAAGTCCAGCTCACCTTCTCCCGCCCGATCCTCGAGCTCAGCATGGCTGCCAAGGGTGGCCGCCTGAAGCCGGGCGAGGTCTCCTCGCTGGACCTCAACTGCGTGAACCGCGGGACCAACATGGCCAAGCAGGTCACCGTGGAGAGCATGCTCCCGAACCAGCTCGAGCTGGTGGCCGCCGATCCGGCCTTCACCCGCGCCGACAACGGCGTCTACTCCTGGCGCTTCGAGGAGCTCGGCGCCGGCGAGACCCGCAGCATCAAGGTCACCTACCGCGTGAAGCCCGGAACCGCCGTGGGGACCAACATGCAGCTCAAGAACCTGTTAAACTACCAGGATCAAATCGGTAACAGGTACTGATCATGAAGAAGGCGACCCTGCTCACCACTTCGCTCCTGGCGGCACTTTGGGCGCCCTCCCTTTCCCACGGCGAGGAGTTCCTCCTCTACGCGCCGAAGCCTGCGGCCGGAGAAAAGGCGCCCGCCGATCCCTCAGAGGGGGTGCTGGTCCGCAAGATCACGGTGAAGCGGGGCGACACGCTGAAGAAGATCTCCCGCAGGCACATGGGGGTGGCGAGCTGGTTTCCGCAGGTTCTCCTCTTCAACACCATCAAGAACCCGGACCTGATCCATCCCGGCGAGGAGCTGCTGGTGCCGGTCAAGAGGGGGGAGCAGGCATCCGCCGAGGCGGGGGAGACTCCCGCCAAGGGGAAGACGCACCGGGCGGCCAAAACTAAAAAAGCCCGCCATCACCGCGTGAAGCGGGGAAAAGCGGGCCAGGTCGAGGCTCATAAGGGTGAGAAGGCGGTCGAGGAAGGTGTAGGCAAGCAGGAGAACAAGCCCGCCGGAGGCGAGGCCGTGGCCCCGGTTGCGCCCAAGCAGGAGGCCGCCCCGGCTCCGCAGCCGGGCGTGCCGGCGAAGAGCACAGTGAACGGCAAAAAGTCCAAGTCCGCCAGAAGTGTTAAGTCCAATGGTGCCAAGGGAGCCGCGGCCTCCCCGGCTGCCGAGCAGGACGCCTACCAGCAGGCCAAACGTGCCTACCTCAAAGGAGAGTACCGGCAATCGCTGGCTCTCTTCGACACCTTCCTGAAGAGGTTCCCGAACTCGCCCCTTGCCTCCGACGCCTCCCTCTACCGCGCCGACTGCTACCTCCGCCTCTCCTCCCCCTGATTATCGACTGATCGCGCAGCACCGTTTATCCGGAAGGGATTGCGCTCGAGGTCAACCTTTGACCTTGGTGGTCATCTCATGTTTTCCCTGTGGAATCGTCAGGTTATGGTAGAGTGCCGGAGCGGGGTGTGCAGGTGGGATACAACTGCCGATGAATGTTGATTTCACCGCGGATGTCGAATGGGTGGAAGAATGTAATTAAAATAAATAAATGCGGTGCGCTGGCGGGGTTCCGGAGGCGTTGGCAATTTAGTTGATAAAGCTCCAGGTAGAAGCGACATCAACTCGATGCCCATAAGGAGGCAAGCCATGGATGATCTCAAGTTCAACGGAACCGGCACCGACTCGTCGTACCTGGCCAACATCAACTCGTTTTTCCCCGTCTTGTTCGCTCTTGCCATCTTCAAGCAGGGGTGGCCGGACGAAAAGCTCGGTTCCCAGAGCGTGCTGCAATCGTGCATCGATTTGTTCCGGGAGATGTTCGAAAGCGGACGGAGCGGAAACCGGTTCCACATCGCTGCCCGCAAAACGGCGCGCAAGGACCTTGATCTCCGCATCAAGAAGATCCTGCGCTACATGGGGGTTATGGCCGAGGAAAGCGAAATCAAGTTACTCTTGAATACCGGCGTCGTCACCGTAAAGAGCCAGAAGAGAAACCGCAAAGCAGCAAAGCCCGCCGCCATCGCCTAAACCGACAGGCGATCCCCCGCTCGCGATCCCACCTCTTTTGCAGCAACCCCGGCGGATTTTAGTTCCTGCACATCGGGACTTCCGCCGGGGTTGTTTCATTTTCAGCACCGCCCCCTCCGTAAGCAGAAGTACACCGCGTATCTTTAATGTCAGGTCGACTTTAAGCTAAGTGACATCCACTTTTGGTTAAGCAAGCTCTTCACTAGCTTAAATCACCTGCCGCTTACCTTATGCACCCCGCGATGTCATGCCGCGATGCACGGCCTTCGCTGGCGAGTCCCCCGTTTACCGTCGCGAAAGGTGAGCGGTAAGCGTTTTATGCCCAACTTTTGATCGGAAGCGCCTCGTGCTAACCTACGGCAGACCGGTTTTTCACCGGAAAGGAATCGACCGCTCTTCATGAGGCGCGCAATTTCCTTACCCGCGGTCATGTTTTGCTTAACCGCGACCTGCTCCTGGAAAAAGAGGAGGTGCTTCTGCTTAGGTACGGGCGACTTCTGCTTAAGTGCGATCCGCACCGGCTTAACCGCGACCCGTTTCGGCTTAACCGCGACCTGCTTCGGCTCGAAGAGCACGCGGTTCGCACTCTTTGACGAAGCAAGCTGTCTTGGTGCAGGCGTGAGTATCGGACGGTTGGCAGGTTTTATTTAGCCTGCATCCGGTACCCATTCGCCTCCGCCAGTTCCTGCACCAACGGATCCACCTTTTTGTCGGTAATGAACACGGTGCGGCCGTTTTGCCCTTCCCGCACCATGGTTCCCGCCAGCTTCACCCCGTATCCCACATCCCTAAGCGACCAGAGATCCTGCTCGCGGTAGCGGGCAGGTATCTGCATCCGGGAGAGCATCCGGTCCGCCACCTGGGCCAGGTCGTCCCCCTTCTGAAGCACGATGACCTTGTACCCCTTGGTCTCCAGCAGCCGGACCAGGGTGTACATCACCGGATCGTCCCGAAAGAGCGCCACCACGTAGCGCTGCCCCCGGATCTCGAAGTAGCGGTCCACCGGCACCTCCAGGCGGATGCCGAGGTTGTCGCCGGCGTAGAGGTCGAGATTCAGGTCGCCCTGGGGACGGATGGAGAGCGCGTCGAGCACCGCGTCGCACAGGGCGGTCGGTTCCCTCTCGCTGACCTGGTAGAGGACCTTTGGCTCCCCCTGCTTCCCTTCCGCGTGATAGCGGTTGGCCTCCACCAGGTTGAAGCCGCTCCCGGCCAGCATTTTCACCAGCCCTTCCGGCACCGCGGGACGGTTGCTGTCGACGTTGAGCAGGGTGATGTCCTGCTTGGCGAGGCTGTCCGGGGTCTTCTCGATCTTGAAGTCGGCCCGCACGGTGATCTTGGGGTCCGCTCCCAGGTAGACCTGGAAGTCCTCCTCGAAGGAGTAGAAGTGGGAGGCGTCCAAGAGCGAGCGGTAGAAGCGGCGGGTGTTGTCGGGATCCTCGGTGACGACCCGCAGCTTCGGGTTCTTCTCCGTGATGAGCGACTTGACCAGCGGAGGAAGGGTTCCGTTGGCGTCCACCAGGATGCTCCCGCCGTCCTGGGCGGGGAGGAGCGGGTAGCGGTCCGGATCGAGCGACAGCGAGAAGGTGCTGGAGAGGTAGCCGTAACGGTCGTTGGGCGCGGCCGGGGCGGTCACCAGGCGTCCCCAGACCTCGCGGGCATCCGGAAGGGCCTGCGAGAGCCGGAGCGGCAGCAGGGGTGCCCCCGGCGCAGTGGCGCCGCCGGCTACGTTGGGGACTCCGGCTACGCTTGGCGTCTCTTCCGGGTAGGTGGCGGCGCCCTCCCGGCGTGCCACGGTCTTGCTCCGGCTGGCGTGGGAGGCGTGGGAGGCGTGGGAGGGGTCGTGCCTGACGGCCGTCCGGCGGTGGCTGCCGGTCAGGCCGCCCGGGAGGAGGATGGTGGAGCCGACCTGGAGGCCGCGCACGTTGGAGAGGTGGTTCATCTGCCTGATTTCCCGGACCAGGCGATCCGCCCGGTCGCCGGTGATGCCGTACTCCCGGGCCAAAAGACGGTACAGCTGGTCACCCGGTTTCACCGTGTAGCGCACGGTTTCCCGGCTCGCCTCGTGCTTCCCGGGAGCGTGCGAGGTCCCGGCCGGGGATGCCGCGGCGGGGGAAGCGGGGGGGTGCGATGGCCCGGCGGGAGCGGGAGCAGTCGGCGCTTTCCTGGTCAGCTGCTGGGGGGCGATCTCGAACTTGGCGTCGAGGGCCCGGGCCGACAGGGGGAGCCCCGCCACGAAGAGGGTGGCCAGGAGAAGAGGACGGTATCCGGCGGGAAGCGCAAGCTGCATGTATTCTCCGATCTGCTGCTACCGATCCGCTTGTTGCGGGCCGGGTGGTGCAGTGAAAATTGGTCTTGGACTAGCGCGGTGGGTTCTGGCCCCCGGCTGGCGCGGGAGCGGCCGCCGGGAGCGAGAGGACGAAGCCGCGGAGGTCCCCTTCGGGAACGCTGCGGTAGAGGGCGAACTCGGCGCCGTTGGCCAGCAAGCCGCCGCTCACCTCGAAGCCTCCTTGCTGGCGGACCGTAGTGGCGGCAGGGAGCTCGGCACCGGTGGCGATCAGCACCCAGGTCTTCACCAGCGGCACCGTGATGGTCCCCTGTTCCTTGGCGACGACCTGGATGGCCCTGATCGCCCCCTGATCGCGGAACACGAGGTATTCGAGACCGTCCGCCTGGTAACGCTCCCATCCGGGGTGGGTGGCGCCGTAGGAGGCATCGGCGGCTCCCTTCGGGATGAAGGCCGGAAGCTCATGCGGGGCGGACGGGGCCGCCGCGGTTGCCGCCGGACGGCTCTGCACCGGCGCAGGCGTCACCGGGGCGCTGCCCTTGCCGATCTGCAGGCGCGGCCAGAGATAGGCGGCCGCCAAGACGAGGCAGACTACCACGGCGCCCGCCAGCGCGACGGTGGCGCTCGAGACCGCAGGTTTGCGGGCGGATGCGCTCTGGTCGATCTTCACCGAGCCGGCGTCGAACTCGTCGGGCGGCGCCTGGAAGAGGTTGTCGTCTATTGGGGCGGGGGTCGGCGGCCCGGCCTTCCTGATCCCCTGGGCGTGTTGCTCTGCCGGGGTGGTGACCTTTCCGCGCGATCCCGATTTCGAAACCCGCTTGCCTGCCGCGTTCCCTTCGGATGGCTTCGGCTCCTGAATGGGAACCGGCGGCTGGTCGTTCCCTTCTTCGGAGATGTTCCCGAACAGCCGGTCGGCACGTTCGCGTTCGACCCGGTCGTAGGTCGGGATGATCGGGGGGGCGTAGCGCAGTTTCGGGGGAAGCTCTTCCATGTCGGGGAGGAGCTCTTCGGCCAGGAGATCGGGCAGGGCGGGAGGCTCTGGCGCGGTTTCCGGCTCGGCAGGCTCCGCGGCGGATGGCTCTTCTCCCGGTACCGGAGTCGTCCAGTGGTCCTCCTCGACGGTAGGCGGAGAGGATTGAGGGGGCGCGGCGCCGGCCGCAGACCGCGGAAAGAGCTCGGCCGGGAGCGGGTCCACAACCGGCAGGGGGAGATCGTCCCAGTCGTCCGACAAGCTCCCGGCGGGGAGGTCGTAGATCGGCAGCCCGAACTCGTCGGTGGTGACCCGCATCCCGAGCTCGTCGCCGACCGGAGGGCCGGCAGGCGGGATTTCGCTCTGCTCGGCGACCGGTTGCGGACTCTCCCCGGCCTCGGCGGCGAAATCCCAGTTGTCGACCTCGTCATCGGCGGTGGTGGTGTAGGTCCAGAACTCCTCGATCTTGTCCTCCGGCAGGGTGATTTCCACCGCGTCGGCCAGGTCGATGGAGGGGGGCTCCTCCTCCGCGGCGGCCGGCACGCTCTCCGGCGATGCCACCATCTCCCGGAGCTTGAGGACCAGGTCGTCGAAGGAAACCCGGAGATCGAGGACCTCTTCGAAGGTGTCGCCGAGGGGACGAGAGCCGTCGTCGGAGAGGAGGATCAGCCGTGCGGGGGTCCCGCCGAGCAGCATCTTCACCTGCCGGGCCGCCTTGTCGCAGGGAATCCCCCCGACGGTCCCCTGGAAAAGGATCAGGTCGGGGCGGTCATCGAAGATGTGCCTGATCCCGGCAGAAAGATCGTTCTCCACTGCCAGCGGTTGGTCTATCAGCAATTGCAGGTTCTCAGCCAGAGAGGCAATATACTGAGAGTCTGTTATGAATAAAATTCCCGGCATTGAGTAATATTAAATATTTCTGTTGATAAAGGAAGACAGAGTGAGTACTGTATCTGGCATAGAAAGGACGGCACTTGCAACTATGAATCATTTTCCCTGAAAATCAATCAATCTTGCATAAAAGTCAATATAAAATATACTGTTAGGCAGTGCCAGGACCATGATCAGTTATTTGCGGAGGAGCAGGTAAATGGATCACGATAGCGGCAGCACTGGTATAGGGCTTGGCGGCAGCGATGTGCTGGAGGTCTGTGAGGCGGTCGAATTGCGGTGTGCCGAGCTCTACCATTATTTCGCTGAGTTATTCAAGGCCGAGCGGGAGCCTTCCCATCTCTGGCTTAAATTGGCCATGGAGGAGGAGAACCAGGCGAGACTTTTCGCGCTGCTCTTCAAGCTGCGGCGAAGCAACATCATTGTCTCGGTGGGGATCGAGCTGGTCGAGGCGGAGGTTGCCCTCCTCTACGTCCTGTCGGTGATGGAGAAGGCCATGGCGGCTCCTCCCACCCTGGAAGAGGCCATCCTCATCGCGCTCGACTTAAAGTCGAAGTTGAGCCGTTTCATGCCGGAAAACAGCATCGTCTTCGCCGACAGTTCGTACGAAAAATCCTTCCGCAACGTCAACACCCCGGTGGAGGATCTGCGGGAGGCCTTCGGGCGGTTGTCACTCCCGCCGGGGCGCAGGCCCGCCAATCACGGCCGGTAGAAGGCGACCGCGTTGTCGTAGAGCGCCCTTCTCCCCAGCTCGTCGCCCAGGGCATCGAGCACCAGGGTGAGATCCTCGTCCCGGTAGGGGCGTGGTGCCCTGGTGGAGGGGAGGTCGGTGCCGAACATGAGGCCGGCGGGGTTGGCCGCGCAGATCTCCTTCAGGGCACCCTTGACGTCGAAGTCCACCCGGCCGAACCCGGTCGCCTTCACCCGTACCCCGCGCTCCACCAGCCACAGCAGTGTCCCGAACCCCTCCTTGGCCAGCCCGAGATGGTCGATGCTCACCGCCGGCAGCGAGGCCAGCGTCTCCTTCAGCTCGCCGAGATCGCGGGAGTCGACGTAGAGCTCGACGTGCCAGCCGACCAGCTCGTGGACGCGGCGGGCCATCCGCTCCAGGTGCTCCACCCCTTCCGACCCTCCCCGCTTCAGGTTGAACCGGACCGCCCGTACCCCGACCTTGTCGAGGCGGACCAGCTCGTCGTCGCTCACGGTGGCGGGGAGCTGGGTCACCCCCACGAAGCCCGGGCCGAGCTTGCCGAGCGCGTCCACCAGGTACTCCTGGTCCATGGCCTGGAAGGAACCCGACACGACCGCTCCCCCCTTGAGGTTGCAGGAGGCGGTGCGGGCCAGGTACTGCTCGCAGGTGAAATCGTCCGGAAGGTACCCCTGGTTGGGGACCAGCGGGAAACGGCGGTCGATGATGTGGAGGTGGCTGTCGAAAACGGGGAGGAGCTGTCTCATCGGATTCTCCTTGCAATCGGGGGGGGCTATCGGTTGGGGCCGATCCTGAGGCTCGCCTTGGCGACGAAGACCTCCCTGAGGAAATGGATCAGCCCGATGACCAGCATCAGCATGGCCAGGATGAACAGGAGGGCGACCGGCTGGGACATGTCGTACCGGAGGTAGTCGCCCAGAAAGAGGAGCGCGATCACGGTGCAGACGAGGACGGCGGTGGAGGTGCAGAGGAAGATGGCGCGGCCGATCAGGTCGGCACGGCGCCGGAGGGTGGCCAGGGAGTCGTGCAGCTTGGCGATGTCCTCGGGGCGGGCGGTCTCGAGTCTTCCCTCGTAGTGGCGGGCCCGGTCGATGACCCGCGCCAGCCGGTTGATCATGACCCCCAGCATGGTCCCCACCGCGGTCAGCAAAAAGACCGGAGCGACCGAGAGCTGGATGACATGGGCCACAGCGCCAACGTTCTGAAAGTCTCGCACCATCGGGGCTCCAGAAAAACGAGGATGAAAGCATATCCCTTGCCAGCGGGAGAAGTTAGGGCAAAATAACATGAAAGTCGACTTCGTCAAACCTTAATTATAGAAGGCACGGGGCGATGCTTTCATTGGTGCGGTCGCCGGCGGGGGGGAGGATAGGCACCGTTTTCCCGACCCCCGCGCCTCCTTAATGATAATTACTCCCGGTCTGCGGGAGGGCGAAAGTTGGGAAATCCCGCTGAACCTCTGCGTTTTTTATGTGCGAGGAGGAATTCTTCTGCTATAATCGCAAAGTTTTTCATTAACATTGCCGCCCGCTAATGGGCTTGCAAATAGAGAATGACGGCACCCTTGGGGGAGCCGATACCAAACTGGGCGCGCAGGACGCCGGAGCATCATCCGGTGCCGCGCCGGCCAAAAGGAAAGGAAACAACCAATTTATGTCAAAAAAGATGCTGATCAATGCACTGCACGCCGAAGAGGCGCGGGTAGCGATCGTTGAGGACGGAAGACTGGTCGATCTCGACGTGGAGATCGCCGGGAGCGAGCAGATCCGCGGCAACATCTACCGGGGCGTCGTGGTCCGGGTGGAGCCGGGGCTGCAGGCCGCCTTTGTCGATGTGGGGCTCAAGAAGCTCGGCTTCCTGCAGATGGGGGAGATCCACCCCGAGAACTACAAGTGGCGCGACGACATCTCCGAGGACCAGCGGCACCGCCGTCCCCGCATCCAGGAGATCCTGAGGCGGGGGCAGGAGCTGATCGTCCAGGTCGAGAAGGGGGAGCGCGACAACAAGGGGAGTGCCCTCACCACCTACGTGTCGCTGCCGGGGCGCTACATGGTGCTCATGCCGGGGAGCGATTCCTCCGGGATCTCCCGCAAGGTGGAGAGCGAGTCGGAAAGGAAGAAGCTCAAGGAGATCATCTCCGAGATGACCATCCCGGAGGGGTACGGCTACATCATCCGGACCGAGGCGATGGGGAGGACCAGGGAGGAGCTCCAAAAGGACCTCGACTCGCTGGTCGCCCTCTACGAGGGGGTCCGGGAGAAGGGGCTCTCCGGCAAGGGGGCCGGGCTCATCTACCAGGAGTCGGCGCTCTTCATCAGGACCATCCGCGACTACTTCTCCTCCGACATCGACGAGGTGCTGGTCGACAGCAAGGACGTCTTCAAGGACGTGCGCGACTGCCTCAAGGAGATCGATCCCCAGTTCGAGAAGCTGGTCAAGCTGCACCAGGAGAAGCGACCCATCTTCTCCCGCTACCAGCTGGAAGAGCAGATCGACCTCATCTACGAGAAGAAGGTTCCCCTCAAGTCCGGCGGCTCCATCTTCATCGAGCCGACCGAGGCGCTCGTTTCCATCGACGTCAACTCCGGCAAGTCGACCGGCGAGAAGGGGGTGGAGGACACCGCCTTCAAGACCAACCTGGAGGCCGCCGAGGAGGCCGCCCGGCAGCTCAGGCTCAGGGACCTGGGCGGTCTCATCGTCATCGACTTCATCGACATGCGGGAGAGAAAGCACAACATCGAGGTGGAGAAGACCCTCAAGTCCGCGCTCAAGGCCGACAAGGCGCGGGTCAACGTCTCCCGCATCTCCGAGTTCGGCCTGCTCGAGATGTCCCGCCAGAGGATCCGCCAGAACATCCACCAGGCTTCCACCCTGGAGTGCCCGCACTGCGACGGGCGCGGCAAGGTGAAGTCGGTGGAGGCGATGGCGCTCTCCTTCCTGAGAAAGGTGCACGCGGCGGCGGCCAAGGGGACGGTGGCCGAGGTGCTCGGAAGCCTCCCGCTGGAGGTCGCCTACTACCTCTTAAACCGCAAGCGGCGCGAGCTCTCCCGGATCGAAAGCGACTACGACATCGAGGTCACGGTGAAGGGGAAACCCTCCTACCTCCTCAACCAGATGGACCTCGAGCTCATCAAGCGGGAGAAAATCCCCCAGGAGGAGGTCCCCCAGGAGAAGCCGGCCGCCAAGGCGGCCAAGGAGGAGGGGGCCGTCCAGGAAGGGGCTCCGGCCGAGGGGCGCAAGAAGAAGAAAAAGAAAGGGAAAGGGGCGGCGGAGGCCGAGGCGGTGGTCGAGGCAGTCACCGAGGCGGTGCCCGCCGCGGCGGCCGCCCACGCCGAGGAAGAAGAGCGGCCCGAGCAGGTGCCGGTCGCCCTGGTTGTGGAACCGGAGGGGGGCGAGCGGGTGCTCACCGAAGGGGAACACGAGGAACACAAGAAGAAGCGCCGTCGCAAGCGGAAGCGGGGCAAAGGGGGGGGCGCCGAGGCGCAGGCCGCCGAACAGGCCGAGGTGGCCATCGACCTCCCGGAAGCGCCTGCCGGGCTCTTCCCGGCGGAAGTGGCTCCCGAAGGGGCGAGCGCCGAAGCCGCCGAAACCGCCGAACATCCGGAGCACGGCGAGGAGCATGTCGATGAGCACAAGAAGAAGCGCCGGCGCCGGAGACGGCGGGGCAAAGGCGGCGCCCATGAGGCTGCTGCCGAGGCCGCCGCAGGCGAGGCCGGTGGCGAGGCCGCTGCCGGGGAGATAGCTCCCGAAACGGCGCCCGCCGAGGTGCCCCATGAAGCGGCGGCTCCCGCCGCCGGCGAAGCTGCCGCCGAAGGTGCCGCGGCACCCAAGACGGCGAAAAGCCGTCGCTCCAAGAAGAAGCCCGCTGAGGAGGGCGCGGTTACCCCGGAAGTGGTCGAGACCACCGGGAAAGCCGCTTCCTCCGTCCAGGAAGTCCCGGCCGCCGACGTTTCCGAGGTGGTCGAGGCTGCCGTGATGGAGGAGGCCGCCGGTGAGGAGCCTCGCCCGGATGGCAAGGGTCGCCGCTCCCGCGGGAAGCGGGGGGGCAAAGCGGCCAAGGACGTGGCCGCTGCCGAACCCGCCGTCCAAGGGGTGGCCGGTGAATTGGCGCCCGAGGTGGTCCAGGAGGTAGTGGTGCAGGAGCCGGCGAACGTCACCGCTTCGCAAGCCCCTGCCGCCAAGCCGTCCCGCAAGAGGGGAGGGAAGGGGACCAAGGCCAAGGAGGGGACCGAGCCTGCCGCCGCCGTGGCCTCCGCCGCTCAGGCCGAGCCCGCCGCGCCCAAACTGGAACCCGCCGCGGCGATCGCCGAGCCGGTACCCGCCGCCGAAGCAGGCGAGGGGGCGGGTACCTCCAAGCCCGCTGGGAAAGGAAAAGCCAGGGCCCCCAAGGCTGCTGCCAAGGCGCCGGTCGCTGCTGCCTCCAAGGCTGCCGGCAAGGCGCCGGTCGCGGCTGCTCCTAAGGCGGAGAGCGAGGCCGGAAAGGGCGAAGCCGAGGCGGCGCCCAAGGCGAAGGGGGGGGCGAAGCGGGCAACGAAGTCCACTGCCGCCAAGGCCCAGCCGGAGCCGGAAACCAAGGCCGAACCGCAACCCGAGGCGAAGGGGGAGGCGAAGGCCAAGCCTGCCAAGGGGGCGAAGGCTACCGGTAAGGCGAAAAAGGAGACCGCCGCCGCTCCCAAGGCGGGCGAGGCGGGGACCCTGCCGGAGAAAGAGCCTGCCAGCAAGCCCCGCTCGCCGCGCAAGAAGAAGGGAGAAAGCCAGGAGTAATGGGACTGGGCAAGACGATCACGCTGCTCCCGATCGCCGCGGTGATGTCCATTTGCTGTGCGGGGGCGGCATCCGCCGCCTCCTTCGAAGAGGTCACCCCGTACCTCTCGGCGCTTCACCACTACTGGGACGAGTACTACGGCGGACGGACCCGGCTCAAAGAGAGCGGGGCCATCTTCGCCCTCGGCGTGGTGGGAACGGTGGCCACCGACACGCCGGTGCTTTTCCGGGGGAGGGGCGAGATCTTCGGCGGCAAGGTCGATTACGACGGCGAGACCCAGGGGCTCACCCCCGTCCCCGCCAAGACCGACGTGGTCTACTTCGGCGTTCGCGAAGAGCTCGACCTCGCGTACCGTATCCGGCTCGCGCGGGTGACGGTGGAGCCCTTCGGCGGGATCGGCTACCGCTTCTGGCTGCGGGACCTGCAGGACACCATGACCCAGGTCGGTCCGGCCTCCGGTTACACCGAGGCGTGGCAGAGCTGGTACTGGCTGGCGGGGCTCCGTTCCCGGTATCCCCTGGCGGAGCGGACCACCCTGGAGTTGGAGGGAGGGGCCAAGTACCCCTTCTATGTAAGTAACACCGTCAACTCCGCCACCGTCCGGCCCCAGGGAGAGTGGAGCGCCTTCGCGGAAGGCGGGGTAACCGTCGGAAAGCTGAAGGTGAGCCTCAGTTACCAGGGATTTCGCTTCACCCAGTCCCCCCTCAAGCTCTCCGGCGCTAATTATATCTATCAGCCCGACTCCTCCTCGGATATCTGGGGAGTCAACGTCGGATGGAAGTTCCAGTAGCCCGGCGGCTGGCAACGCACCCCCGGCACCTTACCACCCATAGGGAGTGAGCTATGTCCGATCACGCAGAGGCCGAGGAACTGACCCTGATCAGGGTTTTCATTGGAGAGGGTGACCGCTTCCGGCACATCCCCCTCTACGAGGCGCTGGTCGAAATGCTCCGCAAGGAGGGGTTCATCGGCGCCACCGTACTCCGCGGGATCTCCGGGTTCGGCCCCCGTAGCGGCATCCACTCCGAAAGGCTCTTGCGCCTCTCCTCGGATCTCCCGGTGGTGGTCGAGGTGATCGACGAGCCCGCCAAGTGCGAAGCGGTCATCCCGAAGATCGAGGAGATGCTCGATGGGGGACTCATCACCACCGAGAACGTCACTGTCCGCCGTTACGCAAGGAAATCGACCCCTTGAAAGGAATACCTCATCTGCTAAACTTCGATAAGTTCATGAGCGCGGGACGCTCATGAAACCGAAAAGGAGCAGACGATGGGAATGCCGGACAATGTGAGTCCCCTGTGGATCGAGAACCAGTACCAGCTTTGGAAGGAGAATCCTGAAGCCCTTTCCGAAGAGTGGCGCGCCTTCTTCACCGGTTTCGACCTGGGCCTTGCTCCTCGCGGAGAGGCAGGGGGGGCTCCCTGCACCGTCGAGGAGCTCATGAAGCACTCGGGGGTTCAATCCCTCATCTACCGTTACCGGGACATCGGCCACCTCCTGGCCTGTACCGATCCTCTCTCACCCTGCAAGCTCGAGCACCCGCACCTTGCCCTCTCCGCCTTCGGGCTGGACACCTCCGACCTCGACACCTCCTTCCACACGCGCAGGTTCACCAAGAGTCCCGTGACGCTCCGGGAAGTCGTCCAGGTCATGCGGAGCACCTACTGCGGCTCGACCGGGGTCGAATTCATGCACCTGCAGTCCCCCGAGGAGCGCCAGTGGCTGATCGACCAGATGGAGCCGACCTGCAACCGGGGTGAGTTCGACCGCGACCGGCGGCTCACCATCCTCCGGAAGCTCAAGGAGGCGGCGCTCTTCGAGCGGGTGTTGCAGAAGAAGTTCCCGGGGCAGACCCGTTTCTCCCTGGAAGGGGGAGACGTCCTGATCCCGATGCTCGACTCGGCGATCAAGAAGGCGGCCGAGCTCGGGGTGACCGACGTGGTGCTCGGGATGCCGCACCGCGGCCGGCTCAACGTCCTCTGCAACATCTTCGGGATGCCGTACGAGAACATGTTCGCCGAGTTCGCCGATAACTCCGAGTTCGGGGTGGTGGGGGAGGGGGACGTCAAGTACCACAAGGGGTATTCCGCCGACTTCACCGTCGCCGGCGACCGTTCCATCCACCTGACCATGGCCGCCAACCCGAGCCACCTGGAGGCGATCGATCCGGTGGTGGAGGGAAAGGCACGCGCCCGCCAGGACCGCCTGGGGAGCGACGGGGAGACCCGGGTCCTTCCCCTGCTCATCCACGGCGACGCCGCCTTCTCCGGCCAGGGGGTGGTGGCGGAGACCCTCAACCTGTCGCAGCTGGCCGGCTACCGCACCGGCGGCACCCTCCATATCGTGCTCAACAACCAGATCGGCTTCACGACCCTCCCCGCCGACGCCCGTTCCACCTGTTACGCGACCGATGCCGCCAAGATGGTCAACGCCCCCGTCTTCCATGTCTACGGCGACGACCCGGAGGCCGTCCTCCATGCCACCGAGCTGGCGCTGGCCTTCCGGGACCGCTACCACCGCGACGTGGTGGTGGAGGTGATCTGCTACCGCCGATTCGGCCACAACGAGGGGGACGAGCCGTACTTCACCCAGCCCCTCATGTACCAGCAGATCAAGCTCCGCCCCCAACTCCACGAACTCTACCAGAACGAGCTGATCGCCGAGGGGTACGACGCCGAGAGCCTGAAGGGGATCGAGGCCGAGGTGGTCGAGGAGCTTCGCCTGGCGAGCGAGCGTGAATCCGTCCCCCGCGAGTCCGCCTTCCTGGCCCGCTGGAGCGGCATGAAGCCCGCAATCCCGAGGGGGGCGGTGCATACCGCGGTGGGGGAGGAGGTCATCCAGGCCCTCGCCGAGAAGATCTCCGTTACCCCGCAGGGGTTCAATCCCCATCCCAAGGTGGCCGCCCTCCTGCAGAAGCGTCGCGAAGCGGTGCAGAAAGGGGGACCGCTCGACTGGGGGACCGCCGAGACCCTCGCCTATGCGACCCTCCTCAACCAGGGGGTGAGCGTCCGCATCTCGGGCCAGGACGTCCGCCGCGGCACCTTCAGCCACCGTCACGCGGCCCTATTCGACCAGGTCACCGGGTCACCCTTCTATCCCCTCACCACGGCAGCCACCGGCGAGGCCGCCTTCTGCGCCTTCGACAGCATGCTCGCCGAATTTTCGGTCCTGGGATTCGAGTACGGGTACTCGCTCGAGTCCCCCGAGTCGCTGGTCATCTGGGAGGCGCAGTACGGGGACTTCGTCAACGGCGCCGAGGTCATCATCGACCAGTTCATCACCAGCGGCGAGGCCAAGTGGGAGCGCTCCAGCGGCCTCGTGCTCATGCTCCCGCACGGCTACGAGGGGCAGGGGGCCGAGCATTCCAGCGCCCGCATCGAGCGCTTCCTCGCCCTCTCCGCAGCCGGCAACCTCCAGGTAGTCTATCCCTCCACCCCGGCCCAGCTTTTCCATGTGCTGCGGCGGCAGATCGTGCAGAGTTTCCGGAAGCCGCTGATCCTCTTCACCCCGAAAAGCCTTCTCCGTCATCCCTCCTGCGTCTCCAAGGTAGAGGAACTGACCGGCGGGCAGTTCCGCGAGGTGATCGCCGAGCCGCCCCAGCAGGGGAACGTGCGCCAGGTCCTGATCTGCACCGGGAAGATCTACTACGACCTCGCCGACCGCATCGCCCGCGACCAGCTCCAGGGGACCGCCCTGGTCAGGGTCGAGCAGCTCTACCCCCTGGGGGTGGACCAGCTCCGCAACGAGCTGCAGCGCTACCCGAACGACGTCCCCTTCAGCTGGGTCCAGGAAGAGCCCCACAACATGGGCGCCTGGCGGTTCATGAGGCCGGTCTTGACCGACATCCTGGGCCATGTCCCGCGCTACGTGGGGCGTCCCGAGGCGGCGGCGCCGGCCTCCGGCTCGCACCGGCTGGACCGGGTGGAGCAGGAGCGGATCGTCAGCGAGGCGCTGGGAATCTAACGACGACAAACGCTAACTGCTGTTCTATGTTCTACGTTCTAGGTTCTATGTTGAAAAGCATGGACCTCGGAGAGCTCTCTCTGTTTTGCATTTCAAAAGAGTCCGCAAAGCCTCCAACCTAGAACATAGAACCTAGAACATAGAACTGTTTTTAAAGACTTACGAACTTGTTTGAAAAGGAGCTTTTTATGGAGATCAAGGTCCCGTCAGTCGGCGAATCGGTGTTCGAGGCGCTGATTGCCAGGTGGCTCAAGAAGGATGGCGAGCAGGTGGCCAAGGACGAGCCGCTTTGCGAGATAGAGACCGACAAGATTACCCTCGAGGTCACCGCCGAGGCGGACGGGGTCCTGCACATCCTGGTTCCCGAGGTGGAGACGGTAAAGATCGGCGCGGTCATCGGGACCATCGAGGAGGGTGCCACCGCTGAGACGGCTCCCCCGGCAGGTGAGCCGGCACCGCCGAAGCCCCCGGTGGAGGAGCCGAAGCCCACCCTCCCGCCGGTCAAGGAGCCCCCCTCCGGCCCCGAGCCCCCCATGTCCCCGTCCGGGCGGAAGCTCGCCCGCGAGATGGGGATGGATGCGCGGGAAGTGAAGGGGAGCGGCCGGGGCGGCCGTGTGACCGTGGAGGACCTCCAGAAGGCGGCTTCCGCCGGGCCGGAGCCCGCTTTGACGCTCACCCCGGCGGTGAAGGGGAGTGGCCGCTCGCAGGCACGCGAGGCCGCCGCCACTGCCGCGCCGCCAGCGCCGGCTGCTGCCGCCGCTCCGCCATCCCCGGCCCCGGCCCCGGCCCCGGCCCCGCCATCCTCGGAGGAAGGTCGCATCACCCGCAAGGCCATGCCCCCCATCCGCAAGCGGATCGCCGAGCGGCTGGTGGCGGCGCGCCTGCAGACCGCCATGCTGACCACCTTCAACGAGGCGGACATGTCGAAGGTCATCGAGCTCCGCAAGCAGCACGGCGACTTCTTCCTCAAGCGCCACCAGGTGAAGCTCGGCTTCATGTCGCTGTTCGTGCGGGCCTGCTGCCAGGCGCTGAAGGATTTCCCGGAGGTGAACGCCAGCATCGAGGGGGATGACGTCGTCTATCACCACTACTGCGACATCGGCGTCGCCGTGGGCGGGGAGAAGGGGCTGGTGGTCCCGGTCCTGAGGAGCGCGGACCGGATGACGCTTGCCCAGATCGAGCAGCAGATCGCCGAGTTCGGGGAGAAGATCCGCACCAACCGCCTGGCGGTCTCCGACCTGGAGGGAGGTACCTTCACGGTCTCCAACGGGGGGATCTACGGCTCGCTCCTCTCCACTCCGATCCTCAACACCCCCCAAAGCGGCGTGCTCGGCATGCACGCGATCCAGGACCGGGCGGTGGTCCGGGACGGCCAGATCGTGATCCGCCCGATGATGTACCTGGCCCTCTCCTACGACCACCGGCTGGTGGACGGCAAGGGGGCGGTCGGCTTCCTGAAGCAGGTCAAGGAGTACATCGAGGAGCCGGAGGAGATGCTGCTGGAGGGGTAGGGAGTGATCTCCATCCTCACCCTCTCTCTCCCCTTGAAGGGGCGGGAACCCTCCGGCGGCAGCATTGAAGAAACCGGCTATAGTTTAGGGGGAGGCGACTCCCCTTCCTTTTATTTCATCTCACATAATCGGCGGCAGCGCTCCTGCCGGCCGCTAACGTTCAGGAGGACGAGGCATGTCTGAAGAGATCTTCGACCTGGTGGTGATCGGCGCCGGACCGGGTGGTTACGTGGCAGCCATCAGGGCGGCCCAGTTGGGAATGAAGGTGGCGGTGGTGGAGAAACGCTCCGCCATGGGCGGGGTCTGCCTCAACGAGGGGTGCATCCCGAGCAAGGCGCTCCTCGATTCCAGCGAACTGTTCCACTTGGCCCGCGACCGCTTCGCCCACCACGGGATCGAAGTCGCTCCCCCGACCATCGACGTCGGCCGCATGATGGCGCGCAAGGATGACGTCGTGAAGAAGCTCACCGACGGCATCGCTTTCCTCTTCAAGAAAAACGGCATCTCCTCCTTCGCCGGTGAGGGACGGCTGGCAGGGGCGGACGGCAACGGGGTGCACCGGGTCGAGGTGAAGGGGGATTCCCGGGCCACGGTATCGGCCCGCAAGGTGCTCCTCGCAACCGGGAGCGAGGCGGTGGAGATCCCCGCGCTCCCCTTCGACGGCGAGAGCGTGGTGAGCGCCCGCGAGGCCCTCTCTTTCCCGGCAGTGCCGGAGCACCTCCTGGTGGTCGGGGGGGGATACATCGGGCTGGAGCTCGGATCGGTATGGCTTAGGCTGGGCGCCCGGGTTACGGTGGTGGAGATGCTCCCGCGGTTGGTCGCCGGCAGCGACGGCCAGGTCGCCGAGGGACTGATGCGCTCCCTCAAGAAGCAGGGGATGCAGTTCGTGATGCAGGCCAAGGTGGCCGGGGTCGAGAAGCGGGACGGCAAGCTGGTGGCCCGGGTCGAGAGCGAGGGAGGCAACCAGGAGATCGAGTGTGACAAGATCCTCGTCGCGGTTGGGCGCAAGCCGCTCACCGCGGGGCTCGGCATCGAGGAGCTCGGGATCAAGCTGGACCGGGGGCGGGTGGTGGTCGATGGCGAGTACCAGACCAACGTCCCCGGCATCTACGCCATCGGCGACCTGATCGCCGGCCCTATGCTGGCCCACAAGGCCTCCGAGGAAGGGGTGGTCTGCGTGGAGCGGATGAAGGGGGAGCCGAGCCTGGCCGATTACGGCTGCATCCCCGGGGTCTGCTACACCTGGCCGGAAGCCGCCTCGGTAGGCAAGACCGAAGAGGCCCTCAAGGAGGAAGGGGTGGAGTACAAGGTCGGCCGGTTCAACTTCATGGGGAACGGCCGGGCCAAGTGCATGGACGAGACCGACGGCTTCGTGAAGGTGCTGGCGGAGAAGGAAGGGGGGCGGGTGCTCGGCATCCACATCCTCGGCCCCCGCGCCTCCGACATGATCGCCGAGGCGGTCACCGTGATGAGCTTCGGCGGGAGTGCCGAGGACATCGCCCTCACCATCCATGCCCATCCCACCCTCTCGGAGGCTCTCAGGGAGGCGGCGCTGGACGTGGACAAGAAGGCGATTCACGCGTGAGATACCCTCCCCTGCCCCTTGTATAGTCATCCCCTCTCCCTCCGGGAGAGGGATAAGGAAGGGAAGAAGGGAAGATCTTGATGGCATGAGAACAAAAAGAACCTTAGGAGCGTCGATGCAAGTGGTCGATCTGGGAACCATATCTTTTGCCGAGGCGCTGGCCTGGCAGGAGCGGAAGGTGGCGGAGGTGGCGCAGGGTGGACGAGAGGCGCTCCTTCTTCTCGAGCACGAGCCGGTCTACACCATCGGCTCGGCCGGGAGCCTCGACAACCTCCTCGACCCCGCCATCGACGCCATCCGGATCAACCGCGGCGGGGACGTCACCTTCCACGGCCCGGGGCAGCTGGTCGGCTACCCGATCCTCGCCCTCTCCCGCCGCGGCCGGGACCTGCACCGCTACCTCCGCTTCCTGGAGGAGTTCCTGGTGGAGGTTGCCGGGGAGTTCGGGGTCCCGGGGCACACGGTGGCGGGGCGCACCGGGGTCTGGAGCGAGGGAGGGAAGATCGCCTCCATCGGCGTCGGGGTGAGACGCTGGGTCTCCATGCACGGCTTCTGCCTCAACGTCGCCCCCGACGTCTCGCCCTTTCGTCATATCAACCCGTGCGGGATGGAGGGGTGCCCCATCACCTCCCTGTCGCGGGAAAGGGGGGACTCTCCCCCGATGGACCAGGTGAAAGCGCTGGTCGGCGAGCGGTTTCACCCACGGCTGGAAAGCCGGCTGCCGCGCTGCTGAGGCGGCTCACAAAAAGGGAGACCGCCGCTTTCTTCCCCTGCCGGATCGCCGCTGCCCAAGGAGGCTCCCATGTCGGAATCCGATCGCAAAGTCCCCGTCGAAAAACTGAGATGGGTCTGTGACCCCTCCCTCTTCACCTTCAACTCCACCTCCGATATCTCAGGTCTGGAAGGGAGCATCGGCCAGCAGCGCGCCCTCACCTCCATCGACTTCGGCCTCGGCATGTCCAGCCACGGGTTCAACCTCTACCTGGCCGGCGAGCCCGGTACCGGCCGGAGCACCACCATCGAGCACATGCTCCGCAAGCGGACCATGGACAGCCCCCCGCCGGCCGACTGGTGCTACGTCAACAACTTCGAGGCCCCCGATTCCCCCCTGGCCATCTCGCTCCCCGCCGGCAAGGGGGCGGAGTTCGCCGACGACATGCAGGAGCTCCTCGACTACGTCCGTTCCAACATCCCCTCCGCCCTCGAGAGCAAGGAGTACGAGAGCGACCGGGTCTCCATCATCGAGCAGTACCAGGAGAGAAACGGCGAGATCTTCTCCCAGCTCGAACAGGATGCCTCCGAGCAGGGGTTCGCCCTGCAGCGGACGGTCTCCGGCCTGGTGATCGTGCCCCAGAAGGAGGGGCGCAATTACACCCAGGAGGAGTACGAGGGGCTCGACAAGGACGAGCGGGAGCGGATGGATGGTATCGGCCGCGAGCTGACCGAGAAGCTCAACGACGCCCTGAGGCAGGTCCGGGAAAACGAGAAGGGGCTTCGCGACGACCTGGCCCGCCTCGACCGGGAGCTCGGCATCTCGGCCATCGGCCACCACCTCGACCCCCTCAAGGAGAAGTACGCAGGCTTCCAGAAGGTGCTCCACTACCTGGAGACCGTGCAGGAGGACCTCCTTCTTAACCTGGAGGACTTCAAGCCCCAGACCCCTCCCCCCCAGATACCCGGCCTGAAGCTCCCCCGGCAGGAGCCGACCTTCGAGCGGTACGAGGTGAACGTGGTCGTCGAGAACGACCCGGACTCCGGCGCCCCCATCATCTTCGAGAGTAATCCGACCTACAACAACCTCTTCGGCCGCATCGAGAACGTGATGCAGATGGGAGGGGTGGCGACCACCAACTTCACCCTCATCAAGCCGGGGGCGCTGCACCGGGCCAACGGCGGCTACCTCATCGTGGATGCCCGCGAGGTGCTGCTCAATCCCTTCGCCTGGGAGTCCTTGAAGCGCTGCATCCGCAACTCGGAGATCCGGATCGAGGACGTCCTCGAGCAGTACCGTTTCATGACCGTGGTGTCGCTGAAGCCGGAGCCGATCCCGCTGCACGCGAAGATCATCATGATCGGCTCCCTCTGGATCTATTACCTCCTCTTCTACCTGGATCCCGATTACCGCAAATTCTTCAAGGTTCGCGCCGACTTCGACTCGAGGATCCACCGTACCCCCGAGATCATGCAGGACTACGCCCTCTTCGTGGCCGCCCACTGCCGCAAGGAGGGGCTCCTCCCCTTCAGCCCCGGCGGCGTCGCCGCGCTCCTCGAGTACGCCGCCCGCCAGGTCGAGGACCAGGAGCGCCTCACCACCCAGTTCATGGAGCTCTCCGACACCATCCGCGAGGCGAGTTTCTGGGCCAGCCGGGGGGGCGCCCAGGTGGTGGACCACACATGGGTGAAAAAGGCGATCGACGAGAAGATCTACCGCTCCAACCGGATCGAGGAACGGATCCAGGAGTACCTGGCGGACGGCACCATCCTCTGCGACGCCGACGGCTCGGTGGTCGGCCAGATCAACGGGCTCTCCGTCCTCACCATGGCCGACTACAGCTTCGGGCGTCCCTCCCGGGTCACCGCCCGGGTCTCCCTGGGCCGCGCCGGGATGGTCAACGTGGAGCGGGAGGTCAAGCTCTCGGGGCCGATCCACGACAAGGGGATGCTGATCCTTACCGGCTTTCTGCGCGGACGCTTCGGCAACGACAAGCCGCTTTCCTTCTCGGCCTCCATCTGCTTCGAGCAGTCCTACGAGGGGATCGAGGGGGACAGCGCCTCCTCGACCGAGCTCTACGCGCTCCTTTCCGCCCTCTCGGGGCTCCCGGTCCGCCAGGGGATTGCCGTGACCGGGAGCGTCAACCAGCACGGGGAGGTGCAGCCGATCGGCGGGGTGAACCAGAAGATCGAGGGCTTTTTCGCCCTCTGCAAGGCGAAGGGGCTGACCGGCGGCCAGGGGGTGATGGTCCCCTCCCTGAACGAGCGGAACCTGATGCTCAACGACGAGGTGGTGGAGGCGGTGGAGGCGGGGCGTTTCCACATCTGGAGTGTGAGCACCATCGACCAGGGGATCGAGATCCTCACCGGGGTGCCGGCCGGCGAGCCGGGAGAAGCCGGCCGCTACCCGGAGGGGAGCGTCAACTTCCTGGTCGACCGGCGCCTGCGGGAAATGCTGGAGAGCATGCACAAGTTCGCCAACGCCGAGAAGGAGGCGGGAAAACTCGAGGGTGCTAAAGGCGATTGAGATCGGAAGGGAAATGGGGTATATCTGCCGGTGTTTAAATCGCTCTCACTCTTTTCCACCTACCCTCTCCCCTCGGGAGAGGGTGGCCGGAGGCCGGGTGAGGGTAGATTTTAGAACCTCCCTCACCCCCGCCCCTCTCCCGGAGGCGAGGGGAATAGACCCCTAAAGAGGCGAGGGAATAATACTTCATCTTCGAGGTGACCGCTTGGCCCGCCGCTGTTTCGTGATCGTCAATCCTACCTCCGGAAGCTATTCCCAACCAAAAGTAGACCGGATCATGGCCACCCTGAAAGAGGGGGGATTGGAGCCCCAGCTCCTCCCCACCGCGAGCGCGGCGGATCCCGCCCTCTTCGCCGCCCGCCTCTGCGCGGAGGAGGGAGATCCCCTCATCGTGGTGGCCGGCGGGGACGGCACCGTCAACGGTATCCTCAACGGACTCGCTCCCGGGGCCGCCACCCTGGCGGTGGTTCCCATGGGGACCTCCAACGTGCTGGCCCGCGAGCTGAAGATCGCCACCATCGAGGACGCCTTAGCCCGGGTGGTGGCCGGCAGCTCGCGGCCGGTCTCGGTGGGGGAGATCTCCTGCGGCGGGGAGCCCCGGCGCTTTCTCTTGATGGCCGGGGTGGGGGTGGACGGCGCCGTGGTCGAGGGGGTGCGGCTGGCCGAGAAGAAGCGCTTCGGGAAGGGGGCCTACGCCCTCTCCGCCTTCCGGGTCATGCGCGACTGGGACCGCGGGAGCCTCACGGTGACCGGCGGAGGGAAAAGCGTGGAGTGCCACAGCGTGATCGTCTGCAACGCGGCCCGCTACGCCGGCGACTTCATGCTCGCCCCCCAGGCCGACCTCTTCGCCCGGGGATTCCAGGTGATCTGCATCAAGGGGGGGAGGACCGGCTACTTCAAGCTCTTTCTCCTGCTCCTCGCGGGCCGGGTCGCCGAGGGGAGCGGGGTCACCGTCTTTACCGCCGACGAGCTCGAGATCTCCGGGAACAAGGCGGTCCAGTGCGACGGCGACTACTTCGGCTGCGCTCCGCTCAGGCTCCGTTCCCTCGATGACTTCATGCGGGTGATCGTCTAGCTCAGATTAATGCTGAAACCCCGCCGAATCATTAATTTTGCGTTGACAAAGCCCGGGCAATGTTGGTTAATTGCCAACAAATTCAATCCGGTTGACGATGGGCGCTCTCCCGGGAAGTCCCTTTTTGAAAAAGGGGACCAGGGGATGCGAAGTCGGAGGCCGCGTGGTGAAATCCCCCCGGCCACCCCTTTCCCAAAGGGGGGGAGTTCGGGGAGAGTTCGGGCCGATCGGAAAATTCAACGGGGTGCGGCGGCGCCGTGCCGGGTGACGGGGGGGTCAGGTGGCGAAAGCGAAGATACTGCTGGTCGACGACACCAGGCTGGTGCTGGAACTGGAGAAGAGCTTCCTGAAGATCTCGGAGGTGGACGTTTTCACCGCCTCCAACGGGGTCGAGGCGCTGGAGGTCATCCGCAATGAGGCTCCCGACCTGGTCTTCATGGACATGCACATGCCGGAGATGGACGGGCTCGAGTGCTGCGCCGCCATCAAGGCCGATCCCTTCATCTGCGACACCCCGGTGATCATCCTGACCACCGCCGGCCACGACGAGGACCGCGAGAAGGCAGTCCGGGCCGGGTGCAACGACTTCCTGACCAAGCCGGTCCAGCGCCGGGAGTTCCTGGAGATGGCCCGCCGCTACACCAGCTCGGTCGACCGCCGCGGTCTCCGTCTCCCCTGCCATTTCCCCGTCCTCGTCCTGCTCGGCAACAGCTCCCTGAGCGCCAACGCCCTCGACATAAGCGACGGCGGCATCTTCGTGGCGAGCCATCAGAAGGTGGTGCGCGACACGCCGGTCAAGGTGGCCTTCTACCTGGAAGGGGAGAACCCGCTCCTTTTGGAGGTCAAGGGGCGGGTCGCCTGGCTCAACGAGGAGAACGGGCGGATCAAGTCCACCCTGCCGGCCGGCTTCGGGATCGAATTCGTCGACCTCGGCGAGGAGGAGGCCCCCCGCCTCAAGTCCTACCTGCAGGCCGACGGCGCCATCATCGACGGCACCGCCTGAGGACCAGCCGGAACCAGAGCCGTACCAGCCAGGAGGCGGCCAGATCCGCCACCCGATTGTCGAGCACCCTCCCCACCAGGCGGTCGTGCAGCGAGAGGAAGATTCCCCCCTCGCCGCCGGCCGCCTTTTTCATGGCCACGTCGAGAAAGAACGGGATCTGCCAGGCGTTTTCCCGCACGTAGCTCCCCGTCTTCTTCCAGAGATCCCTCCGCTCCGCCGGCGGGAGCCCCGCTATCCGCACCTGAAGATCCTCCAGTAACGGGAAAAGATCGAGCCGGCCGGTCTGGTCCTGGCTCCGGTAGGTCTCCCTGAGCGATTCGATCAGGTCGAGGCGTCCCACGGCGGCCAGGTCCATCAGGATGGCGTTCAGCGTCTGGCGGGGGAGGAGCCCCTCGGCGAGGAAGCGCCGCGGCGAGGTGGCGATGGGGGAGGGGAGCAGGACCCATTGCCCCTCCCGCCGGATCCGCTCCGCCAGCACGTCGTCCTCCATGAGCGGGAGCTCCGGGTCGAAGGGGCCGATCTCGCGGAAGAGGGGGAGGGGGATCAGGAACCCCTGGTCGCCGTGGGTGCACCCCGGGCGGTCGAGGGCCGCCTTGGCGCCGTAGAAGCGGTAGGGAAGCGGCGGGGGGCCGGGGAAGGCGAAGGTGAGGGGGAAGTGGCCGGCGACCGGCCGCGCGCCCGCGCGCCCGGCCCGCTCGAGGACATCGACCCCCTTGCGGAAGGAGAGGGGGTCGCCGAAGGCCGAATCGGCGTGCAGAAAGAGGAGCATCCCGCTGCGGGCCTCGGCGGCCCCCCGGTTGAGCTGGGCGCCGCGCCCCTTGCTCCCCGCCACCACCTTCACCGGGAAGGGGAGGCCGGGGGCGAGCCGGGAGACCTCGGCGAGGGTGCCGTCGGAAGAGCCGCCGTCGGAGAGGACGACTTCGAATGCGATCGCTTGTTGGAGGGAGAGTCCGGCCAGGAAGGAGGCGATGGCCCGCTCCTCGTTGAAGAGCGGGACCACCACGGAAAGTTCAAGGGGATGGGTCAGAGAACGAGGCTGTCCGCCCGCTCCACCAGGTTGGGAAGGTCCGGCTTGGTCAGGATGTCGTTGGCGCCCAGGTTCTTCCATTTGGCCTTGTTGTCGTCACTGGCGAGCGAGGAGAAGAGGACCACCGGCATCTTGTCGAGCGCCGCTTCCTTGCGGATCAGCGCGGTGAGGTGCAGGCCGTCCATGCGCGGCATCTCGATGTCGGTGATCACCATGCTGAGCAGCTGGGAGATCGGGCTCCCCTGCTGGGCGGCCCGATCGCGGATGCTGGTCACCTGCGCCCAGGCGTCCTCGCCGTTCTCGGCCTCGAGCACCTGGTAGCCGGCGTCCCGCAGGGAGCTGGAGATGGTGCTGCGGATGAACTTGGAGTCGTCGGCGACCAGGATGGTCCTTTCGCTCCGGCTGGCCGGGGCGTTGGCGAGGAGCTCTTCGCTGGGGCGGGAGAGGGCCTCGCCGAAGGAGAGCTCGCTGACGATCTTCTCGAAGTCCAGGATCAGGATGATCCGGTCCTCCATCTTGACCACGCCGGTGATGTTGGCGTCGTGGATGGCCTTGACCGGCGGCTCCACGTTCTCCCAGGAGATCCGGTAGATGCGGGAGACCGAATGGACGAGCATCCCCACCACGATCCGGTTGAACTCGAGGACGATGACCCGGTCGGCGGCGATGCCGTCGGTGTTCTTGTTGAGCGACCGGGAGAGGTCGATCAGGGTGATGACCTGTTCCCTCAGCTTGATCATCCCGCAGACCGCGGGGTGGGCGTTGATCACCTTGCGCAGGTTCGGCAGCCGGATGATCTCCCGCACCTTGGCGACGTTGACGCCGAAATAGCAGGGAACCACGTTCCCCTTGGCATCGACCTCGTCGATCCTGAACTCCACTATCTCGAGCTCGTTGGTACCGCTTTCGAGAAGGATCTTGCTGTTAGCCTCCATACCGCCCCCCACTTTCGTGCTTTGATCGCGCTTTCTCTTTCTACATCGGCAGCGCTGAAGAAAGCATGAGGGAAAATGTCGGCAACGCGCCACTCCCCCAAGGAGAGGGCCCGGGCGGCGTTTGGGACGGGGAGGAGCTACTCGGGGCGGACGTCCACCCGGTTGTCGTAGAAGGTGCTCCCGCCCCCCTGGTCGGTCAGCCGCTGGGAGGTGAGGGCGTTCACCGAGCGGTTTCCCGGGGCGTAGGCGATCCACCAGACCCCCTCGGCCACCACCACCCCGGGGGGGACCCGGTCGGTGGCGTCCAGGAAGAAGGGGACCTCGCCGAGCTCGTTGAAGGCCACCACCCGCTCCCCCTGCTTGAGGCCGCGGGCGTGGGCGTCGGAGGGGTTCATCTGCAGGCGCATCCCCCCCTGCTTCTCCCGCAGCTCAGGCTGGTCGTAGAAGGTCGCGTTGAGGGCGAACGGGTTGGGGGCGGTCATCAGCCGGAAGGGGAGTTTCCCCTCCTCCTCGTGGGTCGGAAGGTAGCAGGGGAGCGGCTCCGGAAGGCTCCCGTTGAGGATCTCGATCTTGCCGGAGGGGGTGAGATACCCTCCGTCGCGTTGGACGGTCAGCTCCACCCCCTTCCCCTCGGCCAGCGCCCGGGTGTCGATCCCCTCCCTAAAGGGCGACGGAAGCTCCAGCAGGCGGTCGATCAGCCGGTCGGCGGTCAGGGTGAACGGCTCCTCCTCGAAGCCCAAGGCCTTCGCCAAAAGGGAGAAGACCTCCCAGTTGGACTTGCTCTCTCCCAACGGATCGACGGCGGCACGGGCCCTCTGGATGCAGTAGGTCCCGTAGGCGCGGTAGATGTCGCTATGCTCCAGCGACGAGGTGGCGGGGAGGACGATGTCGGCGTAGCGGGCGGTGTCGGTCAGGAAGCGCTCGTGTACCACGGTGAAGAGGTCGTCGCGGGAAAGCCCCTTGAGGACGGCGTTTTGGTCCGGGGTCACCGCCGCCGGGTTCGAGTGGTAGACGTAGAGGCTCATCACGGGGGGATCATTCAGCCCGTTCAGCGCTTCCCCGAGCCGGTTCATGTTGACGATGCGGGTGGGAGTGGTGATGAAGTCCTCGCGCAGGACGTGCTCCATGGCGAAGGCTCCGCCGGTGGAGGTGTCGGGGAAGGCTCCTCCCCCGTCGTGCTCCCAGGCCCCCACCAGCGCCGGAAGGCAGGCGATGCAGCGCACCGTCATGGCGCCGTTGCCGTAGCGGGAAAGTCCGCTCCCGATCCGGATGAAGGGGGCCCGGGCCGCCGCGTAGCCGCGGGCCAGCTCCTCGATGGTGGCGACGGAGAGGCCGGTGAGCCGGGACGCCTCGGCGAGGGTGAAGGTGCCGAGCACCTCGCGCCGGAACTCACGGTAGCCGAGGACGCTCTCGGCCACGAACCGCTCGTTCACGAGCCCCTCGCGGGCGAGCACGTGCATGATCCCGAGGGCCAGCGCGGCGTCGCTTCCGGGGCGGACCAGGATGGTGCGGTCGGCGGCGGCCGCGGTCGGGGTCCGGTAGGTGTCGATCAGCCAGACCTCGCCTCCCCGCTGCCTGACCTCCCGGACCGCGTTGAGGAAATGGATGCTGGTGGCGGCGGCGTTGATCCCCCAGAGGATGAGGAGATCGCTCTTGCCGGCGCTGTCGGGATGCGGGGTCGGCGTCTTCCCCATCACCGCCTGCCAACCGGCCCCCTTGGCGGGAGAGCAGATGGTGCGGTCCAGGCGGGAGGCTCCCAGGCGGTGGAAGAAGGGATGCCCGGCGTTTCGCTGCACGATCCCCATGGTCCCGGCGTAGGAGTAGGGGAGGATCGCCTCGGCGCCGTGGGTGGCGATGATCTCCTGCCAGCGCCCGGCGATGGTTGCCACCGCCTCGTCCCAGGAGATGGGGGCGAACTCACCTGCCCCCTTGGCTCCCGTTCTCTTGAGCGGGGTGGTGAGCCGCAGCGGCGAGTGCACGCTCTTTTCGTAGTGGAGCATCTTCGGACAGAGGGAGCCGCGGGTGTACGGGTGGTCGGGGTCGCCTTTGACCGCCACCGCCCGCCCCCCCTCGACCTCGACCAACAGGCCGCAGGTGTCCGGGCAGTCGAACGGGCAGACCGATCTCTTGGTAACGCTCATGGCTACTCTCCTTGCGTCGTTTATATGTCGGATTTTTGGATTATGGGGGCGATGGACACCGCCGTCCTGCCCGGCTGGCGGCGCGAATCGTTGCGCGGGGGCCGGCGCGGGCCGGCTGGGGGAATCGAGGAGGGAACTGCTCAACTCCTGCCGTCAGCGGCGCCTTCAACTGGCACGCCCCCTGGGCAGGGTGCGCGCCCCGGCTACTATAGCAGAGCCGGGGCGCATTTCGAAAGATTTACTTCTTGTGGCACTTGGCGCAGTTGCCCATCGCTTTGAAGGCTTTCTTGCCGTTGTGGCACTCACCGCAGTACTTGCCGGCGTAGATGTCGGACATCTTGATCGGATCGGCACCTTTTTTCATCTTGAAGATCTTGGAGTGGCAGTCGGCACATTTGAAACCCTTTTTGGCGTGCACGTCGCCGCTGAACACCACCTTGCCGTTGGAGGTCTGCCACTCCACGGACTTACCGGCGGGAACCGCCATAGCGCTCGATGCCGCCAGAACCAGGATGAGAGCCGCTGCCTTCGCCACATGATTTTTCATGATGAATACCTCCCTTGTTAAATTAAATGAGAAAACTTGGACCATCCTGTGATAGCACAGGCTCGGGAAGAGTCAAGGGCTTTCCTTCATGAAAATGGCGTCGAAGCCCCTTTTCTTCCGGTAACCTGTTGCAATCACGCCGTCGTGCAGTTTAATGATATGGACGATGCCGCTGTTGTTATGAGCCGGGAGCAGCCATGGTGGAGAATTACTACGACGCTTATCGGGAATTCCTGAGCCCCGGGTCCCGCATCGAGGTCGGCATCCCGCTCTCCGGTGGCGGGGTCTTCCGGGACTGGGCGGTGGTGGGGGAGTTCCAAGGGGACGAGTTGCTGGTCCAGATCTCCCGCGACGTCCTCCCGGCCGAGGTGCACATCGACCAGGGGTACATCCTCGACGTCAGCATCCGGATCAAGAACGAGCTCTACACCTGCAGCGGGATCATCGTCCACAAGCAGAGCGAGAAGGTGCTGCGGATCCGGCTGTTCGGTCCCTTCACTCTCAAGGAGCGGCGCCAGTTCTTCCGCATCAACCTCGACCTGCGGATAAAGTACGCCATCATCAAGGAGGCCGCCTACGGCTCCGTCGAGGCCGACTGGAAGCAGCGCCGCGAGATCGAGCAGATGAAGTTCCAGGGGTTCGACGAGGTGGTCATCGCCGCCCATCGGGCCCGCTATCGCCCCACGGTCCCGCTCGAGTGGCGCGACCTGCCGAACTGGGAGGTCAACCTGGGCGGCGGAGGGCTCGCCTTGCTCCTCGCCCACCATGCCTACCCGGACGACCTGGTGGCGATGGAGATCCACCTCCCGTTGTCGCCTCCCCGGCTGATCCACACGGTGGCCCGGGTGATCCACGTGATACCTGCCAAGGTCAGGGGGAAGGCCGGGTGCCGGGCCGGGATGTCGTTCGTCATGCTGGCCGAGCACGACCGCGACCTGCTGTTCCAGCACATCTCGGCCACCCAGATGGCCTTCCTGCGCGACCGCGCCGACCGCCGCGACTTCGGGTTCGCCGAGCCCCCTCCCCCCGAGCCGCTCACCAAAAGGGAGAAGGCGGTGCGGGGGATCCTCGTCGTGGCCGTATTCCTGGTGACCGTCTTCCTGGTCCGGAAGTGCGTCGACTACATCAAGCAGGGCCCTCCCAACGAGATCCAGCAGACCTACCAGAAATCCCTCAAGCAGTACCGCCACGAGGACCATTAGAAAACTCCCTCACCCTGACCCTCTTTAGAATCTTCCCTCACCCGGACTGCGGCCACCCTCTCCCCTGAAGGGGCGAGGGTATAGAATGAGAGGGGCGAGGGGATGACAAACAAGGGAGCGAAGGTTGCGTTCACCACCAAAGTGGTCTATCATGAGCCCCGCATAAGCCCCTGCTTCATTTGCCCACAGGAGGGTGGCATGAACGTCCGGACGATAACGTTGTCGATGTTGCTGCTGATGGCGTGGAGCGGTCTGACCTACGGGGAGGAGCGCTGGTACAACTTTGCCGAGGATGGCGACCTAAAGTACTACCTGGACCGCAAGTCGGTTCACCCGCTTCCCGACAACGTCTACGTCTTCTGGATCAAGTCGGTCGCCAAGGACAAGGAGTACTACCGCAGGGAGTACAACATCTCGAAC
This sequence comes from Geomonas sp. Red276, assembly GCF_054784495.1. Lineage (NCBI taxonomy): Bacteria > Pseudomonadati > Thermodesulfobacteriota > Desulfuromonadia > Geobacterales > Geobacteraceae > Geomonas > Geomonas sp. Red276. The sequence continues at coordinate 122,705 of NZ_BLXW01000008.1, forward strand.
CTCGCCTACATCCTGACCAACTACGAGCTCGACTGCGCGGTGTCGAGTTACCGGGTGCGCGGGACCATCATGTTCGACAAGGGGAGAAGGGAGCTCGGCAAGACGCTCGCCTCGGGCGAACCGGTCTTCGAGCCGGTCCCCCCCGAGTCGGTGCTGGAGATGGCCCAGGACGAGATCTGCACGGGCGAGCAGAACGCCTCCCGCGAATCGGAGGATGAAGAGCAGCGCTCCACCAAGGCCGCCACCGCACCCGCGTCGCCTCCTCCCACCCTCTCCTCCGAGGGCGCGGCTAATCCTCCGCCGGCCATCTCGCCGGACGGGGGTACCCTCGGGGCACCCGTAGCCCAGCCGACTCCTCCGGCGGCCAATCCTGAGACCGCGCTTCCGGCCGAACTTCCGGCCACCCCGGCGGGTGGCGGGCAGGTTCCCCCGGCGGTGGCCGAGGGAGCGGCGGGCGAGCCGGCCGCGGTTCCGGCAATCCCTCCCGCCGCGCCGGCCCAGCCTTCCGGCGAAACGAAATAACGGAGTAACAGCCATACGATGACCAACATGATCAGCGCCGAAGGGCGCAAGAAATTACAGGAACGCTACGACTTTCTCTGGGAGACCGAACGCCCACGGATGGTGAAGAACATGGCGGACGCCGCCGCCGAAGGGGATCGCTCGGAGAACGCCGAGTATATCTATTCCAAGAAGCGTCTGAGGGAGATCGACCGGGAGCTGAAGCACCTGGGGGACCGGCTGAAGGTGGTGAAGGTGGTCTATCCGCCGCTCAATCCCACCTCGGTCAGCTTCGGCTGCTGGGTGACCTACGAGGACGAGAACGGCGACGAGCGCTGCTACCAACTGGTGGGGCCCGACGAGTTCGACGTAAGCCTCGGAAGGATCAGCGTCGACTCCCCGGTCGGCAAGGCCCTGTTGGGGAAGAAGGTGGATGACGAGGTGACCGTGAAGCGTCCCGCGGGTGATCTCACCGTGGTCATCACCGCCATCACCTCTTCGAAGCCGGGGAAGTAAAAGATTCGAGGGGGAACGGTCGGACAAGGGGGACAGGCACCTGGCGGAGCCAGTCCCCTTTTTGATCCGTTTCCGCGCGGGCACGGGGTGCCCACCCTACGGAAGGGTTAGGCGAATAAGAGGCTGAAGAGGATCAGCAGGGTGATCTGGCAGGTGGCCACCAGCCAGCCGTTTCTTATCATCGACTTCAGGTCCTCGGACTCGGCGAAGCCGAGCGAACTCACCATGTTGGCCCCGGGGAAGACGAAGTTGTTGACCCGGGTGGCGACCACCAGGGCGAGCGACCAGGCGAGCATCGAGACGGCGTAGCGGGATAGCAGCGGGTTGAACATCTCGTGAAGGAGCTTCAGGGTGGCCACCGTCGCGCCGGAGATCCCGAAGGCTCCCAAAAGCCCCCCGGTGATGACGATGACCGGCTTTCCCCCCAACTCCATCATCGGCCTGATCAGCTTGGCCAGGGCCGCGAATCCCCCCGCCTGCTCGACGAACACGATGAACGGATCGAGGAGCAGGAAGAGCAGGAAGAGCCCGACGTTTCCCGCCATCCCCTTGATCACCAGCCTCAGGATCTCATCCAGCTTCAGTCCCCCCACCAACCCGGTGACCAGCGAAAGCCCGAGCATGATGATGATGACGAAGGAAGTCGGCGCCTTGACCGCCATGCCGTAGATGACCGCGGCCAGGAAGCAGCCGACGAAGGCGAGAGTTGCGCGGCGGCTTTGCCGGGTCGGGTGGAAGAGCTCGATTCCTTCCGGTTTCTCGTAGGGGTGGATATCCTTGGTCCGGCGCTGGATCCGGCGGACCATGAACCAGGTCGCGGTGATGGTTACCAGCGCCACCGGACCGGAGACGAAGAGGAGCATGGCCCCGTAGGATATCTTGGTCAGCCCGAGGAGCGTGATGACGGGAGGGGTGAAGGGGCCGAGGATCAGCGCCTCCTCGCCGACCGCCTGGAAGATGATGGCGACCGTGCTCCGGGAGAGGCCGACGGCGGCGGCGATGGGTAGCACGATGGGGGCGATGATGGCGTTGCCCCCCGCCATGGTGCCGAGGAGGCCGACGATGGTGAGGCAGGCGAGCATGATGCCGGCGATGGCCTTGTTTTCGCTGTCGACCCCGACCGTGAAGATGATGCGGTGGACGATGGTGTGGGAGACCCTGGTGGCGCTCAGCACCTCGCCGAGCCCCCGTCCGAGCATGATGATGAGGCCGACCAGGGCGAGGAAGGAGCTCATGCTGTTGGCGAGGGCGGCGGCGAAGGAGAGGGCGCTCTGGTGGCTGAGGATTGCCCCGAGCACCACGGAGATCACGGTGGCGGTGAGGATCTCCACGTCGCGGAAAACGAGCACCACGTAGACAAGAAGCGGCAGGAGCCCCAAAAGCCCCGTCCAAAGCTGCTGATCGAACATCAATACCCCGTTTCTTTCCTCGACCTGGAGTCCAGGTTCGTCCCATCGGACGGTTGACCGTTGATACCATCCCTTCCCTGATCAAGGCAAGTATAAGGTGGGAGTCAGGCTTTTTCCTACTCCAATCTCCTTCAGTTCACGGCCGTGGTGCCGATGTGGGATGGATGGGTATCTGCCACCGGCGTGGGGCGGTGAGGCTGCCAACATGACGATTGACCTTCCAGAGCCAGACGCTATAGTGTAGCAGGTCGTCGCGGCGGAAGGCCTTTGATCCGGAACCACAGGGAAAAGAAGAGACAGGACAGAAGACGCGGATGGAAAATCTCAGGGTGCTGATCGTAGTGAATGACGTTGAGGCGGGGAGTGCCTACAGTAAGGCCCTCGCCGAAATCGGCGTCATGTGTGACATAGCGGCCTCTTTCAACGAGATGGCCGAGATCGCAATGGACCGTCCTATCAACGGACTGCTGGTAGACATCCTCACCCTGGTTCGTTGCAGCAAGGAAGAGAAGCAGGTCGCCTATGAGTGTTTCAACATCTTCCCGATCCTGAGGGTGAAGTGGGACAAGAAGCACAGGAAGATCGCCCTGAGCCCGCTTGAGCAGACCTTTTCTCCCGATACCGGTTCCGTCCTCAACTACTTCATCGAAAGCAGGTGCCGTGCCTTTCCGGCCAGGTGTCTGCGCCGCCACAAGAGGCGTGAGGTCGTCCTCAACGTCCTCGTTTCCACCGATGCCGGGTTCGCGGAATCCACCAAGTCGTTCTGCGTCAACATCTCCCAGGGGGGGATCTATCTCCACTTCATGCAGGAGCTTCAGGAGGGGGACAAGATCTGGCTCCGCTTCACCGAGTTCAGGGACCAGACTCCCATTCCCGCCACCGTCCGCTGGTCGCACCCATGGGGGATCTCCCGAAGCATCCCCGGCGTCGGGGTGAGCTTCGACAGCGTGACCGACGCCCAGCAGAAATCGATCAATTCCATTCTCAACTTCTGACCCCTGGCGTAGCCGGGGGAACCACCACCAAACGAGACCGACTTCCGATGTGCACCCTCCTGATTGCCTGCTCGGCCCATCCCCGCTATCCGTTGGTGATAGCCGCCAACCGCGACGAGTTCTACGACCGCCCGACCGCGAGAGCCTCCCTTTGGCAAGACGCCCCCGGCCTCTTCGGAGGGCGGGATCTCCTCCACGGCGGAACCTGGCTCGGCGTGACCGATACCGGACGGATAGCAGCCCTGACCAACTATCGCCAGCCGCACGTGCACCCGCCCGACGCGCCGACCCGGGGAAAGCTGGTCTCCGATTTCCTCGCCGGGGATAAGGGGGCCGAGCGCTACCTCCAGGCGCTGCGCGGCGCCGGCGTTCCCTACTGCGGCTTCAACCTCGTGGTCGGCGAGGCCTGCGGACTCTATCACTACTCGAACAAGAGCGACCTGGTCACTCCCCTTACCTCCGGCATCTTCGGGATCAGCAATCATCTGCTGGATACGCCATGGCCCAAGGTGGAGCGGGGCAAGGCCGGGCTGGGGCGGGTGCTGGCGGGGGAGGACCCTTCGGTGGAGGAGCTCTTCGCGGTGCTGGCCGACCGGACCAAGGCTCCCGATGAGGAGCTTCCGGACACCGGGGTGGGGCTCGAATGGGAGCGGCTGTTGTCGCCGATCTTCATCGAGAGCGAGCGCTACGGGACCCGCTGTTCGACGGTGATCATGGTGGACATGGATGGGCAGGCGGTCTTCGTGGAGCGGAGTTTCAACGGCGACGATGTCGGCGAGGTGAGTATGAAGTTCGACCGGCCGGCCTGACGTTAGAGCGGCAGACGTAGGGTGGGCACCCCGTGCCCACGCGGGAGTCGTCGGACTGCTGGGGAGGAGAAACCGTCGGACTGGTGGGCAGGGGGCCGCCCACCCTACGGGGGCGTCGAGGATCAAGCGTTTACCCTCGCCCCCCTTGGGGGAGAGGGTGGCCGAAGGCCGGGTGAGGGCAGGTTTTTAGGTTCCGCACGACCATCCTATAAATGCAAAAAGGCGGCTCCGCCGGCGGATGAATTAGGATCATCTGCCGAGCGGAGCCGCCTTTTTCTCTTTTAAAAACCTGCCGCGCCTACTGGTACTGGATGTAGAGCGGCTTCGGGTTCAGTTTGAGCACCTCGGCGGGAGTCAGCAGCGCGTCACCCTTCTTGGTGTCGTTGTGGTAGAAGAGCTTGAAGCCCGTCAATTCCACCGGCTCGGAGACGATGTAGTCCTTGTAGGAATCGCGCTTGAGCCACGGTGCGCCCCAGCCGTCCATGTTCATGACGATCTGGACCTCCGGCCGCAGGGCTATGTTGCGGTAGTTGGTGACGCCGTTGCGGGTGAAGCGGTGGACGATCAGCACCTTGGGGGGAAGGTTGTACTTCTTGACGATGTCCTTCAGGTAGTTCGAGGCGTAGTTGATGTCGGAGGCGTCGTAGGTGCCGATCTTGCTCCCCGGGCGCGCCTTGCTCTTGATCAGGTTGAACTCGGGATCCATCCCGAGGTGCACGTCGGGGTTCTTCAGCAGCCACTCGAAGCGCGGCAGCACGGCGCGGATGTTGTCGTGGCCGGTCTGGATGTCGATGAAGAGGATGGCACCGGCCTCCTTGGCCCAGCTGTAGACATCATTGATGATCTTGTCCGGCATCACCATCCGGTAGAGCCCCGCCTTGCCCGGCTCACCCTGGGCCACGACGGCGATCAGGTGCAGGGCCGGCTGGACCGGGTGGGAGGGGTCGGCGGCCTGCCAGCGGCTCACCTCGCGCTTGAGGCGCTGCAGCATCTCCGGCTTCGGGTATTCGCCGAGGGCGCCCATCCTCTTGGAGAGCGGGTTGCCGTAGTAGGCGACGATCCTCTTCTGGGGAAGGAGGGAGCCCGGAAGCGGAGCGGGGAATTTCACCGGCCATCCCTTGCGGGCGGCGAAGTCGGGGTCCTCACCGGCGCGGTACTTGATGGAGGGGGTCGCCTGCTCGGCGCTTCCCTTGGCCCCTTTACCCTTGGGTTTCTTGGGGCCCTTCGCGCTGGTGGCGTTACCCATGGCGGCTGCTCCGGCGGCGACCGCCGGTTGCTGGCCGGCAGGAGCGGCGGCGGCCGGATTGGCCGGGGCGGGGGCCGCAGCCTTGGCGGAGGACGGGGTGTCCTGCTTGACCGCCTCGGCGGGGGCCATAAGCTGCTGGGCTGCCGCTGCCTTCTTCTCTTCCTTGCAGCCGGTCAGGGCCAGGGGGCAGGCCAGCAGGGCAAGCAGCAGCACGGACATCGACTGGTGATGACGGGGCGCGCACAGGTGCTTCACGGGTTACTCCTTACTTGGTGTTAGATGCGCACACAGGCCATGGCCTGCCGGGAATACCGCCTGCCCGTGCCGCCTGGGGTCCGCATGATGGTGTAGTTTCAGTTGATGAGGCAGTGGCCAACCGACTTCAGCGTGGTGAGAATAAGCGGTACGTCAGCGTAGTGGTGGGCGATTTCCAGCGGTAATGTACCCTGTTTGGATCGATTCTGTCAATAAATGACGGATTATTACCCCTCCAGCCGCGCCGAGAGGCTCTCTGCGATGACCGGGTTGACCCGCTCGGGATCGTTCACCGGGCCCATGTGGCCGGTGTCGACCTGCAGCAGGCGGCAGGTGGTGACCGAATCGGCCAGCAAACCGGCGACCCTGAGGGCGGTGGGGCGGCTCGACCTTCCGGCGATCACGGTGACCGGCATCGGGAGCTCCCGGTAGTCGTCAATCGTGAAGGGGGTCCCGGTAATGGCGTGGAAATCGAAGACGAGCTTTTCCGCCCGTGCCGCGAAGTCGTTACGCACCCGGGCCGGGAAACCCGCGAAGGTGCCGGGGGCGCCCCAGTAGTCGACGAAAGCCTCCACCGCGTCTTGCGGCTTCCCGGCGGCAACCAGGTCCCGCATGCGCTGCATGAAGTCGCGGGAGCCGGCCAGGGCGGGGTCTCCTTCGGGGAGGAGGTGGAAGGAGACCGGCTCGAAAGCGGTCACCCCGGTGACCCGCTCGGGAAAGAGCCGGCTGAAGCAAAGAGCCGTCGCTCCCCCGTAGGAGTGCCCGACGAGCTGGAAGCGTTCTCCCGGCAGCAACTCGTCCGCCAGCGCCCGCACGAGCTCCGCTTCGTCGGCCAGGGTGAAATCCGCGGCGGCAACGGACGGCATCGGGGTGTCGCCGTACCCGTAGAGGTCGAGGGCGATCACCCGGTGGCTCCCCTGGAGAAGGGAGGCCAGCGCTCGCCACTGGTTCTTGGAGCTGAGGGTGCAGTGGAGAAGGATGACCGCGGGGCCGTCGCCTACGCTGAAATAGGATGGAAGTGACTTGTTCATGGAAGCCTCCCTGGATGACTTCACCAATACCTGCCGGCACGGGCAAAAGCAAGCATTACCCGGTTGACTCCTTCACCCCATCCTCACCCCAGCCCTCCCCTTGAAGGGGAGGGAGAGCCGGTGGAGGAGGGGAAGAGGGCTTAGGAGCCGAGTGATCATTGGTTCCAGGGGAGGGGGCGGTAGTGTAGACGGGGAAAGGTGCCCTGTCCCTCCCCTTCAAGGGGAGGGACAGGGTGAGGATGGGGAGGGGACGGGGAGGGGACTTCGAGGCGTGCGGGATCACTGAAAAAATTTGTTCATGCCCGATGAATTTGCGGTATAGTGTCCTCCTTGTGTATACACACAGCTTCGTGAAGTGGAAAGGAGCGTTCGTGGCTAGAAAACCTTGGGTCGACCAGGATGAATGTATAAGTTGCGGGATCTGCATGAAGAACTGCCCGGAAGTTTTCCGTTTCAATCCCCAGAGAAAATCGGAAGTCTATAACCCGGCCGGTGCCCCGGAAGAGGATATACAGTCCCAGGCAATCGATCTCTGCCCGGTTTCCTGTATCTCCTGGGTCGAATAGGAGTTTCGGGAGCGCAATGAAGCGATCGGAGATCTTCAGAGTCGTCGCCCTCCTCGTCTGCGTGGTCGGGATCAGTCTCCTGCATTACCTGACCCCGCTCAGGCTTGCGATGCTGCACGACATCTTTCAGCGCCTCTACTACATCCCGATCATCCTCTCCGCCTACTGGTTCGGGTTCCGGGGGGGGATCGGCTGCGCCATCCTGGTCACCATCTGCTACGCCCCGCACATCCTTTTTCAGTGGGGCGGACATCTCGCCATGGAGATGGAGAAGTACCTGGAGGTGGTCCTCTATAACGTGGTCGGGGGGATTACCGGCTTCCTGTCCCAGCAGGAGCGCTCCCGCCGGGAGCAGCTGGAAGAGACCGCCAAGGGGCTCGAAGCCTCCTACCAAAAGTTGCAGAGCCAATCCGACCTCATCATCCAGATCGAAGAGCAGTTGCGCCGCGCCGAGCGCCTTTCCGCCCTCGGTGAGCTTTCCGCCATGCTCGCTCACGAGATCCGCAACCCGCTGGCCTCCATCCGCGGCACCGCGGAGATTCTCATGGAAGGGGGCGCCTCCGAAGACAACCGGGTCGAGTTCCTCGACATCCTGGTGAAGGAATCCGACCGCCTAAACGGCGTGGTGGAAGATTTTCTCCGCCTGGCCCGCCCGGAGCCGACCGGCAAGGGGCCCTGCAACATCAACGACGAGCTTGCCAACATCGTTACCCTCCTCTCCGCGGAGGCCCGTTCCCGCAGGGTCGCCATCGAGCTCCGTCCCTCCGATATCCCGGAGGTGATCGCCGACGGACAAAAGCTCAGGCAGGCTTTCATGAACCTCATCCTCAACGGCATCCAGGCCGCGCCCGCCGGAGGCCGGGTCACCATCTCCACCTTCTTTTACGAGGAGAGGAACTCGGTCGACATCCGCTTCTGCGACAACGGCCCCGGCATCCCCGCCGAAACGCTCCCGCAGATCTTCGAGCCCTTCTTCACCACCAAGGGAAACGGCACCGGGCTGGGGCTCCCCATCACCCGGAAGATCATCGAGGGGCATGGCGGCACCATCGTCGCCGAGAACGTTTCCGGCAACGGCGCCTGTTTCAGAATTTCCCTCCCCCTTAGCCACTAAAAGTCGTCTGGCGGGCTTGCATGGGCTTCCCCCTCTTGTAGAATATTCCGCAGCGACCGGTAGGATATTCTTCTTTTCTCTTACTCCTTTCGCGCAGTTCCGCCATCTTTCGGTAGTTTCCGCTGCTGGCATACCCGTTGCTAGTCCAGGGAAGATCGTTTGAACCTCCAGGAGTCTCCATGACTGCCAGAATCGTTGTCATCCTGTTCTTCGTGCTCTTGACCGCGCCGGCCTTCGCCGCCCAGGACTCCCTGCCGCCGGAGAGTCTCCCGAAGCTGCTCGACGCCGCCATCTCCAATAATCCCGACCTCAGATCCGCCGCCATCCACGTGGGAACCTTGAAGAGCCGCGCCCGGCAGGCGGGGAGTCTCGACGACCCGATGCTGATGCTGAAGATCCAGAACGGCCTGATCAACGATCCGCTGAACTTCTCCAAGGACGCCATGACCCAGAAGGTGATCGGGATCTCCCAGCAGCTCCCCTTCTTCGGGAAACGGGCCCTGCGGGAAGAGGTCGCCAACAAGGAGGCGGAGGCCTTTCACTACACCCACGAGGAGAAGGCGCTGGAGCTGATCCGCCAGGTGAAGGAGGCCTACTACCAGCTCTACTTCACCGACCGTTCGCTGGCCATCGTCCTGAAGAACATCGGGGTCCTCGACACCTTCATCACCCTGGCGGAGACCAAGTACTCGGTGGGGCAGGGGGCCCAGCAGGACGTCTACAAGGCGCAGCTTGAGCGCTCCAAGATGCTCGACATGCAGATCTCGCTGGAGCAGCAGCGGAAGTCGCTGGAGATCGCCCTCAACTCCCTCCTCTATCGCCCGGCGACCCAGCCGGTGGGGCCCATCCCGGAGCCGGTCCTGAAAGACAACCTCCCCCCGGCCAAGACCCTGGTCGACCTGGCGGAGCAGAACCGTCCGGCCCTGAAGAACCTGAAGACCATGATCGAGCGCTGGGAGAGCTCCTACCGGCTCGCCAGGATGGAGTCCTACCCCGATTTCAACGTCTCGTTCGAGTACATGCAGCGCGACCGCGCCATGGGGAGTAACGGCGACGACATGTATTCGCTGGGGGTGACCTTCAACCTCCCGGTCCGCAAGGAAAGGCGCCAGGCGCTGCAGGCGGAGTCCACCTCGGAGATCAACATGACCACCGAGGACCTAAACGCCGCCCGCAACATCATCTCCAGCGGGATCGCCGACCTCTTGGTCCAGATGGAGCGGAGAAAGAAGCTGATCGAGCTGTACAAGACCGGCATCATCCCCCAGGCCGAGCAGTCGCTGGAGTCGGCCACCATCGGCTACCGGGTCAACAAGGTCGACTTCCTGACCCTTTTGGACAGCCGGGTGACCCTCTTCAACTACGAGCGGGAGTACTACGACTCGGTGGCGGATTACCAGGTGAAGAGGGCGCAGCTGGAGGCGCTGGTGGGAAAAGAGCTGGAGTAAAGCCGAACGGTACCCGATAGGTTAATGGAAACATTCTGATAATTCGCGATCGAAAGCGAGGCCATAGCAATCATGAACAAGAAAATCGCCATTCCCCTGACCGTCGTGACGCTGACCCTGGTGGTGGGAAGCTGGATGTATAAGAGCGGGAAACTGCAGAAGGTCCCGGGGTGGAGCAAGGGAGACGGCACCGCCAAGCTGGAGACCTCCTCCAAGGTCCTCTACACCTGCCCGATGCATCCCTTCATCATCAAGGACGCCCCCGGCGTCTGCCCGATCTGCGGCATGCAGCTCATAAAGAAGGTGAACCAGGCGCAGGAGGCGACCGCGCAGACGCCGGAGCAGAAGCAGCAGGCGGCGCAGCTTGGCCAGGTCTCCCTCTCGCCGACCCAGCAGGTTATGGCCAACGTGGAGACGGTGGTGGTGAAGAAATCCCCGATGTACAAGGAGATCGCCGCGGTCGGCATCGTCCAGTACGACCAGTCCCGCCAGGCCAAGGTCACCGCCTGGGCCGCCGGCAGGATCGACCGCCTGCACATCAACACGGTCGGGGCCTACGTCTCCAAGGACCGCCCGGTGGCCGAACTGTACTCGCCGGACCTGGTGGCGGCGCAGCAGGAATACCTCCTGGCCCTGAAGAGCCGCGATCAGCTGAAGAACTCCCCGATCCAGTCGATCTCGCAGGGAGGGCAGGGGCTGGTGGCCTCCGCACGGCAGCGGCTGAAGCTCCTCGGCGTGAAGGACAGCCAGATCGCCTCGCTGGAGAAGTCGGGGGAGCCGAACATCCGCATCCCGATCTACACGCCGCTTTCCGGCATCGTCATCGAGAAGATCGTGCAGCAGGGGCAGTACGTGAACATGGGGGATCCCCTCTTCTCCATCGCCGATCTGTCGCGGGTCTGGGTGGAGGTCGAGGTGTACGAGAACGATTTTCCTTCCGTGAAGGTGGGGGAAGGGGTGGCGATCACCTCCCAGTCCTATCCCGGCAAGACCTTCAACGGAAGGGTCTCCTTCGTCTATCCCTTCCTCGATCCCAAGACGCGGACCGTGAAGGTGAGGGTGGAGCTCAACAACCCGGGGCTCATGCTGAAGCCGGACATGTTCGTGAACGCGGCGCTCAAGTCGTCGTTGGGGAACACCATGACCGTGCCCGCCCAGGCGGTGATCGACACCGGGATGAGGCAGGTGGTCTGGGTCGAGAAGAGTGCCGGCGTCTTCGAGCCGCGCGAGGTGAAGGTCGGGGCGAAGACCAACGACAAGATCCAGATCCTTTCCGGGCTTAGCGTCGGGGAGAAGGTGGCCGCGACCGGGGGGTACCTGATCGACTCGGAAAGCAAGTTGAGAGGGGGGCCCGGCACCCAGGGGAGCATGCCGGGGATGGACATGGGTAAACCCGCCCCCGGAGCAGCACCGGCACCGGCAGCACCGGGGAAGAAGAAGGACAGCATGGATATGAACGATATGAAGATGTAAAACCAAGACCTTGGAACGCGGATGACGCGGATTGAGCGGATTCACGCGGATCAGGCAAAGGCAAAAACGTTTTAGGGAACACCTTAAACCCATAATTGAGGGAGGGTGTCATGCTCCTTGAGGCTGAGACGGAACGGATCATCGGCTGCTTTTTCAGGGTCTATAACTCCCTCGGGTACGGCTTCCTGGAAAAGGTCTACCTGAACGCTATGGCTCTGGAACTGACTGAGCACAGGTTTAGCGTGATTCCTCAACACCCCATCCATGTTTTTTACAAAAACGTTGTCGTGGGCGATTACTTCGCCGACCTCGTCGTCGACGACCACATTATTGTGGAATTGAAAGCGGCGGAGTCGCTCAGGCAGGAGCACATAGCACAACTTACGAACTATCTGAAAGCCACCAGGAAGCAAGTCGGGCTGCTTCTGAACTTCGGACGAAAGCCGGAGTTCCAACGGTTGGTTTACACCAAGGGCGCTTTTGAGGTTGATTAGCTTTTGATTTTCCCCTTTACCAGGCTTTGCGTTTAAAGGTTTATCCGCGTAAATCCGCTCAATCCGCGTCATCCGCGTTCAAAAGGTTCGGCTTTTATGATCGAGAAAATCATCGAATATTCCGCCCGCAACCGGGTCGTCGTCCTGATGGTCTTTGCGCTGATCATCGCCGCCGGGATCTGGGCGGTCTACCACACCCCGGTCGACGCCATCCCGGACCTCTCGGATAACCAGGTCATCGTCTTCACCGACTACCCCGGCCGCTCTCCCCAGGTGGTCGAGGACCAGGTCACCTATCCGCTCGCCGTCAACCTCCAGGGGCTCCCGATGGTCAAGGCGGTCCGCGCCTCCTCGGCCTTCGGCTATTCGATGATCTACGTGATCTTCGACGACAAGGCGGACATCTACTGGGCCAGGACCCGCGTGCTGGAGCGCCTCAACTACGCAGCCTCGCTCCTTCCCCCCGGCGTCACCCCGACGCTTGGCCCGGACGGCACCGGTGTCGGCCACGTCTTCTGGTACACCATCGAGGGGAAAGGCTACGATCTCGAACAGCTCCGCACGCTGCAGGACTGGTTCGTCCGCTACCAGCTGAACACGGTCCCCGGCGTGGCGGAGGTGGCCTCCATCGGCGGCTTCGTCCGCGAATACCAGATCGACCTCGACCCCAACCGCCTCTTCTCCTACAAGGTCTCGGCCGACGACGTCATGAACGCCATCAAGCGCTCCAACAACGACGTCGGCGGCGGCCTCATGGAACACGCGGACGCCGAGTACCTGATCCGCGGCACCGGCTACGTCAAGTCGGTATCCGACCTGGAGAACATCGTGGTCGGCTCCGGCGTCTTCGGCACCCCCATCTACGTCAAGAACCTCGGCACCGTCCAGCTGGGGGGCGCGGTCCGGCGCGGACTCCTCGACTTGAACGGCGACGGGGAGGCGGTGGGCGGCATCGTCGTCATGCGCTACGGCGAGAACGCCAACGACGTCATAGAACGGGTCAAGGAGAAGATCGCCGCGCTCTCCAAGGGGCTTCCCCCCGGCGTCACCATCACCGCCCGCTACGACCGCTCCGACCTCATCGAGCGGGCCATCCATACCTTGAAGCACGCGCTCACCGAGGAATCCGTCGTCGTGTCGCTGGTGGTGCTGGTCTTCCTGCTGCACTTCCAGAGCGCGCTGGTCATCGTGCTGACCCTTCCCGTCGCGGTCCTCATCTCCTTCATCACCATGAAGCTCATGGGGGTCACCTCCAACATCATGAGTCTCGGCGGCATCGCCATCGCCATCGGGGTGCTCGTCGACGCCGGGGTCATCATGGTGGAGAACTGCTACCGCCACCTCTCGGAGATGCCGCCTGAGGAGCGCAAGGAGAAGCGGCTCGAGGTGATCATCGCGAGCGCCAAGCAGGTCGGCCGCGCCATCTTCTTCTCGCTCGCCATCATCGTGCTCTCCTTCGTGCCGGTCTTCCTCCTCGAAGGGCAGGAGGGGAAACTCTTCCACCCGCTCGCCTTCACCAAGACCTTCTCCATGGTCGGCTCGGCGCTCATCGCCATCACCCTGGTGCCGGTCCTCATGTACTACTTCATGCGGGGAAAGATGCCGCCGGAGAGCTCCAACCCGGTCTCGCTCTTCTTCATCAAGCTCTACTCGCCGGTCATCCGCTGGGTCTTGAAGTACAAGAAGACCACCATCCTGCTGAACGTGCTGGCGCTCGCCATCGCCATCCCGATGTTCCTGTCCATCGGCTCCGAGTTCATGCCCCCTCTGGACGAGGGAAGCCTCCTCTACATGCCGGTGACGCTCCCCAACATCTCCATCACCGAGGCGAAAAGGATCATCCAGGTGCAGGACAAGATCATCAAGGAGCAGCCGGAGGTGGCCTACGTCCTCGGCAAGGTGGGGCGCGCGGAGACCTCCACCGACCCGGCGCCGGTCTCCATGTTCGAGTCGATCATCATCCTGAAGCCCAAGGATAAGTGGCGCCCCGGCGTCACCAAGGCGGACATCGTCTCGGAGCTCGACTCCAAGCTCCAGATCCCCGGCGTCAGAAACGGCTGGACCCAGCCGATCATCAACCGGATCAACATGCTCTCCACCGGGGTCCGGACCGATCTCGGGGTGAAGATCTTCGGCAAGGACCTGGAGGTGCTGAAGGATCTCGCCGTGCAGGCGGAGGGAATCCTGAAGACCGTGCCGGGGGCGGCGGACGTGGTGGCCGAGCGGGTGACCGGCGGCAACTACCTGGACATCGACGTCGACCGCGAGGCGGCCGCCCGCTACGGGATCGACGTGGGGACCGTGCAGGGGGTGATCGAGACGGCGCTCGGAGGGATGCAGCTTACCACCGCGGTGGAGGGGCGCGACCGCTTCCCGATCAGGCTCCGCTACCTGCGCGACCTCCGGGGGGACATCCCCTCCATCCAGCGGATGCTGGTGATGACCAAGGACGGCTCCCAGATCCCGCTCTCGCTGGTGACCAAGGTGAAGCTCTCCACCGGCGCGCCCGAGATCGCCAGCGAAGGGGGGCTCCTCAGGTCGCTCGTCTACCTGAACGTCCGCGGGCGCGACATGGGGGGCTTCGTGACCGAGGCCCAGAAGGTGCTGGAGAAGAACCTGAAGCTTCCGCCGGGATACTACGTCGCCTGGTCGGGGCAGTGGGAGAACCAGGTGCGCGCCAAAGCGAGGCTCCAGGTCCTGGTCCCGGCGGGGATGGTGATCATCTTCGTGCTCCTGTACTTCACCTTCCACTCCGCCCTGGAGGCGAGCATGGTCATGCTCTCGGTCCCCTTCGCCCTGGTGGGGGGGGTCTACCTGGTGAAGGCTTTGGGGTATAACATGTCGGTAGCGGTCTGGGTCGGCTTCATCGCCCTCTACGGCATCGCGGTGGAGACCGGGGTGGTCATGGTCATCTACCTGCACGAGGCGCTGGACCGTAAGCTCATCCATGGAACCTGCACCGAACAGGACATCTACGACGCCACCTACGAGGGGGCGGTCCTGAGGCTTAGGCCGAAGCTGATGACGGTGGCGGTGGCGCTCATCGGCCTCATTCCCATCATGTGGTCCACCGGTACCGGCGCCGACATCATGAAGCCGATTGCGGCCCCCATGATCGGGGGGATGATCTCCTCGGCGGTACACGTGCTGATCATGACGCCGGTGATCTTCGTGCTGATGAAGAAGCGGGATCTGAAGAAGGGGAAACTGAAGTACTCCGGGATGAAGCACTGACCGGAGACGATAATACAAACCAAGGACACGAAAAGGAGCAGCAGATGAGAAAAATGGCAATGGTACTGGCAGCAGCGTTGGCCCTTTCCGCACCGGCCTGGGCAATGGACCATTCGGGCATGAACATGGAGCATGGCGCCATGAAGGGGCACGCCGCCCACGAAGAGGTCGTCGACGGTGTCAAGGCGACCTTCAAGGTGACCACCATGAAAGAGGCCATGAAGGAAATGGGGATGGAGATGCCGGAAGGGGTCAAGGAGACCCACCACATCTCGGTCTCTTTCGTCGACGCCAAAACCGGCAAGGCGATCACCGATGGTAAGGTGAAGGTCAAGGTGCTCGGGCCGGACAAAAGCGAGCAGACCAAGGACCTGATGGCGATGCACGGCCACTTCGGCGGGGACTTCGACATGGCCAAGAAAGGGAAGTACGGCGTGATGTCCAAGTTCCAGCTCAAAGACGGCAAGACCCGCTCGGCGAAGTTCTGGTACACCGTGAAGTAGCCGGCGGCAGTTCACCCCCCTCCCCGACTCCGGGGGAGGGGGGGATCCGCAGGCCCCCCACCGTTGTAGAAAATGCTACTTCCCCTTGAAGACTATTCCTCACCCGCCTTGCGCCGCTCTCCGCTTCCCCTCTCACCAACCCGCCATTCACGCCGTTTCGGCGTTCTAGAGACCATGGGCACGCTCCTTGAATCTATCCGGCTCGTTGGGTTCGGCCGGGGCTTCCCGCGAACAGGAGTTTCCCCATGCGTAACAAAGTCATCAATCTTTCCCTGGTTGGCCTGGTCCTCCTGGTGCTGGCCGTTTTCGGCCGCTACGTCCGGTTGGGAGCCTGCGCCGATGCGGTCGTGGTGCTGAAGACCAGCGGGATCACCTGCGACCGCTGCGTCCAGCGGGTGACCCGGGCGCTGCAGACCGAGGCCGGGGTGGCCGCCATCGAGGTCGATCTCGAAAAGGGGCGGGTGATGGCTGGCTACGACTCGAAGCAGGTCGCCCCCGGGGAACTGGCGAGGAAGGTCCGTGAAAGCGGGTTCTGCAGCCGGGTGGAGAGGGTCCTCTCTCCGCAGCAGTTCAAGGCGGTGGCCGGTCACGAGGTGGGCCGGCAGACCGGCGGCTGTTGCGGCCAAAGGATCTGCAGCGGCAAAGAATAGATGGTCGGGAAACGTAGAAGAGCATTCTGCATCACATCAAGGAGTCAACACATGGAAAGGTTGTGCAAAAACGGAATCAAGCTGGGCGTGTTAGCGGTCGTCCTCGTGGTCGCGGTGGTGACGGCGGTCTGGGCCTTCGAGTTCCCGGGCCTGGGGGGGAAGTACCAGAAGGTGAAGGCGGCCAACGGCGTGGTGTCGGTCCCCTTGGCCAAGGTCAACGACGGGAACGCCCATTTCTTCAAGTACTCCGAAGGGGGGAAGGAGTTGAACTTCTTCATCGTGAAGGGGAGTGGCGGCCAGATCCACAGCGCCTTCGACGCCTGCGACGTCTGCTACCACGAAAAGAAGGGGTACGTCCAGCAGGGGGGGAACATGATCTGCAAGAACTGCAACAAGAAGTTCCCGATCACCCAGATCGGTGCCCAGGCTGACGGCGGGTGCAATCCCTCCTACCTTCCCGCCAGGGTGGACGCCTCGACGGTGCGCATCAAGGTGAGCGACCTCAAAGGCGGGGCGCGGCTTTTTTAAGGTAGAACCCCATCCTCACCCCGCCCCTCCCCTCGAAGGGGCCCAGGGGAGTGGAAGAGGATCGGATCCCAATCAGAGATAGGTGCTGCCGTGAAACTCCACAACATCTCCTTCAACAACCTCCGCCGCCGCAAGGCGAAGATGGCCTTTCTCACCGTCGGCCTCGTGGTCGGCGTGGCCACCATCGTGACCCTGCTCACCCTGACCCGCTCCATGTCGGCCGACATCGAGCGCAAGATGGACGAGTTCGGGGCCAACATCCTGATCACCCCGCAGCAAAACGGGCTCTCCCTCACCTACGGCGGGATCAGCCTGGGAGGGGTCAGCTTCGACCAGACCGAGATCAAGGAATCCGACCTGGCCGTCATCAAGACCATCGCCAACCACAAGAACATCTCCGCCATCGCTCCCAAGGTTCTCGGTGGGGTGCAGGCCGGGGGGCACCAGGTGCTGCTCGTCGGGGTGCAGTTCCCGCAGGAGCTGAAGATGAAGCAGTGGTGGAAGGTTTTCGGGGAACCCCCCAAGGGGCCGGACGAACTGCTGGTCGGGAGCGAGGCCGCCAAGGTGCTCAACCTGATGACCGGGGATACCCTCGAGATCAAGGGGAAGAGCTTCAGGGTGACCGGGATCCTGGACCAGACCGGCTCCCAGGACGACTCGCTGGTCTTCGTCGATCTGCCGGTGGCCCAGCGGATCCTCGGCAAGGAGGGGAGGGTGAGCCTTATCGAGGTGGCCGCCCTTTGCTCCGGCTGCCCGATCGCCGACATGGTGCAGCAGTTGGCCGAGAAGCTCCCGGGGACCAGGGTGAGCGCGATCCAGCAGGTGGTGGAGGGGCGGCTCAAGGCCATCGACCAGTTCAAGCGCTTCTCCTACGCCATGGCGGCGGTGGTGGTCTTCATCGGCTCGCTGATGGTCTTCGTGACCATGATGGGGAGCGTCAACGAGCGGACCACCGAGATCGGGGTCTTCCGGGCCATCGGCTTCCGGAAGAGCCACATCATGCGGATCATCCTGGTGGAGGCCGCCGCGGTGGGAATCCTGGCCGGTGTCATCGGCTACGCCGCGGGGATCGGCGGGGCAAGGCTCGCGCTTCCCTTCATGTCCGACGGCAAGGCGCTCCACCTCGTGGTGGACGGCACCCTGGCCGGAGCCGCGCTCGCCCTGTCGGTCGTTTTGTCCCTGCTGGGGAGCCTCTACCCGGCCCTCCACGCGAGCAAGCTCGATCCCACCGAGGCGCTCAGGGCGCTCTGACGGATGGTCCCTGCCCCCTTGAGCAAGGGGGGAGGGATGGGAAGGTCCACGGGGGAACCTCTCCCAAAGAAGGAGCCTTTGCCAAAGGGAGGAGCCTTTGGCCGACGGGAAAGTCCAATAAGGAAGTGAGATATGTCGCTTATCGAGGTAATCGGAGTCAGCAAGAGCTACACGACGGGGGAGGAGACGGTCTCCGCCCTGCGGGGGATCGATTTCTCCATCGCGGAGGGGGAATTCGTCACCATCATGGGGAGATCCGGCTCGGGAAAGAGCACCCTCCTCTCCGTGCTGGGGGGGCTCAACCGTCCCACCGACGGCACGGTCAAAATCGCCGGGGTCGACCTCTACGCGCTCTCCGGGGAAAGGCTGGCCGACTTCCGGAGCCAGCGGATGGGGTTCGTCTTCCAGTCCTTCAACCTGATCCCCTACCTGACCGCCCTGGAGAACGTCATGCTCCCCCTCGCCATCTCTCCCTGGAAGCCGGCACAGAAGCAGGCGGCAGCCCGCGAGGCGCTCGACCGGGTGGGCCTTGCCGGCAAGGGTGACCGCCTCCCCAGCCAGATCTCGGGGGGCGAACAGGAACGGGTCGCCATCGCGCGCGCCATCGTCAACCGGCCGGACATCCTCTTCGCCGACGAGCCGACCGGCAACCTCGACACCGGGACCTCGAACCGGATGATGGAGCTGTTCCGCTCCCTCAACGAGGGGGGGCAGACGGTGGTCATGGTTACCCATAACCCGGAGAACTGCAGCTACGCCGAGCGTACCATCCACATCCGCGACGGGGTGGTCGAGGCCATCGACCAGGGGGGAGGAGGGATTGCTTGACACCCGTCTCTCCCGCGGTGTATTACAAAGGCATATGTCACGGGAGACCCACCACTCATGAGTAAAGACAAGGACGAGCGGAAGAGAACGCACCTGAAACTGGTAGTTAACAACGCCGAGATCAGGAGCGCGAGACCGGCAGGTGGGGAGCAGGAGTTCATCCCCCTGGAGGATCTGATCGCCAACCGCGACACCTTCCGCCCCGCATTCTACCGCGGCATGGGTAGGATGCAGAGCAAGGGGTACCGCCTCCTCGAGCGGTTCCTCGAGCTCCGCAGCGCCCCCTACGGGATCGACCCGGTGCACGGCAAGGTGCTGGTGATCCCCGCAGGCTCCATCTCCCCCGAATCCCAGGAGTTCGGCTCCCCCCAGGACGAGGTTCTCCTGAGCATCACCGAGGACGCCGGCGGCTCCGGGCTCTGCTTCTCCCTCGAAATGATCCTCCCTTACTTCAGCGAGGACGACGCCGTCATGGAAGAGGCGCTCCTCTTCGCCCCGGTCCTGCAGTACGGCGCCCTCTTCCTGGAGGAGAACCCCCACGACGGGCTGCTCGACCTCATCTACCGCCTGTCGGTGCCGCTCTACCCGCCGGTTCCCACCGGCCGCCTGGTGGAACGGATGTTCGCCATCTTCTCGTTCGAGCTCAAGGAGACGTTCCTGGCGCTCTCCGACTATCCCGAAGGATGACCCCGCGGCAGCACCGTCTTCCTCCCCATCGCGCCGGCCATTAATCCTACTAAAATAACGACTTCTGTCTCTTCCGCGGGGGCGTTAGCTCATAGCCGCCCGAAGGCCGCGGTATCCGCTGGCCTTTTCACCGCCGCTTCTGACACGGCGAGCCCGTCCACAGAATTTTCCCTTTTCAAATGTCCTGTAAAGGTGTTAATGGTAGACGACTTAATAAATAATGGATAATAAACCCTTTCCTGGTTTCCCGATCTTTGTCAGGATTTCAGGCAGCTAGCCGGGCCTGGCAAGCATTTCGTGTTGAAAAAAAATGGCGAATCTGATAAATAGCCTGAGGATTTTGCTGGCTTTCCAACGTTGAGTTGGCATATGCTCTGGCGAAACTTTTTCGGTGACAGGCACACGAGCAGGTGTCCGGCGCTACTCACTCTGCCGGAGGGGCAAAGGCACGGGGGCATGACTATTCAGGCCCTTTTTTTACGCGTCGAGCCAGTAGGGGCTCCTGAGCAACTTGCGCATCGCTTTGTGGCAGTATCCTCCGCAGGAAACTTCCAGCGGGCGGGCCACTATCACAACTTCGGGCGGGATGACATTCAATGAAAAGTCATGTTGCAATTTCTATCGTGCTGACCCTCCTCGTCCTGTGCCTCGCCGGTCCGGCCCACGCCGGCTCCTGCCTCACTGCCGGCTGCCACGTCGACATCACCGCCTTGAAGAAGCCGCACGCCCCGGTGAAGGAGGAGGACTGCACCAGCTGCCACAAGCAACTGGTGAAGGAGCACCCGGTCAAGGGGGCCAAGAGCTTCAGCCTCTCCTCCAAGCAACCGTCCCTTTGCTTCGGCTGTCACGACGCTTTCGGGAAGAAGAAGTTCCAGCACTCCCCGGTCAAGGACGGCGAGTGCACCGCCTGCCACCGTCCCCACGGCTCCAACCAGCCCTTCCTGCTGGAGGCCGGCGAGGACCGCGCTCCCCTTTGCCTCAACTGCCACGAGTCGGACCCGTTCAAGCAGAAGTACATGCACGGCCCGGCCGCGGTCGGCTCCTGCAACACCTGCCACGAGCCGCACGAAGCGAACGAGAAGGCGCTCATGAAGGGGCCGGTGCGCGATGTCTGCCTGAAGTGCCATGCCGACTTCGCGGCGGCCTTCAATGCGGCCCCGGTGGTCCATCCGCCGGTCCGTGACGACGCCTGCACCGCCTGCCACAACCCCCACGGCTCCCCCGTGAAGATGTTCCTCAAGAACAAGATGCCCGAGCTCTGCCTCGGCTGCCACAAGAGCATGGCGGCCTCGCTGGCCGCCGTCAAGGTCCCCCACAAGCCGGTCATCTCCGAGGGGGCCTGCGCCAACTGCCATTCCGCCCACTACGGCAAGGCCAAGGGGCTTTTGGCCGCCGACCAGATGACCGTCTGCCTCGGCTGCCACGGCGTCGACAACCTCGGCACGCCGCCGCTCAAGAACATCAAGAAGCAGATCGAAGGGAAGCCCTACCTGCACGGGCCGATCAAGAAGGGGAGCTGCAAGGCCTGCCACAACCCGCACGGCTCGGCCTACTTCCGCCTGCTCCCCGGCAACTACCCGAGCGAGCTCTACTACCCGTACCAGGACGGCGCCTACGACGCCTGCCTCAAGTGCCACGAGAAAAACCTCCTCCGCTTCCCGGAGACCACCATCTACACCAACTTCCGCAACGGGAACCGCAACCTCCATTACGTGCACGTGGTCAGCCGCAAAGGGCGCACCTGCCGGATCTGTCATCAGCCGCACGCCTCCGACGGGCCGAAGCTGATCAACAAGAATGGGGCGGAGTTCGGCGAGTGGAAGATCCCTATTAACTTCGTCATCACTCCCACCGGAGGAAGTTGTGCCCCCGGCTGCCACCGCAAACTGAAGTATGACCGGTTCAAGCCCGAGTCCTACTAGTAACATCGGCGCTGGATGGCGGCCGACTTTCTGCCGACCGCCCCAGCAGTAAGCATGTGTTGCAAAGGAGCAAGAAACATGGTGAAGGGGATTAGTGGCATTGTGAAGTCGTGGAAGTCGATGGACCTGAGACTGCCGGTCCTGCTGCTGCTCGTGGCGCTTTTGGCGGGGTGCGCCGAGACCAAGAACGCCCAGACCGGACCGGTGTTTTTCCCGCCCCCGCCTGACGACCCGCACATCCAGTACCTGACCGGCATCTCCAACTCGGCGGACCTGACCGGCAAGCAGAGCATCTTCTCCCGGCTCTTGACCGGGGGGACCCAGACCGTGGTCCGGCTCTCCAAGCCGTACGGGGTGGCGGTGCATGGCGGCAAGATCTACGTCTGCGACATCGGGGCCTCCCAGATCGTGGTGATCGACATGGTCAACAAGACCATGAAGAACCTCAACGAGGAGATCGGGGCCGCCGAGCTCAAGAAGCCGATCAGCGTGACGGTGGACGACGACGGCTACGTCTACGTGGCCGACAACGGCAGAAAGGACATCGCCGTCTACGACGCGGAAGGCAAGTACGTGAAGGCGATGGGGAAAAACCTCAACGCCCACAGCATCATCGCCGTCTACGCCTACAAGGATTACCTCTTGGCCCTGGACAACCGCCTGGGAGAGATCTTCGTGATGGAGAGAAAGAGCGGTGACCTGATCTCCACCCTGGGCAGGGACCCGGACAAGAGCAAGAACATGGCGCTCCCCAACGGCATGACCGTCGACAGCAAGGGGAACATCCACGTCGTCAATATCGGTAACGGCAAGGTCAAGGAGTACGACCTCGACGGCCACCTCCTCTCCGAGTTCGGCAAAATGGGAGACGGCTTCGGCGAGTTCACCCGCCCCCGCGGGATCACGGTGGACGACGACGGCAACATCTTCATCGTCGACGCCGGGCACCAGGTGGTGCAGGTCTTCAACTCGCAGCGCCGGCTGCTCGGCTTCTTCGGCCGCCCGGGGCTTCCCGCCGGCTCCCTCAACCTCCCGGCCGGCATCGTGGTCACCAAGGAGAACCTCCCGCTGTTCCAGAAGTACGCGGCGCCGGGATTCAAGCTCCAGCAGGTGCTGATCGTCGCCAACCAGTATGCGAGCCCCATCAACTACTCGCTCGCCTTCTACGGGATGGGGGAGATGGAGAAGAAGCCGGAAGACAAGGCCAAGAAAGGGAAGGTGGAGGAGAAGAAGGGGGAGGAGAAGGCCAAGAAGCCTGAGGAGAAGGGACCGGCTACCCCGCCGGCCGCCGCCCCGGCCGCCAAGTAACGATAGGCTAGAGTGAACACCCGCGCGGGGGGCGAGATGGTCCCCCGCGGCGGGTGCTGTGATGGATTCGGGAATCGGAGTGCTGATGCGGAAGACGCTGGTAGCTATGTTCGGAATGTTGGTCGCCTCGGCGGCCCTGTGGGGGTGTGACCCGGTCACCGTCCACAAGGTCACCTCGACCATTTTCGACGGGGTGCCCGCCATGCCGCCCGCTGAGCAGTACTGCGAGGACTACCACCTGAGAAAGCTCCAGGAGGAGAAGGAGGCCGCCCTCAAGAAGAACTCCGCCTCGGCCGCGGGTGAAGGGGAGGGGTCCGCCCACCCCCCGTACAAGCAGAAGAAGTGCGACAACTGCCACGACAAGTCCAAGGACTCCGGGTTGAAAAGGCCCAAGGACCAGCTCTGCTTCATGTGTCACCCGAAGATCCTCAAGGGGCACTTCCTCCACGGTCCGGCGGCGGTCGGCGCCTGCCTCGAGTGCCACGACCCCCACTCCTCCCCCAACAAGTCGCTGATGAAGCTCGAGCGCGCGAAGCTTTGCGTGCAGTGCCACCGTGAGCCGCGGCAGGCCAAGGCCATGCACGACAAGGTCACCGCCACCGGCCTCTTCTGCATGGACTGCCACGATCCGCACTCCGGCCAGGCGAAGTACTTCCTCAAATAGCGGCATGCGGCCCTGGATCCTTTATCTTTGTCTGGCACTGTGGCTCCTCGGGGAAGGCACAGTGCTCGCGGCCCGCAACGAGGAGGTCATCCAGTACCCGAGCCTCTTGATGCTCGGGGACATCAACCAGTCCCTCGGGGTCTCCTACAGCTACGCCGAGCACATAAGCCCGAGCAACTCGAGCTCGATCTCCAACTCGCTGATGGAGAAGTACACCATCAACGCCACCGGCGCCGTGCTCGACCCGCACCTCCTGAGTCTCCAGATGCTCGGCGGGCTCACCTACTCCCAGCAGTTCAGCCAGGAAAACCTGAAGCTGTTCGACGCCGAATACAGCATCGTGGGAAGCGGCCTCGACCTCACCTACCACCCGTTTTCGTTCGGCAGCTCGCACACCACCTCCTACATCAGTAACGGCTACCAGCCGACCTACGCGGTGACCAGCAACAACAACCAGGTCAGCGCCACCCTGATGAACTCCAAGGTTCCGCTTCAGCTCTTCTACCTCCACAGCACCTCCGATACCGAGGGGCGCGACGAGAACACCCACAGCGCGACCGACGCGGCCGGCATTCTCCTCCACCACGACTACCAGGACGTGAGCAACACCAACCTCTCGCTGACCACCACCAACACGGAGGCGGGGACCAGCACCTCCACCGGCTACTCGCTCGCCTTCGGCAACGACCTGGCCTTCGACAAGGCCCGCCAGTACCGGCTGTCCACCAACCTGAACATCAACGACAGCCGCGTGCAGGGGATCCCGCAGAGGAACATCTCGCTCACCAGCCAGCTCGGGACCGCCCTCGGCAAGGCGCTGCAGGGAACGTTCGGGGAGAGCTACACCTACAACTCGACGCTGAACTTCCAGAACGAGGACCAGACCGAGCGGAGCAACACCCTCTCCGGCTCCCTCTCCCACCGGCTCTACCAAAGCCTCCTCACCAGCGTCTCCGGGTCGATGACCAACGGGCGCTTCCTCGGGGGCTCGACCGAGTCGTACTCGGGGAGCGGGAAGGTCATCTACATGAAGCAGCTTCCCGCGCAGGCGAACCTCATGCTCACCTTCGACGGCGCACTCGCCTACTCCAGTCAGCAGTTCCCCCTCTCCCAGTTCGCGGTGAGGGACGAGGTGCATAGCAAGGTCAACTGGGGGGACAAGATCAAGCCCAACGTGGCCGGCCAGCTGACCGCGGTGATCACCGTCACCAGCGCGGACAAGCTGATCATCTACCAGGAGGGGGCGGACTACCGGGTGGACCTCGTGCTCGGCACCATCGAGATCCTGACGGCCGGGCAGATCCTCCCCGGCTCCGACATCGCCATCTCCTACACGGTGGCGGTCAACAACTCCATCCGCTACCGCACCGGCACCTACGGGACCTTCGCGAACCTGGCCCTGGCCGGTGGGCGCTACAACCTGTCGGCGAGCTATTCGACCCAGGAGCAGACCCTGCTGGCCGGGCAGGCGACCAGCCAGGGGCTCTCGCGTTCGACCGCCCTTTTGTTGCGCGCCGACGCCAACTGGCTGGATCTCCAGGCGGGGGCCGAGTACGGGGAGATCTCCTCCACCCAGGAGGATTCCTACCACGCCTCGGCCTACACCAACTACAACTGGCGTACCGACGACAACGCCCTGTTGGGGTTCTCCCTGCGGGACACCTACGCGGTCTTGAAGGGCTCCCACGGCACCAACAACTCGGGGCAGAACTCGGCGAGCCTGGCGGCCAACTACAGCCGCCGGATCTTCGGCTTCATCAGCGCCTACTCCGCCCTCACCATCAACGACACCCGCGGCTCGGGGAGCTACGCCGACTTCATGTCGCTGCGCTGCGCCCTGAACGGGATGTTCAACCAGCTGCAGTTCACCCTGAGCGGCCAGTACATCTACCGCCTGGCCGGCTCGACGAGCACCCAGGACAGGAATGTCACCTGCTCCGTGACGAGGTTTTTCTAGTGGAACCTGGTATCCGTGCCCCGAGAACCTTCCGGCAGTGGAGTCTTGTTTTTCGACTGGCTCTGGCCGGGCTTTTCCTTTTGACCGCCGCCTGCGCGACCAGCCAGACGACGCTGCTGCAGCGCTCCAAGCCGGGCCCCCAGTGGCCGGAAGCCCCCATGGCCCCCCAGATCGAATGGGTGAAGAGCATCTCCACGCCGGAAGACGCCGGGATCGGGGTCTCCTTCTGGAAGAGAATCGTCAAGTTGATCGCCGGCCCCGATCCTCACCAGTTCCTCAAGCCGTATGGCGTCCTCTACGACGCCGCCGACCGGCTCATCGTGGCCGACACCGGGGCGGGGGTGGTGCACCTGATGGATACCCGGCAGCGGCAGTACCGGCGGATCACCAAGGACCAGGGGCGCGCCTTCATCTCCCCCATCGGCCTTGCCGAGGACGCTTCCGGGCGGCTGTACATCACCGATTCCGAGGCGGGGGCGGTCTACCGTTACGACCTGGCCACCGGCCAGCTCTCCCTGTTCATGGGGAAGCTCGCGCGCCCGACCGGCATCGCCTACAACAGCATCAACCACCTGCTGTACATCTCGGAGACCACCGCCCACCGGGTGCTGGCCGTGGACGAGAACGCGAAGGTCCGCTGGAGCTTCGGCGACACCCCGGGGAGCGTGGGGATCCTCCCCTTCAACCTCCCGACCGACATCGCCGTCGACCGCAAGGGGCAGGTGTACGTCAACGACCCGCTCAACTACAAGATCAGGATCTTCACCCCCGAGGGGCTGCAGGTCGGGCAGTTCGGCGCCATGGGGGACTCAAGCGGAGAGATGAATAAGCCGAAAGGGATAGCGGTGGACCCGGAGGGGAACGTCTACGTGGCGGACGCCCTGCTGGACGCCGTGCAGATATTCGACGACACCGGCCAGTTCCTCTTCACCTTCGGCGGGGTCGGGACCGAGGACGGCGCCTTCTGGATGCCCTCCGGGATCTGCATCCGGGGGGAGTACATCTTCGTCACCGACACCTTTAACCAGAGGATCCAGATCTTCAGGCGCGTGGCGCCCGAGCGGGAATCGTCCGCGGTCTCCGGCGTAGCCGCGGCGCCCAAGAGGTAACAACCATGGATTCAAAGCGTAGCTTCACGACCTTGGCCCGGCGGCTTTGTCTCCCCGCGCTGGCTCTCGTTGCCGTCCTTGGTGCCGCCGGGGCGGCCCACGGCAAGATGAGCGTGCTCGACTCCCCCCACAACCTCTCCGCCTCCGGCGGCCGGGGCCGGGCCTCGGGGCGCCCGGGGGTAACCTTCGCCGGCGAGACCCAGGTCTGCGTCTTTTGCCATGTCCCCCACAACGCGATCAGCGGCACGCCGCTTTGGAGCCGTTCGCTGTCGCCGGACTCCACCCCCTACCAGCCGTACAACCAGTCCTCGACGCTGAACGCGAGCCCGAAGCCGGACAAGCCGACCGGCGCCTCCAGGCTCTGCCTGAGCTGCCACGACGGCACGCTCGCGCTGTCGAAGTACGTCGGAAGCCACCTCTCCGACCAGACCTACATGCCCTACGACCAGATCGCGGGGGCCTCCGGGGCGCTGAACGCCACCGTCAACGCGAACCTCGGCACCGACCTGAGGGATGACCACCCGATCTCCTTCCAGTACACCGACACGCTTGCGCTGGCGAGCCACCTGGTCTCCCCGTCCAACCTCCCCCCCCAGATCCGGCTCGAGAAGGGGATCAACCTGGAATGCACCGCCTGCCACGATCCGCATGACAACGAGTACGGCAACTTCCTGGTCATGAACAACGGCTCCGACAACCCGGCCAGCCCCAACTACATGACCGGCTCGCCGCTCTGCGTGGCCTGCCACCAGCCGGCCGGGTGGGCGGCCACCACCCACAACAACACCAAGGACCCCACCCTCGGCCACCAGTGCCTGAGCTGCCACAGCGTGCACAGCGCACCCGGTCCGGTACGCCTTTTGAGCTGGGCCAACATGGAGGACAACTGCCTCGCCTCCTGCCACAACGGGAGCGCCACCGCCACCACCTCGGTGAACGTGAAGCCGCTCTTCGACCCGACCACCCTCTACCGTCACCCGGTCAACGTCCACAACCCGAACCCGCTCCTTGATCACGACGAGAAGGAGTCCCTGCCGGTGGCGGCCTCCCACTACCACGTGCAGTGCGTGGACTGCCACAACCCGCACCAGGTGAACGGCTCCAATGCGCCCCTTTCCAACCCTCCCAACATCGACGGGCGGCTGGCCGGGGTGAGGGTGGACGCGGCGGGGAACTACGCGCAGACCGAGTTCGACGTCTGCTTCAAGTGCCATTCCGGCCCTTCCGCCGCCCAGTTCTCGGGGCAGACCGAGCCGATGCCCAACCGGATGGTGCCCGAGCCCGACCAGCAGCAGCGCTTCAACACGGCCAACCCCTCCTACCACCCGGTGACCGGGGTGAGCAAGATCGGCTCGGCGAGCCTCCTGAGCAACCTGCAGCCGATGCCGAGGATCTACTGCTCCGACTGCCACAACAGCGACCAGGGAACCAAGGCGGGGGGGACCGGCCCCAACGGCCCGCACGGCTCCAACTTCGTCCACATCCTGATGGCCCGCTACTACATGCCGCTGGGGTCGACCGATCCCTCCACCCGCGAGCCCTACAGCAGCGCCCTCTATGCCGTCTGCTTCCGCTGCCATTCGGAGAATTACGTCATCAGCAACGGGTCGGCCTTCAGCACCGGGGTGACCAACCACCACTTCAGCCACGTGGTGACCCGGCGGATACCCTGCTTTGCCTGCCATGACCCGCACGGCGTCCCGATCAGCAACCCGAAGGTAAACGCCGTCAACAACGCGCACCTTATCAACTTCGACCGGGACTACGCCGCCTCCGACACCTTCACCAACCCCTATTACGAGACCACCACCCCCGGCAACGGGACCTGCGTGGTAGTCTGCCACCAGGCTCCCGGCAACTCCGAGTCCTACGGCCCGATATCGGGGGTGCTCAAGATGAGGCGCGGATTGGTGTTCCCCCGCCTGCGCTGACCCCTAGCCCTACCCCTGCCCGAAACCAGGGCCTTCCCGCCAGCCGGGAAGGCCCTTTTTCGTGTGCGCGATTTCACCGGTCCACCCCGGTCCACCCCGTCGGACCGATGAGCCCCGAGCCCCCACCGGCGGGCTCCGGCTCCCCACCGTTATTCCCCGGATGCCCATCTCGTGAAAACACCAAGCTTCCCATCGCTATATCGCCGAATCACCCCCGTCATGGGCAGTTCCGGGTGCTCCGCGGGCCGTCCTCTCCCGGCCGGAACGGGGCCGAAATGGTCGAAAATGACCGGTAAATGACAATGCCAGGCCACTTAAATGAACCACAGGGAAATAACCGGTGAACCCATCATTATAATGCCCCTCATACTCCTTTCCGTTACAACGTTTCGACTTCGTAACGTCGAATGTGGTGCGCAAGTTGCTGTTACGAAAACGTGACGGGTGGCGCATTGCGTAACCCCGCACCAGGCACAGCCAGACGGACCACTAGCAATAGCGTTGAAATGATCGCAGTTAAATTTAGGAAAGGGGGAGCAACGGAAGAGTCAGGAGCAGGTCGGTAGTTCCGAATATTCATGAGGTTACGATTCCCGTGAGGGATGAATGCAATAGCATTCAATTCAATGCAAAGGAGAAGCACGAATGAAAAAGGTATTAGCAGTAGCAGCAGTGTTCGGGTCCTTCGCCGTGGCGGGTACCGCCATCGCCGGTCTCCCGGCCGGCACCGGGGTTAACGGCTCCCTGCACGACATGACTAAGGTGGTTGGTCCGACCGCCGACTCCATGGGTCGAGTCTGCGTGTTCTGCCACACCCCTCACCACGCTCAGTCCAATGACGGCGGCTTCAACCTTCCGCTCTGGAACCACACCATTCCGGACACCACCACCTACACCCCGTACGCCTGGGCCACCCCGCTCAACTCCAACAACGGCACCTTCACCATCACCGACCCGCTGGCCGGCCCGAGCCGTCTCTGCATGAGCTGCCATGACGGCGCCATCGCCATCGACGAGCACGGTTCCGCTCTGGGCAACACCACCGGCACCACCTCCATCGCCAACGTGGACACCGGCTTCGGCCAGGGCCGCGCTGCTCTCGGCAAAGACCTCACCGCTACCCACCCGATCGGGTTCGACTACAACGAGATCGCTGCATGGCGTAACGCCAACTCCACCAACGGCATCACCAATGCCGACGGCACCAAGTCCACCGAGATCGTGACCTCCGACCACACCTACGCTACCAGCGTCGACACCACCGGCACCACCCAGGGCGTGTACAACACCGTTACCCGCGCCACCGGCGGCAAGAAGATCGTCGACAACCTCTACGGCACCAACATCATGACCTGCGCCACCTGCCACGAGGTCCACAACAAAGAAAACGCCACCCAGGACCCGTTCACCGATGGCGTGAGCAGGACCCAGCTCGGCCAGACCGTTACCGCTCCGAACTACTTCCTGTACGCAAAAGAGAGCAACTCGCTCATCTGCCTCTCCTGCCACGTGAAGTAATGGTGCGCCGCCTAGGCGGCCCGCTCGCCTTTCCTTCGGACACCCGGAGGGAGGCCGGCAAGCAAAAAGAACCCGAGATCTTACTTATTATGAAAAGGGGATAGATAAAATGAGAAAAGGACTGGCAACATTGGTCTGTCTTACCCTGGTAGCGGTCGTATGGGCGTGGGCTGCCACCGCCTACTCGACCTACTGGGTAGAGACCAAGACTACCACCCTTGGTGGTAGCATCAAGGTGGCCAACAACACCGCACTTGCCGGTGTAGGCGCCATCCGTTTCACCAGCTTCACCACCGCCAACGCTGTTCCGGTCACCGTTACCCCGGATAGCGGCTACAAGATTTCCACCGTCACC
The DNA here is from genome assembly GCF_054784495.1 of Geomonas sp. Red276. Lineage (NCBI taxonomy): Bacteria > Pseudomonadati > Thermodesulfobacteriota > Desulfuromonadia > Geobacterales > Geobacteraceae > Geomonas > Geomonas sp. Red276. Next base: position 153,007 of record NZ_BLXW01000008.1, read on the forward strand.
GTCGACAACGTCGCTCAGACCGTGCCGGCCACTGGCGCATACACCTACAACAGCCTGCAGACTCCGGATCACACCGTGAAGATCGTCGCCGGCTTCGTGGGCGCCAACGCCACCACCTCCGCCGCCAAGACCTGGCAGCTGCAGATCCAGAACGGCAGCGCTGGCGGGACCATCTCTGCCGCTGGCCACTCCGTCGCCAGCTACGGCATGAAGATGTACAACTTCTCCGACACCACCGCGATCCCGGTCACCGTTGCTCCCTCCACCGGTTTCTACGTGTCGAGCCTGTACGTCAACGGCGTGCTGCAGTCCGGCTTCGCCACCACCGGCGGTACCTACACTGTTGACCCCTCCGTCACCGGCAAGGTGTTCAACGTGACCGCCAACTACAAGAAGCAGGTCAACGTGGTGACCACCAACACCGGCTCCACTGCCAACGGCATCCTCCCGGTCAACCCGAAAGTAGCCTACGGCAACGACGTCAAGCTGATCGTGGCCCCGATGGCTCCCTACAACACCGTCACCGGCATCACCGTGACCGGTTCCGCCTACAGCGCCATCTCCATGGTGGACAGCCAGGGCAACACCGCCGCTCCCTTCAAAGGTTCGGTCGTGGTGACCATCTCCAAAGTCACCGGCCCGCTGAACATCTCCTACGCGGCCGGCACCGACAACACCGGCCAGATGGGCGGCTGCACCAACACCTGCCACCTCTCCGCCTCCGCCGCTGTGCAGGCCGTTCCGGCTCAGTGGAACGCCTCCAACCACAAGCGTAACGCCGTTGACTGCGTGAGCTGCCACCAGACCATGCCCGGTCCCTGGACCAGCGACACCGTCAACAAAGCCACCATGACCATCGGCTCCACCGTGGTCTGCTCCAAGTGCCACGCTGACGCCAACGTGGAAGGCTTCCTGACCAGCCCGCACTGGACCAACCTCCGCAACAACGGCGACAGCGCCGTTGCCGGCGACCAGCTGGCCACCTGCGCCACCAACAAGTGCCACTTCAAGAGCGCCAACCAGACTGGCTGCGCCACCTGCCACCGCGGCAACGCTGCCGGCACCGACAACAACATCAACGCCGACGGCACCTTCGCCGGTTACTCCGCCAACAGCGTCGCCCATGATCCGTACACCCCGACCATGGAATCCACCTGCTGGCGCTGCCACCAGGGTTCGCACCACGGGACCCCGACCGCCGCTTACCAGAAGTCCGCTCACTACCTCAACCCGTACTACATGTACGGCGATAAGGAAGTCGCCTGCCAGGATTGCCACGATCCGCACAGCACCAAGGCCACCTTCCCGGGCTACGACGCCACCACCTACGCCAAGACCACTGCCGGCGCCTGCGACAGCTGCCACGCCCGCACCCCGGGCCGTCCGTACGGCATCTTCAGCTCCAACGGCCAGATGGTCGCTCCGCACGTCAACCAGAGCGGTTCCGCTGCCAGCTCCGCCGACAACAGCAACTACCTGCACGGCTTCAGCGCTAACGCCGGCTGGTACTCCGCTGCCCAACTGACCGGCGTCACCGTCAACGTCCAGTCCCAGTACGTGACCCCGAACAACAGCTGCACCGACTGCCACGGCCACAACAACTACATCAACGCCGAATACGCCACCACCATGCACGCCGATCCGAACGGCCGCTGGAAAGCCATCGACGGCTTCAAGTTCGCCGGCTACTCCGCTGCTACCGCCACCGTGTACACCCCGGCCAACGTCAAGCAGGACGGCTGCGTACGTTGCCACACCGCTACCGGCTTCGTGAACTTCGTTCAGTCCGGCTTCCAGGACCTCCGCGCCTGGGGCTTCGCTAACAAAGCCGACGCCACCGGCGAGGTCATCACCTGCCGCGCCTGCCACGTGACCGGCAAAGGCGCCATCAGCGGCGAGGCCGAGGTTGGTCTCCCCGAAGGTAACCCGAACAACTGGAACCCGAACTCCATCCGCGCCGCCAAGACCCCGTACACCATGTACTACAACTACTCGGTCTCCAAGGTTAAGAAGTTCGTGGGCCAGGCCAAGTTCAACAACTTCGGCTACTCCAACGTCTGCGTACCCTGCCACTCCGGCCGTACCGGCGCAACCGACGGTTCCGCCATCAAGGCCCTGGGCGCTTACGCCAACTACACCACCCTTACCTTCGCCGGGACCCCGAGCCTGCCGCACGGTGTGTACCAGGCCGCCATCCTCGACGCGAAGCTCGGCTACAAGTTCTCCGCTTACACCACCGCCGCCAACGGCCACGCCACCATCGGCGTGAACAGCGTGGTGACCGCTGTCAACGGCAACGCTTCCACCGATCCGACCCCGGGTCCGTGCGTCTCTTGCCACATGGACTTCAAAACCCAGACCGGTGAGGCCGGCAAAACCGCTACCTACCGCAAGCACGAGTTCTCCATCGTGAAGGCGGACGGCAGCCTGCCGACCCTCTGCGCTAACTGCCACAGCGCAAGCTTCAACGGCGCTTCCCTCGACGACGCCAAGGCTAACTTCCAGGCCGCCGTCGTGGCCCTGGCCGAAGTCATGAAGACCAGCAACAACGTCTACGGTACCCCGATCGTCACCGGCGCTACCGTGACCCAGTACGGCACCACCAGCTACAAGTGGAGCTGGGCTGACAACAAGCGCGGCATCTCCGGCGTTTCCTTCACCGGCAAATCCGCCAAGTTCGCCGACCTCGTCGGCGCCTACTACAACCTGCAGCTCCTGTGGGGCGTGGCCTTCTCCACCACCGACGAAGGTGCCTACGCTCACAACCCGCAGTACCTGAAGCAGCTCGTTAACGACACCATCAACGCCCTGCGCGCTCCGAGCACCGCTTCGGTCGCCGACGCCATCAGCCAGCTCGGTTACGACAACGCTTCGGCTGACGGTTACTTCCCCGGCTTCAGCGCCGCAACCCAGGATGCCGCCATCACCGCGCTGAACAACGCCAACAACCACTACGCCGCCGGTGCTACCAAGACCCAGTACATGATCAGCACTGCTTCTTGCACCGACTGCCACAACCCGAACGAAACCGCTCTCCAGGCTGCCGCTCGCGTCGCCTGGTCCGAGTCCGACCATGGCCTCACCTCGGAAGCCGGCTGGGGCGCAAGCCTCTCCTCCTCCACCCGCGGTAGCGCCACCCCCTACAACGGGACCGCAATCCCGAGCGCTGAGTGCGTCCGCTGCCACACCGTGGACGGCTTCCTCCAGTTCACCAACGGTGGCGCTTACGCCAGCGTTGCTCCGCTGACCAGGACCGACGCCGGCAAGGTTAACTCCCCGCTCAACTGCAACGCCTGCCACGTCAGCCCGCTTCCGACCGGCAACGACCGTCGCAGCATCGCTCAGACCGCTGGTACCGGCAACGGCACCTCCGGCGTTGGCGCAGTCATCTTCTACAACATCTCGGCTGTCGACAACGGCACCCACCTGACCTACCGCGCACGCACCCAGGCTAACTTCCCGGATGTCCAGGACTCCAACCTCTGCGTGACTTGCCACTCCGGCCGCGGCACCGGTCAGCACATCGCTACCATCGCTGCTAACCCGAACTTCACCATCTCCAACGTGAAGAGCCGTCCGACCCTGCACAACCTCCCGGTCGCCGGCGTGATGTACATGAAGGTCGCCTTCGCTTCCTTCACCTCGGCTAGCGCTTCCTACCCGACCCTCAAGAACTACACCTCGGTCGGTACCGCTACCACCTACGCCAAAACCGTCACCTCCAGCCTCGACCTGACCGGTGGCGTGACCAGCACCCACAGGCTGCTCGGTTCCACCGCTGTCGGCCACGGCCTCGCCGCTGGCGTCCTCTCCACCGGCGGTCCGTGCGTCACCTGCCACATGCAGGGTAACGGCACCTCCCTGGCTCACCGCGCAGACGGCGGTCACAGCCTCGACATCAACGCAGACGCCTTCAACCAGGTCTGCATCAACTGCCACACCAGCGAGAACGGTCACGCACTCAACACCTTCAGCGACTTCCAGACCTACTTCCTCGATGCTCAGGCAGAGGCTTACAACAGCGCCGTCACCCTGGCCAGCACCCTGCTCGCCCAGAACTACGGCATCACCACCGTCGATGACAACACCAAGGAAATGGACGGCATCACCACCGTCACCGACTACACCAGGAAGGCTTGGCTGACCGCCAACCCGACCATCGCCCAGTCCCTCGGTGCCGCAGTACAGACCGACGGCAACGGCAACTACTGGCTGACCAACGCCGCCGCCGCCAAGCTCATGGGTGCCGCTTACAACGTGGCCCTCTACAGCTACCAGGACAAGGCTGCCTTCGCCCACGCCCGTACCGCTACCCGTCGTTCGCTGTACGACACCATCGACTTCCTCGATGATGGCGCCATGAACTTCTCGGTCAGCGCTACCGCCACCACCATGATGCCCGCCGTGTACGGCATCGGCTCCGTTGCTTACACCCAGGACGGCTCCGCCAACGCCACCACCGGCATCATCCAGAGCAACCTGGACGTGATGGGCACCGGCACCACCGAAGCCTCGCTGTTCCTCTTCAACTGGAACCGCACCTACGGCAACTGGAACAACTACGACGCCGTCGCCAACTCTCCGCTTGAGCGTCCGTAGTAGCTCCTGAAGTCTTCTGCAATGCAGTACCTGCCCCGCCTCGCAAGAGGCGGGGCTTTTTTATAGCCGATCAGCGATGATCTTTCCGCTACGCGTCCCTTCCCCTTTACCCCATCCCCACCTCTCCTCTGCCTCTCTCTCCCGCCACCTCGCTTGCCGTCGATCCCTTAACCGGTGTTTCCGCGAAATGACCGCCGCCCCCTTCCGTGAAATAACCTTCATCCCGGTGAAATAGCCTGACCTAAGCCGTTGGTATGAGCCGGCGCCCTCTCCTGCCTCATGCCGATTACGTATCGCTGTACAAAAAATTACGTAAAAATGACGGAACGTTAAACAAAAAACGAACATGACTGTCGATAAAAATTACACAGAGATTACCCGGAGGGATCAATTTTTGCACAAAGTGCTGTCAGTGTTTCATATCTTCAGTAGTACAAAAGGAGAGGCAACATGAAAAAAGTATTGGCAACAGTCGCAGCAGTTGGTTGTCTTGCGGCAGCTAGTACCGCTCTTGGCGGTCTTCCGGCCGCCACGGGGGTCAACGGCTCCCTGCACGACATGACGCTGGTGGTTGGGAGCCAGGCAGACTCGATGGCCCGAGTCTGCGTCTTCTGCCACACCCCTCACCACGCCCAGTCCTCGGATGGCGGCTACAACCTCCCGCTGTGGAACCATGACATTCCCGATGTCACCACCTACACCCCCTATGCTTGGGCCACCCCGATGAACTCCAACAACGGCGAGTTCACCATCACCGATCCGCTGGCCGGCCCGAGCCGTCTCTGCATGAGCTGCCATGACGGCGCCATCGCCGTTGACGAGCACAACTCCGCCTTCGGCAAAGACGCCAGCCAGGCAACCACCTCGATCGCCAACGTGACCACCTACACCAACCAGCAGGGCCGCGGGGCGCTGGGCAAGGACCTCACCCAGACCCACCCGATCGGGTTCGACTACGTGGAACTGGCCGCTTGGCGTAACTCCAACTCCCAGAACGGCGCCCTCGACGCCAACCACAACCCGACCGGCGACACCGAGATCGTCTCCGCCGACAAAGGGTACGCCCTTTCCATCACCGTGGAAAACACCACCCAGGGCAAGTACAACTACGTTCAGCGTAACGTGGGCGGCAAGCGCATCGTCGACAACCTCTACGGCGCCAACATCATGACCTGCGCCACCTGCCACGAGGTTCACAACAAAGAGAACGCCACCCAGGATAACTTCACCGACGGTCCGAAGAACCTCACCGTCGGCGGCACCACGTACCCCATGGCGGCCCCGAACTACTTCCTCTACGCCAAGCAGAGCGAGTCGCTCATCTGCCTCTCCTGCCACGTGAAGTAGTAGGACCCTCGGGGCGCTCCCTGCCGGTTTGAGAGCCCCGAACGGACCACATGTTCAATGGGCACTTTTGATGCGATTTGAATTTCTAATTTAAAGGGGACTTACGACATGAGAAAAGGACTGGCAACAATGGTCTCTCTCACCCTTGTAGCGGTCGTTTGGGCGTGGGCAGCCACAGCCTTCTCGACCTACTGGGTGGAGACCAAAACTACCTCCCTCGGTGGTAGCATCAAGGTTGCGAACGGCACCGCACTTTCCGGTGTCGGGGCCATCAAATTCAGCAGTTTCACGACTGCCAATGCGGTTCCGGTGTACGTCCAGCCGGCCGCTAACTACAAGATCTCGACGGTTACCGTCGACAACGTCGTCCAGACAGTTGCCGATCCGACCGCGACCTTTACCATCCCGGTCACGACCCCGAACCACACCGTGAAAGTCTTCGCGGGCTTCGTCGGGCTCAACGCCAACACCTCCGCCGGCAAGACCTGGCAGCTCCAGCTGCAAAACGGCAGCGCCGGCGGCACCATCTCGGTTGCCGGCAAGCCGTCGATCGGCAGCTACGGGATGAAGATGTACAACTACTCCGACACCACGACGATTCCGGTGACCGTCAAGGCTTCCACCGGCTTCGAGGTGGCGAGCATCTACAAGAACAGCACCAACATTCTGTCCACCCTGACCCCGGCCGCCGACGGAACCTACACCGTCAACGTGGATCCCTCCCAGGCAGGCAGAGTCTTCAATGTCACCGCCAACTACAAGAAGCTGGTCAACACGGTGACCACCAACACCGGCTCCGCAGCCAACGGCATCCTGCCGGTGAACCCGAAGGTTGCCTACGGTAACGACGTGAAACTGGTCGTTTCCCCGATGGCTCCCTACAACAGCATCACCGCCCTTTCCCTGACCGGCACCGGCCACGGCGCCGTCACCATGATCGACGCCCAGGGCAACACCTCGGCTCCCTGGAAAGGTTCCGTGGTGGTGACCATCTCTGCCGTCACCGGGCCGCTGACCCTCGGCTACACCCCGGGCACCGACAACACCGGCCAGATGCAGGGCTGCACCAGCACCTGCCACGCCCAGGCTTCGGCTCAGGTTCAGGCAACCGCCACCATGTGGAGCAACTCCGTCCACAAGCAGAATGCAATCGACTGCGTCTCCTGCCACAGCACCATGCCGGGCGACGTGACCAAGAGCACCGTGAACCGCTTCACCATGCAGCAGGCTGACGGTTCCATCTACTGCACCACCTGCCACGCCAACTCGACTGCGGCTACCTTCAACCAGTCCGCACACTGGACCAACGCAAACAACACCAGCGCCAACGCTGGCTGCTCGCAGAAGTGCCACTTCAAGAGCAATGCCGCACCGTCTTGCGCTACCTGCCACTCCGGCGCTCTGGTAACTGGCGGGGCCTTCACCCAGAAGGTTTACTCCTCCGCGGTTGCCCACGATGTCCAGATCCTCGACTTCGACACCACCTGCACCGTCTGCCATGCTTCCGGTGGCAAGCACGGCGGCCCGACCGACGAGTTCCTCGGGTCCAAGCACTGGAACAACTCCTTCGAGTACGGTCCTGAGTTTGCCGGTGGCGCCGTGCCGGAGCAGATCAACCCGAACGAGAGCTGGACTACCACCGAGTTCGGTGCAGCCACCACCTGCGCGTTCCGCTGCCACTTCAAACCTGGCATGGGTCCCTCCCGCAACGTGCCTGGCTACGTGAAAAACGGCCGTTCCATCGGCTACGTCGCTTACTCTTCCCGCGCGAGCGGCCAGAAGATCACCTACACCCGTCCTGGCGGCGACGGCTGCATCGCCTGCCACGACACCCACAACCCGGGCGGCACCAACCTCCCGACCGCACGCTCTACCTGCTACACCTGCCACACCGGCAGCAAGCACGGCTTCAGCGTCGCACTCTTCGAGAAATCGAGCCACTACACCGGCACCTACGCCATCTATGACGGTATCGGCGGCCCGACCGGCGAATCCTGCATCGCCTGCCACAACCCGCACTCCCTCGAGGCCGAGTTCGCTAACCTCTCCACCGCCAACCAGCTTCACACCGCTGGCCTGGCTACCGGTTGCCAGAAGTGCCACACTCCTGGTTCTGCCTACTCGATCTTCAGCTCCAACGGGATCGGCAAAGCCTCGCACTTCAAGACCGACAACACCACTGCTTACATGACCCCGCGCACCACCTGCGCTTCCTGCCACAGCCACAACAACACCATCAACGCCGGTTGGGCCGAAGGCGGCCACGGCTCCACCACCACCCCGGCCTTCGACGGCAGCCCGAGCGAAAACTTCAAAACCATGGGTGTTGCTGGCGTCAACTACCAGGTCGATCCGAGCCAGCGTAACTGCGTCCGTTGCCATACCGCCAACGGTTTCGCCCAGTTCGTCGACTCCGGCTTCACCAACATCGCTCCGGTTGGCCTCGCTTCCGACAACACCTCCGAGCCGATCGTCTGCTCCGCCTGCCACAACAGCGTGGACAAAGGCACCCTGCGTTTGGCCAACTTCACCTCCCAGCACCTGGGCGGCGCGAAGTACATGGCTCGCTACGGCTACAAAAACGCCCTGGCCAACAACGTGCTGGTCAACAGCACCCTGACCCTGCCGGACAACAAGAACTCCAACCTCTGCCTCCCCTGCCACAGCCAGCGTGCTTCCGGCCAGGAGATCAAAGACGTGTTCGCTCTCGGCAACTTCAAGCAGTACTCCGCCGGCAGCGCAATCTACCCGCACGCCGCACAGCCTGCCGCCATCGTGGCCGGCATGGGTGGTTACGAGTTCACCGTCCAGAACGGCTCCACCAACAACGGCTTCGCTTACCAGGATCGTGCCCGCCACCAGAGGATCGGTAACTACGGCACCGGCACCGGCTACAACAACACCGGCGTCACCCAGGGCACCTGCGTTGGCTGCCACATGAACACCGCCGGGGCAACCCATAACCTGGAGATCGGCGCGAAGGATGCCAACGGCAACTTCACCTCCATCACCAGCACCGCGTGCGCCAAGTGCCACCCGAGCGACTTCACCTACCAGAACCTGAACACCCGGAAGGGCGAGTTCAAGGCACTGGTCGACGCCCTCGGCAACCTCCTCGTCAAGAAGGGGATCACCCAGGACGGCGTCACTCCGCTGGCCGAGCGCAAAGCCTTCGACATGAGCCTTGGCACCAAGGACAACGTCGTTGCTCAGCGCAACATGGGTGCCTGGTTCAACTGGTACCTCTTCAACACCACCGACCCGGCTGCCTACGCCCACAACCCGTCCTACGCCCGCAGGCTGCTGACCGACTCCATCGACATCCTCGACGACAACACCCTGAACGGCTCTGCCGCAGCGACCGTCCAGGCCATGGGTGTCAATGGCAACGCTCTGTACAACGCCAACCTCGACGTGGCTAACGCACTTACCGCCACCAACGACCCGGGCTGCCTCGGCTGCCACTTCGGGACCACCACCAACAACCTCAACGGCGAAGCCATCCCGGGTGTCCAGGGTGCTCCGCACTACAACACCGCCGCTACCAACGTCCCTGGCCAGACCTTCACCCAGGCTCAGTTCGTAGTTGCCGGCTCGCAGTGCAACGATTGCCACGGCTACGGTCACGGCACCGACAGCCCGGGCTACTCCGCTTCGAAGGCTGCCTTCCCGAACATCTCCGGTGTTCAGGGTAAAGGTATCAACGCCAACTACGCTGAGTCCGCTCACGGCGACATCAACGGTCTGGCATGGACCGACTACAACTTCCTCAACCTCTCCAGCCGCTCCGGCTGCACCCCGTGCCACACCACCAAGGGCTTCGTGAACGCCATGAGCAGCGTCAACGCCAACGGCGGGAAGATCGCTACCCCGGCCTTCATCGGCAACGCTGCTGACACCACCAAACAGGTCCTGGGCTGCACCGCCTGCCACAGCAGCACCAGCTGGAAAACCAGCATCCGTACCATGAGCAACACTTACCAGGCAGCTCAGGGCGGCTTCAGCCTGACCGCTCCTGCCTACACCGCCTACGAGAACATGGGCGAGTCCAACGTCTGCATCCCGTGCCACGCTGGCCGCGAAAACGGCGGTTCCATCAACGCTTCGACTGCAGACTTCAGCAACACCGGCTTCAAGAACCCGCACTACCTTGCCGCAGCCGCTGTCTTCTACGGCAAAGGCGGCTTCCAGTTCTACACCTCGGGTGTTCGTTACAACACCTACGGCGCCGCCGGCAAGGTTGGCCGTAACGCCAACTGGAGCCACGGCAAGCTTGGTATGGACAACTACACCACCTCCACCCTGAAAGCCGCCAACACCGGCAACATCCGCGGCTCCGGGAACAAAGGTCAGTGCGTGGCTTGCCACCTCGGACCCACCAACACCCACACCTTCAATGCCTTTGAAGCTGCCAAGGCCACTTGGGGTACCAACACCGCGCCGAACGGCTGCTTCGGCTGCCACAGCGGTGAGGACATGGAAGAAGTCGCCATCGGCGAGAAGGCACTGGTCGACAGGTCTCTCGACCTGCTCGCCTACGAGCTCGAGAAATACGGTCTGTACTTCAACAACGACAAGAACCCGTACTTCTTCACCGACGCGGCCTTCGGCACCAGCGCCACCAACTGGACCGCCAACCCGAACAGCGTAACCGTCACCGGCAAGCAGACCATGGGTGCAGCACTCAACCTCAAACTGCTCAAAGCTGAGAAGGGTTCCCACGTCCACAACCGCGCCTTCATGCGTGCACTCATCACCGACTCCCTCGTGTACCTGCAGAAAGGCCAGGCTGGCATCGACGCCGACAGAAGGACCGTCGCCGCCGATCCGAACAACATCATCAACTTCACCAACTACTCCACCGCGATTTCCGCTCCGAACTCCGACCGGATCGCGGCAGGCCAGTCCGGCTCCAGCGTGAGCATCACTGCCCTGAAGGGGTACCTGATCAGGAACGGCGCTAGAAGGTAGTCCATTAACCTTCTAATCCGTATGTAATGGCCCCGCCTCGAAAGAGGCGGGGTTTTTTTCGCTCGGTTGGCTGTGGGAGTGATGCTCGGGCGGGCTTTTGCGCGGTTTGGCGTAGATGGTACGCGAAAGAACGTCATCTCTCGGCAGCGAGGCGTGGTTGTTGAAAGAAGGCAGATTGCATTACAGTCATAAAACCTCCAAATTACAAAAGAATGACAAAAATGGTGCGTTGAAATTAACTTTGGTCCAAAATGGCCTGTATCCTGCAGGAATTAAATCAAATCCCAGTGTTCAATCAACACCGGACACTGCCACAACAGCTGCAGCAGAAAAGCTTCACCTTTTGCGATTGCCCCGCCCCGGAAGGAGCGGGGCCTTTTTTTGTCCGCCGTCGGCCGGTTAGAGAGTACACGGTTGGGAGCTTTATCCAGAGGGGAAACTGTTCTCTCAGTCCGTTGCTAGAGATCCGATCCGTTATCTAGTTATTCCTACTACCTTTCCTTTTCCTGATTAGCGCCAATCTTCCGCTAGGCGTAACCACCGCTCTGGTCGGCTGCCAGTCCGGGCAGCGGCAGCAGCGAGGCGGGGAAGCATAGCAGCAAGATCGAAACGACGGTTAAAGCGGTACTGA